>VYCS01000047.1 GCA_009843815.1 Cenarchaeum sp. SB0675_bin_21 | reverse complement strand
GCCACCGGTACGGGCGAGGCCGGGACGGTGATGTCTATGATCTGCACGCCGTCGTTGCCAGTTATCACCGCGTACGTCCTGCCGGATATCTCCGCTATCGCGACGCCATTGGCCCCGTCCAGCGCCGTAAACCCATCTATCCCGTCGGAGATGGCGGCTACCGGAGAAACGACCAGGTTCGCCTCGGCCCCACCGATAACAAAGCCGATTGTCGCTAGGGCCATCAAAATCACCATGGCCATCATTGCCAGCGTGCGACATTCTTGCATAAATAGGGTTTTTTTCACCATCAGTGATAACCATTACTGAACGGGTGGGGTTGTTGCGTAATTCCATCTGATCTTGTTCTCTCACATACTCCACCGTATTTTTACCGACGGAGTGGTATGACCTGCACGATCATGCGTACTAGCGGACAATCGGATCCGATAGTCTATCAAACGAAGGGCAACACCCACGTAGTTTTTATCAAAGTCTGATGGGTTTGGTGCGGTCAGCAGTACAGGGGCGGGAAAATGTGCCTGATCTTCGTGTTTTGGTAGGTCGTATCGTAGAACTACCCGGATGTGGGACAAATTCGTCGATTCAGGCCATCGCGCCCAAAATCTATCGGATCCTATTGTCCGCTAGTACTCATAAACTCTGGTAGTCTAGTTAAATACTAATTATTCAACTATTTGATGATTGAAGACAGTAGTTGGAATTTTAGTGGTGATGGCTGTACTGCCTGTAGCTGCACATGCCCAGCTGACGTCGGCCGAATATACAGTAAATACTGGCGAGATGAGACTAAACTTTGATACACCATATGACTCGCTTAGCATACTGCTCAGTCGTATACAGATAACTGATGGGACTGAAAATGTTACAGCCTCGTTCAACGACTTTGTCCGGGCGCGGCCAGGCATATTATATCTGAATATGGACACCGAAAAGATGAATACTATAAACAACATGAGTAATCCAATCTTAGTACTGAATGAGGGCGCCGTCAAGTTCGGCGGCGTAAATAATGCTGCGCAAAGTGTCCCTTTGACCGGAATTATACAGGTGGGCGCCGTCATACCCAAAGGCAATGAAGACATACTCTCTGTGGCGGAGCTGTCCGTTGATCATTTTAATCATGTATTGGAACAGCATGATGCTCTCTGGAGACTGGAGATGGTTTTGAAGGATTACGATGATCAAATACTGTCATTGTTGGAGCTGCAACAAGCAAACATTCACGTGGCGATTGGTACAGAGAGCCTTCTGGCAAAGAATAGAATTGCGCAGCTGGGTATGACTGTAATAGCATGTTGTGCCGCCCATACAGACTATGATATCGTACATGCTGACCCGTTATCTTTTGCCATGATACCAGATGATGACGATGCTCTGGAAGCCACAATTGCCTTGATGAACGAGAGAGGAGTGAATCGCATACTGCCGGTGTATCCTGCAGATGATCGACATGTGCTTGATCGTATAGACCATCTGGCGCAAACAGCAGTGGCTGAGGGCATACAGTATAACCTTCTGCATAGTGGCGAGGATATCGCCTCGTATGTGTCCAATGCCGTGGTGTCCGATTTGATGTCGGTGCCTGGCATTAGACTTGGTGTGCTATTGACCGATACCGAAGATGCTCCACGAATACTGGAGGCTGCCTCCAAAGACCGGTCACTGACTCGCGTAATGTGGTTTGGTCAAAGTCCGAACAATGACATACTGAACAACTCTAATGCTACATCCTTTGCGCAAGAGGTGGACTATTCGGTACCATATCCTTCCGGCCTGGAGAATCCAGTTACAGTATCATTGGACTCTCATGTGTACAACACACTATACCGCGTACCAGACCCAACTGCCTTTGGTGCTTATGATGTAGTTCAGATAGTGGGACTTGCAATACTTGGTGATGTAAATATACACAAGAGTACAATTGATACGTTTGGGAGTTTGAACTTTGCAGCTGAGGATGTTGCCAGCGCAATTCCAGAGATATCTGGCGCATATGGTGGGTACACAACATATACTGGTCTGGATGAGAGCGGGGGGCTTACGGCTCCCGTGTACCAAATACAGACTATACGAGACGATGATTGGGTTCGAATAGGCATGTATAATAATCCAAAATATACGTCAAGTGGAGCAATATCGTTTGGAGATACAATACTCCCGCATACACAACACACTGCAGGAGAGCCACTAGTCCATGATGTAGTTCCTGTCGGCTTACTGGTGCACGAGTACGATGCTCATGCGGCCGGCCTTGCCGCTCGTATGGGATTGGCACTAATGAATGATGAATATACACTAGTCGTGAATGATGTTACTAATGATGACATCGAATCCAGCATGAATCTCTTTAATGATGTGGGTATTCCAATAGTTCTAGTACATGCACCTGAACTATCCATGCTTGAGGCATCCCAATATGCGCAAAATAATGACATGTTGATAATCGGTACAGCATCAACGACAAGAATATTTGCTACACCAAACGATGACACCTTCCGCATGTTGCCATCTGATGTATGGCAGGCAAAGGCGCTGGCAGGTATAATGCAACACGACAACATACAGGGTGTTGTGGCCATCTATCCTGATAGTCCCGAAATACGTCTACTACTTGAGGATGTGGCTACCGAGTTTACCGGGGAGATAGATATGACACATTCGTATGATGATGTAAACAATGCAATGAGTGATGCAGCTGTGTCCATACGGAGTATGGCAGACAAGTATGGCACCGGGAGTACGGCAGTCTTAGTTATGGCAGGCGATGACACTGCTGATATAATGAATGCCGCAAGAGGTACTGCCAAACAGGTGAACTGGTATGGCTCACTGGGAATAGCTGGTTCACATAAGATACAAAATGAGGCTACTGACATGATAAACCTCGCTGCAGTATCACCAGCAATGTCGGATGGTGGACCTGCACAGATTATACTTGATTCATTATCTGGTACACAACTACCCATGTATTCGGCAAGTCTGTTTGAAGCTGCCAGATTGGCGGGAGTAGCCATGACTGAATCTGACTCCAATACCAGCATAGCCCGAGCCATATTGCCCTCGATAGCCGATGGGGCTGGCTTGATCTTTGATCATACGACTTTGGATGGGAATGGAGACTTGGCATCCAGTGCATATGATATATGGCGATTAGATGATAATATGTGGACTCGTGACTCCGCGTATGATGCCACAGGTGGCTATACAACCAAGATACCCATAGGGGTCATAACTCCACTGACAGGCCCGGATACGCAACGGGGCATACAACAGATGTGGGGGGCTCATTTGGCAATATCGGCACAAAACGATATGCTGAAACAGGATGGCATGCCATGGAGACTGTCACAGAGAGTGGTGGATACTGCTACGGTCCCCAATGTGGCGCTGGATGCCGCACGCACACTGTATAATTCGAACATACAGGTTGCATTAGGTCCTCCTGATACAGCATCCATGGACATGATAGGTGAATTTGGTATAGATAATGACTTTACAGTCGTATCTTGCTGCTCGCACACCCTGAATGTCAACCATACGGGCACAACATCTCTGGGCTCCCCACAGATACATCAGTTCCTAACTATTATGCACATGCTGAATGATGATCAAATAACAAGTCTTTTGATTATACAGTCCAATAACAATACTACAGATATAATACTGAACAATCTAGTATCTAATTTTAATGGACTACTAAATGTGCAAAGGTATGCGGCCAACGATACTTACAGCCAAATAACGACCAATGCCGAATCCACAATCTCTGGCATGCTGAATTCATACAGCAGCTCATCGGTGGGAGTGTTACTGTTGACGTATGATGATGCAGCATCAATTCTTGAGGCGGCATTACACCAGAACAATCTGCAGTATGTCAATTGGTATGGACTATCTGTCGATGGTGCATTACCTTCCATACTCTCAAGTCCAGATGCCGTAACAACAGCAACGAATACCAACTTTGCTGTAGCCACGCCGGCCATACCACAAGATGTCTCTGAACTAACATTAGAACTACAAACATCTATGGGATTTGTCCCATCATCTGATGCCTATCTGATGTATGATGCGGCAACACTATTGTCAACTACCATAATACGATTGAACGGTAACTCCGCGGCTTCCGCTGTTGCTGAAATAATGCCATTACTGGCACAAGATATGGTTGGCATAACAGGTCTGCTGACCCCTGATGTAAATAATCAAAGACTGCACATCTCTCATGATGTGTGGAGTATTGTTGGTGGTGAGTGGCGATTACAAAAAACCATACCATAACGATGCCTCGTATTTTGTCGCCAAAGTTGGCAACATTAATTGTACAATGCAGATGACTTTGTCCCGTAGCTGGACCTTGTATATCGTTTGGTGGTTCTATTGCAGCAATGCGTCTGTGATGCGCATACTCGCATCTGGACCACACAACATTATTCTTGGATGCCGCACCCTATAGGTCATCTATTGGAGTCTTAATTTGGCCATCCTTTTTGTACATTATGACTCTGCTATCCGTTGCTTTTTGGTTTACTGTACCCTACATATGTCATAATTATTGCTAGCATTTAAAATCATTAATTGAATTTTGTTGACTATTCTCCAAACTTGTAGGGGCCGAACCTTAATGACACAAGATTTTTTAATAAGACTTTTGTGTTAACTACTATGATTCCAAGATTTGTACCAGAGGGCAAAAAATTTTTACCAAAGGTAACCATGCAAAAATTACGAAGCTTACATAAGAAAGAAAAATCAGAGAAGCGTAAACGGTATTATGTTGCAGCCATAAAGCGAAAAGAAGGTCTATCAGTTAGGGAGATAGCTGATGATGTCAATATGAGCGTCGCTACCATAAGTACGTGGTTGCGGAATATGTCAACACGAGGCGATGCCGAAGGTTATGGAACCAGACAAGGGAGGCCACCAAAGTTTACCCCCGAACAACTAAAGGAACTAAGTGTTGATATGAAAAAATCCCCATCAGCATATGGTCTGGATTCTGCCAGTTGGACATCTCCTGTCGTGGCACAGTATGCCCTTCAAAAGTTTAATGTTGAAATTACACCAGGTTCAATGCGTCGCATTCTGGTACGTAAACACATAGACTGGCCCGGTTCAGCAGAAGCGATGCGAGCAAGACAAAAGTAAATAATCTTAA
>VYCS01000045.1 GCA_009843815.1 Cenarchaeum sp. SB0675_bin_21 | reverse complement strand
ACCACCGCGTACGTCCTGTCGGATATCTCAGCTATCGCAACACCATCGGCCCCGTCCAGTGCCGTGAACCCATCTATCCCGTCGGAGATGGCGGCTACCGGAGAAACGACCAGATTCGCCTCGGCCTCACCAATAACAAAGCCAATTGTCGCTAGGGCCATCACAATCACCATGGCTATCATTGTTAGCGTACGACGTTTTTGCATGAATAGGATTTTTTCACCATAAGTGATAACTATTGCTGAACGGGTGGAGTTGTTGCGTAATTCCATCTGATCTTGTTCTCTCACATACTCCGCCGTGTTTTTACCGACGGAGTGGTATGACCTGCACGGTCATGCGCATAATACTAGTCAAAAAGAATGGAAAAATTCATGATAAATAGATGGACATTACCGCCTCATCGCCTGTCGTGAACCGGATGCAGAAGACGGGTGAGTCTGCTGGAATTATGATTTGTAAAGAACGGCAATGTAGTCAGGCCGCTTCCGTCCCCGTGATCGTTCCAAGCCATATCGGGCGCTATGTGGCCAGCAGTCAGTCAAACATTTTGACGATCTGTACTTCTCAATTGTGGATCATCTGCCTTATGGCGTACTGCATCTTGTCCAAGTCCCCAAAGGGGGTGTTGGCTATGGCAGCCTTGATCCGCCCCCATTCTGTCTTGATGGGGTTGAGTTGCTGGAGATGTAGCGGTAGGTGTGACGTCTCCATGTCACCGTCCAAGTAGTCCAGACACTTTCGCATGGCAATACAGATGATGGTACTGGCGTTGTCAATGATGATGCCCACCTTCTTGTAACGTCGTTGCAGGTGCTTGATGATCTCAACGTATCTGCCCACAGGTAGACAGTTATGACACTGTAGATACAAGGTGCCATCCACCAGAGCATAGATCATGTGGAGGGATTGTTTGATTGGAGCCGTTTCCCCTCCCCCGGCGCCTGATCCCCCTGCAGTATACCGGTGAATCACACAGGGTAGCCCTCCGACCGCCACCAGGCGGCGGTCACCCTCCCTTCTTGATGAACTCATTCTGCTCCTCCGGTGTGGCGCTGTTGTACGGGGCAGCGCGCATAGTCCTGTCAACCTGAACGGTATGCGTGCCTAGGCGATTTTCAATTGTGCAAGAACTTTTGCGCGCCGCTATAATAATCTCTGGATGCGCAGTATATCCTTTCTTTGGGTTATAACCGACCATATGGCGTGAGGCTCGCGGCACTCTCCAAGTAGATGATTTCTGCACAGTCTCTGGCGGCATGTCCCAGATTCTCATCTGATCCTTATTGACTGCGCCATCAATAAACCATTGTTGGGGTCATATTGCAGGTGATTTTACAGATTTACCAGACATCTTGTCATTGTCTGTGCACATAACATGCAACACGCAACATGGTGGAATATACAGAATTCCAAGACTTTTTAGGCATATGTACCAATCAAGGTAGTTGGCCGAGGATAGATGCGTAATACATGTAGACTTTGACTACTTTTATGCACAGTGTGAGGAGATACGCAATCCCCAATTCAAAAACAAACCTCTCTGTGTGTGCATATATTCGAATAGAGGTGATGATAGTGGTGCGGTGGCAACTGCCAACTATGTGGCAAGAGAGTATGGTGTACGCTCTGGACTATCAATATACAGGGCCCGGAGTCTGCTGGAGGATACAGATAGTCACTTTATACCGGTAGACTTTGAGTATGTCTCGGACATATCTGAGCGTGCCATGAATATCATGGAGGGGTATGCAGATGTGTTTGAGTATGTGGGCAGGGACGAAGCATATCTGGATGTAACCGCACGTACTGACGGCTCACTCAAGATAGCAGCCCATCTAGGACAACAGCTCAAGGTGGAGATTCGCAAGAGTCTTGGCATGACATGCTCGGTAGGCATATCACGCAACAAACTGCTATCCAAAATGGCATCAAACTACAAAAAACCCGATGGGTTGACCATCATACATCCAGATAAGACGCAGGACTTTCTAAACAATATATCGCTAAAGGACATACATGGTTTGGGCAAAAAGACACTCAAAAGACTCGAGTCCATAAATGTTCACACCATACCTGATGCGCAAAAGATAGATATCTTTGATGTGCAAAAGATGTTTGGTAGAAAGGCAGGAACTGCGCTATACAATTCGGTCCGGGGCGCGGATGATAGTATGGTCCAAAAGAGATCCCCCAATGTCCAGTACAGCAAGATGGTCACTCTAAGTCAGGATACCAGCAGTTTTGAGGAACTATATCCTGTATTGTCTACTTTGTGTGATACATTACACAATGTAATATCTGAGAGGGAGTTGCAATACCGTACGGTGGGGGTACAGTTCATACACTCTGATATGTCAGGACGCTCTCGCTCTAAAACAGTGCGCAAGCATACAGCCAGTCTAATGGTACTCAAGGAGACGGCGACGGCTCTACTAAAAGAGGCGCTACACGAGAAGAGAACAGTTCGCCGTTTGGGCGTAAAGGTCAGTGAACTAGGTGAGGCCCGAGGTCAACAAGACATTAGGAATTATTTTTAACTTTGCGCACGCGTCGTGTCTCAACAATCATCACTATAAATAGAAACACAAACAGCCAAGGTAGAAACATTATCTCGCCGGCCACCGAATGGAACTCCTCCCACCGTTGCGGGTCTGCTGTAACCTTCAAGGCATACCATGACAGTGAAAATATTCGAATCATATTGACAACTATCGTACCCAGTATGCCCAAGCCAAAGTAGATGGCCTTGCGATTACGAGGTATGTTCATCTTTAACAGAAATGCACCCATAACCAGCGAGTATATAATGACACTGTGCACACCTGCAGAAGGCCAAAAGACCTGCAGTACCATGGGGCCATGGTCCCCACGAAGAAACATTATGTTGTCACGGGCAGTCGCAGTACCAAGATCCAACAACTGTATCAGTCCCACATTGGCTTGTACCAGATATGGTACCACATACTGTAGAGGTCCTAACGTGTCGTATGGAAAGAATGCATCCAGTGATAGTATGACTGCGCTGCCGCCCAAAAACATGGGTGCTGCAGGCGCTATCCGAATCCATCTTTTGCCAAAGTATAGCACAAAGACCGCTGTTAAAAACAGCGACATCACTACAAAGTCCCACATCCATATCCAAGAGTATACCAACTGTACGCCGTACTCAGGTGCAGTAGCTGTCAATACATCCTGAAATCCAGACTCCATCACTATCAGATATATGATGACTGCACCTGCGATGGGTATTGACAGCATGACGCGTTTGATTGAGGGCGCCAACCGCAACCCAATCAATTCAGCAACCAAAAATACCAGCGCAAATAGAAAGCCGCCCCGTCCCTGATTCCAACTCAAACTGAAGCTGTCCGGGTATGCGGCCAGGGCAAATAGTATGGGAGATGCCGCTACTCCAATGCCAAGCATCATTGCATGTTGCACATATGAATAATTTGGCTATATCAATAAAAACTACAGTATGTAGTCTGATATGGTCTTTTGTCGAACTACTCTGGATATACCTTCCTGAGACTGCCATGCATCCTTTGGTATGCTCATTCTACTACACGACACATTCCATGACTCATCCATGGAGTGGCAGATTGTGCAATCACTCTGCAAAGCCGCCCGTATGCCTTCTCGAACCTGCCAGACTCCAACGGGTATGGAGTAGTCTGGAGAGATCTCCCGGATGACTACGGCGCCACCCTGAAACTGGTTCTGCTCCATGTACTCGGCAACCGCCAATCTGGCGGCATAGTATGCGCCCGCAGTATTTGGCGGACCTACAAAACCTCTGCCCAACTCGCAGTCCGAGCCAAATAATGCATTACCATCAACAAACCACGCCTCTGAAAACCCAAACGCCCACCGGCGGGGCCAAATAATAACCGAGTATGAGTTTCCCATGTGGGCGAATGCAAATACGCGATGCGAGTCTATCATATGGTACTCTTGTATCTTCTGTATCATATGTTTGGATATAATATCATCTGTGGCAGTTATGCTCCACTTTGTGGGGACCAGTCGGCGCTCTGTGCCAAACATGCCAACGCTGAAGCATTTTTGTATGCTGGATATGCTGGTCCCGGTTCGGTACAGGTGTGTGATGGCTTCAGATGCTTTAAGGTCCGTATCATAGTAGCACCTCTGTATTCTCTTATCTGGAGTGATGTTTGATATGTGCGACTCTTGAATCTTTCCAGCAGGTCCATACGGGGCGCTGTGACCATCGGCCAGACCAACTCCGCGCAGGGATCCTGAAAATGTAATGTCTGCATCGGTGGGAGAACCACCCATTGCCAAGTCTTGCAAGTCCTCTACATATCTTGAGGTTGTCACCTTTGCAGGTACACTCTTTATCCCTCGAACCAGATTCATTCTATACTGTATTATATCCGAGATTGGTCTGCCGGTCCAACTCTCCGGCGAGTCCAGTATTGACGTATCGCCAAACTTTGGCGGAACCAGTGGTCCTGCCAATACATGTGGATACCCATAAGACCCCACAAATACTGATGGTGGACTTGATCCCTGTATATTATTTGATGAGAATAAACCTGGATTATTAGAGAGCATCTTGTTCCATCTCTCTAGTGCTGCCAACCTGGCATCTCTGGATGTGGTTATCATTCCAAAGAGCACTCTGTCTTTAGCGAGCGATGTGTGGTGTATATTGTAAGCGCCAACACACAGACTGCAGCTATACGAATTGGAATCTCATAGTTGGTAAGAAACGATGATGCTGCACTACCCACGCTGCCAAAGGTAGATATTATGGCAAACCCTACAGGTCCACAACCGCAGGCACCCGCCGCCGTTCCAATTATTGTACCCACAAGACCTCGACCCATCTTGGTTTTGGATGTCTGTAGCATGGCAATTCGGTATATGTTCATGGGTATAACAAATCCAGATAGTGTAGATATCAACACTATAAGAATAAACCCAACCTCAGTACCAGGTGGAATGTGCCCTATCACATATGGCTCAAGAAACAGAAACTCAGAGAGGAGTAACAGACCAAACAACATCACACCGGTGATGGCAACAGACATTGCCAGATATTTGGGAGTAAAGACCATTCGTATAATCGCAATCATCATACAATATCACATATAATAGAGAAATAAGGGTTGTTGATTTTGGAGATTGGTACGTAACTAATAATTGGGCGTAAATGGCTTGTCCAAAAATCTGCAACAATATGATGATTCTGCCATCTCATATACGCTACATCTACCTGGTGGAACTTATATTCAGCAGATAATGATGACTGAGTGTGAGCGATGCAGTTACGGTAGATGATGAGGGGCCAAAGATCAAACCCGAACTGATGGAGCCAGAGCAAATATACCACTGCATATACAAAGATGTCATTCTATTATTCTTTGTAGATGAGCAGAAATTTTTAAACTGTTATGAGATAGCCGAGCCGGTTTTGGTCGAAAAGGTAAAGAATAGTGATACAGTGAACATAGAAGAGATGCTCAAAGAGTATTGCAATGCGCTGAAAAAAGATGCTCACAAATAGTGGATTCTTGTGTGTATGTGATACTCTTCCTCATATTTGGTTAAAAACCCACAGTGTGGGCACGAAAACATGCCCGGATCCGACTTAGAGCCACGCTCCAATCTCTTACCGGCAATGGATCTTATGAAGATTTCATTCTGTACAGGAACGACATCAAAGTTATGAATCTCTCCCAGTGATTCTAAATATTCACGTATTGCGGTCACCGCCAAATCTTTGTCGATGGGTTCATCATCCACAGGAGAGAGTATAAATTCAGATGTCTTTAGTGTGGGAATGGCACCTATCTGATCAGAGACATATACTGCCAGCTCATGCCGTATGGACTTGACATCATCACAGTGTATAGTCAGCATCATACTACAATAGTTTACAATCAGCTAATTAATGCTTGCAAGATTAGATTCGCGTGCAAATGCAGGTGTTTTGCGCCTGGATGCGGAGGGTTCTTGTGTCAGCTCCCCTGTGAACCATCAAGCATCGAGCAGAGGGCGGGGCGCTGCACGCACCATCGTTTCCTGGCATGACATGTAAGGTGCGCATCGGGAAATACCCGCGTTTGCACAAGAACCTTGGTTCAGTATACGATTATTTGTTATAGTTTATTCGGTTTTACTATAATAATGACGGGTATTATTGTAGCGCAGTATAACAAGACAGTTACAAATGGGAATTACATACAAAAGTACAGTCTCTGTTTTGAGAGTCAATGTTGACCCAACACAGATTTCGTGATACATCAATCCCCTTAAATACCACAATACCGTATTACACATTATGATACGGATAGTCAAGGTACCATTGCGAAGGGATAAGTTGTTTGTAGAGTGGGCGCACCGCATGGGCCATGTTACACGGTATGTGTACAACCGCGCCGTTTCAGAGTATTTGTTTGATGGCGAATATATGGAGAGGGTGGTAGTTGATATCCTGCAGCCATTCAAACTACCAAACACACTAGATAGTTTTACATCCAGTACACTGGACGATTACTACCAGGTATATGACTTTGGTCCATCAAAGAGGAGACTAAAGTACGGCATGTATAAACAGCTTACGAAGTGGCGCGCCAAACATACATGGCTGCGCGAATGTCCTGTATCGTTTGGCCGTGGCGCCATACAGGATGCCTCCATCGCATGTAGAAGAGTTATGGATGATAACTCCAACCACGCTCCATACCGCCGTAAAGACGGCCGTATCATACTTAGTTGCGCAAACCCACCTGTACGGAAGGATGATCATACTGTACGAATACCCGGATATGGTATAGTAAAGACCGCCAAGCCAATCAATACATCATTGGATATGCGGTCATTCAAGATAGTTGATGTCACCAAACGGGTGGACAAGCATACAAAGCCGTCCGACCACATGTTTGAATTACATATCGCAGTGCATGAACCGGTAAAGCCGCACCGTAATACGGGTGTAGTACGGGGTGTGGATGTGGGAGGTAAGCACTTGGCAGTCACTGTTGACACAAACGGCAATGTCACAATACACAACACGCGCCACAGAGAAATACTGCGGGAGATAGACGCTCTCAAGAGTATACGCGACCACAAGGTACGGCATGGCCGGAAGTGGTGTGTTTTAAACTACCAAATAAAGCAATTATACAGGAAGGCTGATGGCATCGCCGTAAACACCATAAACCAGACGGTATCATATATCGTACAAGGTGCGGATGCCATCATAGCCGAGATATTATCTATACAGGACATGACTACACATGGCGGGAATTACAAACGCGCCATGAATCGCTCCATGCGGGAGAACAGACTTGGTGAGTTTCTAAGGAAGTTGGCGCAGCGATGTGAGAGGGAGGGAATTCCGCTATGCGGGGTGATGGCCAAATATACGAGCCAGACGTGCCATATGTGCGGACACGTAGACTCAGAGTCGCGTATCACGCGCGACAAATTCATTTGCACTAATTGTACCAGGGTATTCCACGCGGATATTAATGCCGCCTGGAATATTTTGCATCGGGCGGCTGGGAAGGTCGTCCTAAGACGGCCGGGGCATAAGGAGGGCTACAAACCAACACCCGCCATGCTCCGTTCTATACAACAAGGTCGTCAGAAAAGGCTTGAGTGTGCAGCCGGGGCTGTGTACTTTTGTATATAATTCCCTTACAAATTATAGAAAACCGCCACACATTATAACAACAAAGACACTCAAGATGCAGAGCTACATATCTGCATGTAACATACCAAGCCACAAGAACCCAAGATTACCGCCAATAGGTTATATTTCACAACCATGACACTTCAATAATGTTTGTTGAGAACTTCCGCCAGGGTGTCACACCCAGAGAGGGCCAAAAATACATACTAAGCCAGATAGAGTCTCTGATCAAGTCCGGTCATACCCAGATTATAATATCAGCCCCCACAGGAATAGGTAAGAGTCACGTAGCAAAAGCCATAGCTGACACACTAGGCGAGGCATTCATTATAACATCAACAAAACTACTACAAGACCAATACAAGAGCGACTTTATAGAATTAAAGTCTATAAAAGGCAAGTCCAACTTTGAGTGCCGCCAGCTCATGGAAAAGAGTCACATAGAGGACAAAGCCCGGGCACTTTTGAAGGGTCTGACTTGTGATAAAGGAAGATGTATCATAAAGGAGAATGGTAAAATAGTATCAAGTTGCGAGTACAGGGAGCCTCGAGGTGATGGCAAGCAATGTGTATACTATAAACAGAAGGATGCAGGGCTGGCATACAACCAAACTATACTGAATTATGCAATGTACTTTTATCTAAAGGCATACCAGTCGGATCTGCCAGGTGTTGATCGAAGGGTCATAATATTTGATGAAGCCCACACCATAGAGAACGAGGTTGTTCGGTTCATAGGGTATGACGTCTGGGGAAGTTATCTGATGGAGACCGGCCTTGATCAAAAAAATTTTGAGTTGGAGAGTATAGACGGTATGCTAGACCTGCTAGAATCCCTACAGGTCGGATACAAAGATATGCTGCAACAAAACTCCAAGCCTAACACTCCAAAAGAGATAATGGCACAAAAACGTATGGAACAGCGACTTGATGGAATAGTTGCCGCCAGTAGGGAGATACGAACAAACTCTCAGAACTTTATAATGCAGGAGCCCGAGTTTGACAATCAAGGGTCGTTGCGGCGCGTCTCGGTCGCACCCCTGGACATATCCAGATATACAAAGGAGTTGTTCGACTCAGAGATACAAGTGTACATGTCAGCCACAATAGACAAAAAGAACTTTTCAAGGATTATGGGCTTTCAGGACTGTGGATTTATCGATGTACCAAAATCCCCGTTTCTGCCACAGAATCGTCGTATTGGATTTAATAACGTGGCCCGTCTGAGTAGCAGGTCTCCTGAATCTGATGATGTTGCAGTTGCCAAGGTAATAGACTCGATAATGTCTATGCATCCAGACTCCCGTGGACTCATACTGACATCTTCAAAGTATAGATGTCATAGTCTGCAGAAGCGACTCAGCTCTGAGCAGGCCCGGCGCATACAGCTGGCACACAGCAAAAACGAGGACAACTCCACCATAGATGAGGTACTAAAGTATCATTCTGAGATGCCCAATGGAGTCTTGTTGTCATCTTCCCTCTGGCAGGGCATTGATCTCAAGGGAGACTTGTCCAGATTCCAGATTATAGAGAAATGTCCCTACCCATATCTAGGAGATAGACGTGTCAAGGCCAAGACCCAGGCAAATAGAAGTTGGTACATATATCAGACCATAATAAAATTACTGCAGGGGTTTGGAAGGAGTGTCCGAGATAGTGATGATTATGCCACCACATATGTGATGGACTCATCTGTGCAGTCACTGTTAAATCAGAACAAAGACATGATACCTGCTGCATACCATGATGTTTTGTTCTCATAATGGGTTCTGGCGCGAATGCGGTTGATGCGACATCTTACACGTCATCCTAAGGTCGACGAATTGTACTACAAACATGTGCTGTAGATATTTTCATTTATGTACAGATTGATCATCTGGCCATATATCATTCTAGATGTATACAGATTTAGATGATCAACCGATATAATTTTTCGTGCATTATGGTTCAAAAAAAGTAAAAAAATCTTATTTTGGGATAATCGTACCTGTGGACAGTGAATACGTACCTTGTTCTACCCATTCGCTATCAACTATTTGCCATACTGCAAGGTCTAGTGGTAGCAAGTCGCCATGCTCGTTCATTTCAGTAGAAATCAGAACACCACCATACGTTGATGCCACAATAGGCAAGGTTTCTTTTAATACAGATGTATCGTCAGAGTCGCTTGCAAGTATGGACAGTCCTATGAGCCATGCAGCATCATATGCTTGCTTCACGTATGAAGCAGGATCCGTACCAAATTCGTCTCGTATGTGTTGTACAACACGTTCAGTCGCACCACCTTCATTACCCTCATCAGACACAAACAATGCCGTAAAGTCTACCGAATTGATAGACTCATCGGCAATCGCATCTTCTGCAAAGTACGATACCCCGACGTGTGTTTCAGCACCAAACCATCTAACATCATCTAGAATGTCATATGAGGATGCACCTTGAACAATATTTACAGATTCATCGAATGATATCATCAATACTGCAACTTTGTCTGTGCCATGTGCATCCACTAGTTTTTGTACTTCATCTGCCAGTAATGATACTGAACTGAAGTATTCCGATGTTTCAATGTAACGGATCGGTTCTTCCACATTACCAAATCGCATAAAGTTTTCTGCGGTTTGATCAGCCAATGTATCTGCATAGTCATCTCCTCTGTGTATTATAACTAGATTTTCTATGCCTGAAGTTTCCATCAATTTAGCGAGGGTACGGGCTTGTGTAGCACCATCAGGAGCCACCCTAAAGACACTATCGTCGGCAATGGACAAAGTTGGGGATGTAGAGCAACAGCTGAGTATGAGCATATTGTTGGTGGCAGCGTATGGCTTGACGAGTTTAACGTTAGCGCTTGAAGGTAGTCCAAGTATAACATCTATGCTTGTTTTGATTGGTTATCACTCGCAGATGGGACAGTACCCGGCAAATATTAGGAATCTGGACGGCTAGATCCTGCGCCCGGTCCACTGCCCACCTTAAGGAATAATCGATGTCCCTCAGTCACACCCCTTAGACCCTGCGGAAGTAGGGCACTACGCGTAGTCCTGACCCAGCGGACACCGTTATAGGTTACTATGTTGCCATTGCGTCTGCCTGCATTCGTAGCCAAGTCATTCAGTTGTATGCGTCTGGGCCACGAAATAATCAAACTGTCTCGGGCGCGCGTTACGGCCACATACAGCAACCTTCTCTTCTCTTCGTAATCTTCTTGGTCTGTCACTATGCCGGGTAAAATCTCATCCGCAACGCCGGAAATTATGATGTTGTCGGCCTCAAGGCCTTTGGCGGAATGTAGTGTCATGATCTTCACTCGCGGCTCTGCTAGTTCAGAGTCGCGCAGCGGCACGCGGGTAGCTATTCGATGCCGCAACGTTGCCATCACTTTAGACAGGTCGGGATGGTCTTGCAGATCGAGCAGCTCGTGAGCCGTGCTGCGAAGCTCCTGGAGGTCATCAATCAGCCAGCGGCGTTTTTCTTCATTGCTTTCACTCTCAGCCAATTCCTCTTTAAATGAAATATCAATAATTTCGTCTGCCGTTAAGGAGCGCTGGAACAATTCTACGGCCTTCGCCGCCCGGCCTTTGATGTGGCTCTTGCCATGGCCAGACACTGAAATTTTACCATTCGCTATCCCGTAGATAAGGTCATGACCGCCAACATCCGTCGGAATTTTGCTGTAGGCGTCTGCGTTTCGGCGCGACGCATACTCGTGCTTTGTTCCATGGTAGCTAAGGTACGTTCGCGCAGCTACAAAGTCTTCCGGATCTGCCAAGAGGGATGCGGTGGCAAAGGACTCTTGGGCAACAGGGTGTTCCAGTATTTCTTCCGTGAATGCGGTGCTAGCATCGGCGCCTATCGCTTCAGCTAAACGGTAGCCGATAAAGCGGCGTGGGACAAGAACCAGAAACGACTCTTGTGCATGGTCGCGTATGTGCTTTGCCAAGCCCGCGATCTCGTCATCAAGAGTATCCCAGTGAACCGCATTTAATTTGCCAGCGTAATTGTTTTTCAATACCATTGGTTGTTTAGCACTGTTGGCTTCGGCCATCATTAGATTGGATATGTGGAGGATGCATTCCCCGCACCGATAATTGTTGGCTAGTGTCAAATCTTCGCATTGGGGCCAACTCGTATGAAATTCTTGAATTCCTCCCGGGTGGTTGAAGCGGAACCCGTATATTGACTGGTCATCGTCGCCCATCACCGTGAGCGCACCGGTTTCTGACCATATGTATTGTACAAGTTCCTGCTCCGCGGCCGTTAAATCCTGATACTCGTCAATCACGACGTAATCGTACAGTTTTGATTGGATGTCTTTGCTTTCCAGTCCGACCACGCAGAGATAGACGGTCTCTCCGATTAGCATTGCACGGTGTCTCCGCAACCAACGCCGAACAGCCTCGCCGAATCTTGCATTCGGTACTTCCTCTCGTTTGGATCTACTCGCCTGCAAATTTTTTAATTCTTTTCTGTAATCGTGTATGCTGCCCACATTTGGGACGGCATCCTTAATATCGTAAAGTAATACGTCCTCTTCGTACTGGAGCAGGAAGCGCAGTTGCATTCCTTGGCATGCAGCCGGATATTCACGCAACAACTCGAAAGCAAGCGAATGTATGGTTGAGACTTTGATTTGTGGATCAAGTTTGTCTCTTAACTCTTTAGTAATGGCTCTTGTGAACGTCCCGACAAATACTTTCTTTGGGTCTACCCGGTCTTTTTTTATGAGCCGTTGAATGCGACGCTCGAGGCAGGTAGTCTTGCCTGACCCCGGGCCCGCTACTACGCGTATAATCGGCGAATCGGACTCAATAAGTCTTCTCGCGTTGTCGTCGGTGATTCCAGACAGCCACGGTACGGAATTATCCTCACTCATTATGCCCACCGCCCTCCCCGACTACTGCCCGAGTAGCGCTGGTAACTTAAAACGACGTATCTATTCTGCGACACGGCTGGAAGTGGCCTGTTATAAAATAAATATATTGTGTTGAACTGGTTATATTCGGGCGCTTTTGGATATTGGGTACCACGGTTAGGTATAGGACTGCCAGCATAACAATCTCGGCAAAGCTCCAAGCCGTGTTCGTGTATCAAGTCGACGTGTATGCATCTAGACTTCTCATCTGCACAATCGTTGCTTGACCGCCTCCCCGACAGGAACGCCTCCAGCACCCGCTTTTCGGCCGTCTCCGGATGCGCGCCGGGCTGTGTGGCATCCGCCTCTACTACGACCTGTGGTTCCATTGCAAAATCTGTTGGTTGGTACATCTCGTTACCATCCACGCATTTTACCATGCGACATTCTGGGGAGTCACAACGACCAGATGAGTGTGTGAGACCACCCCTCTTCCCGGAACCTCCAAATACCAACGTAGGCATCCGTGGCGTATGCGTGATGGGTACGACGTGGCGCAGGTTTGTCTGAGAGGGTATGTCATCAACACAGAGTTCAGGAGCATGCCTTGGAAAAACAGAAAACACTGTCCTGATTGTGGAGCGAAAACAATAACCAATTGCCAAGAATGCAATGAGGAGATAACCGGTGAGTCAACCGCTCCATCTCCCTTCGTGACTAACTATACCGACCCGGCGCCAAACTACCGTACTCAATGCGGGAAACTATATCCTTGGACACAGGGAAGATCGAAGTATTCCGGGAGCTGGTGGGTTCGACATCTCTGGAGCAAGACAGTGAAAAAGTCCTGTCGGACGGCGTTCTTTACAGGCGCCAATAACTTTACAGCTCACAATTATAGAAAGTGTTATAAAGGATAATGTATCTTGCAGAAAAATCCGTTGGTACCATCAGGCATTGCTCGTGCAGATACTCTAAATCCATCCTCAGGTCCACGTCCACAGTGTTGGCACTCAGCAGGCCTGACTTTGGTGTATACCACAGGCTTGTACATGTAGAATAGTGAGGACTTTGGGTCACTACGTTTTCGCATAGTAATACTAGGAAGTAATGCTTTATAAATGTACCGTACCATACATCTTAATACGTATCAATACGCCATTAGTATGTACTAGATACAATTCTTTTAGTTTAAATTTGGAGTGTGGACTCATCTCCCCATTGACGCGTAGAGGTTGTGAGGCGGAGTAGTCTTATGGACATTATAAAGCAGGGGTCTCCGGTCTTGTTTCAGTATAATCAGACCAAAAAGTGGCTCACCACAATATCTGGAGATGATGTACTACATACGCATATAGGCATAATACGGCACGCAGATGCCATAGGAAGAAAGTATGGTTCGCGTATAACAACCAATAAGGAAAAGTACGTCTACGTATTGAAGCCTACAACATACGACTATATCATGAAGATACAACATGGTACACAGATAGTATACCCCAAGGATATAGGATACATATTGGCCCGATCAGGCCTGCAGAGCGGTCAGACGGTAGTGGAAATAGGTACAGGTAGTGGTGCCCTTACAACAGCCCTGGCAGGAGTAGTTAGACCTCGAGGACGCGTACATACATTTGATGTAGATGACAGATTCATCAAGATTGCAGAGAAGAATATACGTCGAGCTGGTCTACAAAAGTACATAATACAAGAGAATAGAGACATCCGAGACTCAGACGATGTATCCATACAGGATGCGGATTTGGCGATTATAGATTTGGGGGATCCGTGGAGCGTAATACCGCAGGTCAGACGCATGCTAAAAGGAAGTGGTTCTGTCTTTGCCGTATGTCCCACTATGAACCAGTTGGAGAAGCTTGTGGGCATACTGACGCAAAATCAGTTTACAGATATAGAGTGCTCTGAGAGGATACTACGTACCATAGAGGCCCGGGAGGGAAAGACAAGACACTCATTTCAGGGAATAGGACATACTGCATACTTGTGTTATGCAAGAAAGGCATACTTTGATGATTCTCCAGAAGAGTGAGTATCCAAGGTGTATCAGTCATAGGCATGCAGCACACCTAAAACGCTATAAATCCTTAAGGGTGCACAAGGTACATGGTGATACAAAACATAACATCAGATATGGTGAGTGGGTTCATACCGCCTCGTCACATAAACTCCCGTAAAGGACAGAATGGGAAGGTTCTGATTGTAGGCGGGAGTCGCATATACCACGGTGCTCCCATACTAGCATCATTGGCTGCCCTAAGAACCGGTATAGACTTGGCATATGCAGCCGTACCAAAAAACATAGTAGATGCAGTACGTGCCGCCTCGTGTGACATAATAGTAATGCCGTTGGTCGACCAAAAACTCACCCGGGGCGCAGCAATCAAACTATCTAAAACCATACCACTGGGGGTTGATGTGGCGGCAATCGGTATGGGGTTGGAGTTTACCGAAGGTCTGCCTATATTATTACGACAGTTACGCGACATGAATGTGAGAGTTGTACTAGACGCAGGAGCCCTCAAACCAGATATAGTTGATGAGGTGCACGATACAGACTGCATACTGACACCGCATGCCGGCGAGTTTTACAGATTATTCAAAGAGACACCACCAGACAACTTGACAGAACGTGCCAAAATGGTAAGTCAGATGTCAACAAAGTGTGGTGCCACCATACTACTCAAGGGAAGTACAGATGTGATATCAGATGGCACACATACATTATACAATACAGGTAGAGTTCCAGCAATGACGGCAGGTGGTACCGGAGATGTATTGTGTGGCGTGACGGCAGGCATATTTGCCAAAAACCGTAAAGGTATAGAGGCCGCCAGTACAGCAGCATACATAAACAAGCAGGTTGGAATGCTGGCGCAGTACGACTTGGGTTTGCATGTTATAGCATCAGACATGATACAGTATATACCCAAAGTTATGAAGGGCTTTGATCATACATCTGGGTGATCATACTGAATACAATAAACAGATATAGAATGATACAGACTCTGCAAAGTCTGATAAGGCAGCCTAGCGTGTCAGCGACCGGTGAGGGAATAGAAGAGTGTGCCAATCTGGTACATAACACATTACAGGAGAACGGCATAGACTCCAAAATACTACACATGGAAGGCCATGCTCCCCTCATATACGGCGAAATAAACAAGGGTCTCCCAAGAACAGTACTATTCTACAACCACTATGACGTACAACCTGCAGAGCCATTAGATATGTGGGAGCATCCCCCCTTTGGCGGCAACATACACGACAACAAGGTGTATGGGCGGGGCGCCACTGACGACAAGGGGGAGCTGGTAGCACGTATCGAGGCTGTGCGTTCCCTGGCCGAATCAGATGGCTTACAATATAACGTAAAGTTTGCCATCGAGGGTGAGGAAGAGAATGGCAGTAGAGGTATACCATCATACCTAAAGAAATATGGAAAGATGCTAAAGTGTGATGGTATTGTGTGGGAGTTTGGGTATGTGGACAACAACGATACTCCAATAGTCGGACTTGGTATGAAAGGCATGCTATACGTTACATTGAAGGCGCAGGGGCCCAAACGCGACATCCATTCTGGTATGGCTCCAATAATACAGAATCCCATCTGGCGATTGGTGGGAGCACTATCTGTCTTGGCTACTCCGGATGGCCGCATCACAATACCTGACTGGTACAAGCATGCCCAACCCTTCTCTCAAGATGAAATCGATATAATAAACATGATGCCGTTTGATGAGGGCACCATCAAGGAGGAGTTGGGAGTGTCGGGGTTTGTTCAGAATGTAAATACAGAGTCCGTCAAGCAAGATTTGACCAAGGTGGCCACATGTAACATAGCCGGTATAATATCTGGTTATACGGGAGATGGTACAAAGACCATACTGCCATCTGTGGCTACTGCCAAACTAGATCTGCGTCTTTTGCCCGGGATGGTTCCATCTGTACAATCACGTATGCTACAAGAGTATCTGCATGTACGTGGATTTGGCGACATATCAATAAGTACAGAGCATGGTCAGCAGGGCATAAGAGCATCGCCATCACATACCTTTGTACAGGCAGTCCGCAAGGCAGTGGATGTTGCGTATGGCAGACATATACTAAATGTCATGTATCCAGAGACCGGGCCCATATGGCAGTTTTCAAATGCGCTCAATGCGCCCTGTGTTTTGGTAGGAGGTACCCACATACACTCTCACATGCATTCGCCAAATGAGTTTGCCCGCATAGACTTGCTGGAGAAGACTGCGAGTACCATGATGCATCTACTAAATTCAGTCTGAAAATATCTAATGCAGGAATCTTGGAATCCTACCAACTATATGAGATAGCGATATTCGTCCAGGGCCCATTACTATCACTAGCAGAGCAGCGGCTAGCAATATTATGTCAAACTCCGTACTAGGTCCTTCCCTACTAGAGAACGCCTGCGCACCCTTTATCAAGAATATTGCACCTAGCATGTATATCGATAGTAAGCTTGATGAAATACGTGTCAAAACTCCTATCAGTAACAACACTCCTGGTACCACTTCGCCCAAAGCTATTGGTATCTGCATCGCTGCTGGTGCACCAAAAGACTCCATAAAGCCGGCAAATCCAGGAGAGAATTTTCCGTAACCGTGAACTATAAAGACAACACCGAGTGTGGCTCGAATGCCCATCATCACGACATCCGATAGTATTCCTGAACGTAATTCTGCCGTACCCATAACCCTATACTCCACCTATCTGGTATAATTATGTTATCATATATGGTCGGCGGCCAGCGATCGGGTTCTGTCGCCCATAAATGAGAACGACTGCGCGGCTCATCATCTGTAGTCGGGGCGCTATACTGTGCTCGGCTCGCCCATCTTGGTCGATTTCTTTGGCTGCACCGGAACTGCCGTGGCGGGCGTCTCGTTGACTATGATGGTGGGTATCTGGTTGTCGGGAGCTATCACGAACTTGGTGCCTTCTCTTAGCGCCTCCTCGGTGACGCGCAGTCTCTCCAGCATCTGCGCGTTGCCGGTGAAGTGCTCGTCGGCGGCGTCGTTGACCAGTTGTATCTCCTTGGCCTTGGCCTCGGCGACGGTGGTTATCGCTTTGGCCTCCCCCTCCGCTATCTTTATTGCGGCGCGCTTCTCGCCGTCTGCCTTGGTCTCGGCGGCCGTGGCAAAATCCAATGCTGCCTGCTTCTCATTCTCAGCCTTGATGACCATATTCATGGCATCTTGGACGTCCTCCGGCGGCCGAACCTCTTTTAGTTCGACCCGGACTATTCCTATCCCCCAGTTCTTGGTCTCCTCGGTCATGCTTTTGTGTATGGCCTTGTTCAGGCCGGCCCTGTTGGAGTTGACCTGCTTAAAATCAGTCCGCCCTATCTCGTTCCGCAGCGTGGTGCGCGCCAGCTCCACCACCTGTCTATAATAGTTGTTCACATTGTAGAGCGCGGCTTTTAGATCCTCCTCTCTCACCCTCTTCAAAAGATCTGCCTGGGCATCATCGTCGGACTTGCCAACGCGGAAATAGACCTGCGCATCAACTGTACAGTTCAGGTTGTCCTTGGTTATCACGTCCTGTTTTGTAACGTCAACGAGTTGCTCGGTCACGTTCACCTTGTAGAGTTTTTGAATTGCGGGGAACACGTACGTAATGCCGTAGCGCCGGAATCCCGAGAAGCGGCCCAGTGTCTCTATGGCGCCGACATGTGTCGGCCGAATGACGCGTATGCCTGCTAGGACTACTATCGCCGTGATAACGCCGACAACTATAAGTGCTATATCTCCTTCAGTCACGCTTTATCAGTAGTTATTGTATAATTTAAGTCTAATTTGGTTATCTCCTCACAAAGGCGGGTGATGAATTGGACGATTTGTCACTACGATCTTAAACACTCTGCCGGATCGGCAGGTGTGGGACGCAAGAACCATCACCAAGTTTGCTCACCGTTGATGGTATTTTGGCGCACAACAGCCAAATTGTATGGCTCATCATGCATCAAGCATAACATTGATCAGTTATTTTATCTTGAATCTGTATCTTCCCGCTCATAATAGCTACGGGTCTGTTGATAATCAGAGTCATCTCGCAGCTGAGCCTCACCTCTATTGGTTTGATATCCGCCAGATGCTGCACTAGTCTGATATCCCACTAAATTAGCTGGATCTATGCCCTGTTGACCCTTTGCCTCATTCTTTAGCGTACGATTACTGATTATAAAGAATGCAACACCTCCTACGGCAGCCAAGCCAGCCATACCGTATATTATAACGACTGGAAAGTTCCCAGTAGATGTCGTTGCAAAGTCATCAGGTGCAGTAGGAGTAACTCCTATAATCTCTACCCCCTCTAGCCTATCAATAGCCCCAAATCCCAAGGCGTGGAGATTGGCTTGATCTGCTGACTGCACAGCTCGAAGATCAAATGATATTGAGCCTGGTATGTCCGGATGTGTATTGCCAGTAACAGAAGCATGCCATTCCGTCTCTATCTGCCTGCCCTCACGAATGCTACTCTCACCCATCGTCCAAGACGAGCGAACTTGGCCTGCCAGCTCATCAGATATTCCATACAGATTAGCATCAGCGTTTATTCCAGTCGGGTCGAATAGAAAGTGCCAATTCTCTAGTGGCTGTTCCAGTATAAAGTCTGCGTTTATCATTGGCACAGATAGTATATCACCAGCTTCAGTATTTTGAACTAAATCATACAGTACAGGTTCATTCTCCTGTAGCATGTTTAATGGAATATTAACATCTACGCCATCAATTACAATAGACTCATCTGTACTGAGTCCGCGCCACCCCATATCTATCAGTGTGCGAACCTGATCCCGTGTAATCACATAATTCGCAATGTATCCTTCTAGTTGCACCTTAAAGTCCAATGATGTGTTGACATTGCGCCCTGTCAACTGAAACTTGTACGATACTGTCAGGTCATCAACC
Source organism: Cenarchaeum sp. SB0675_bin_21 (assembly GCA_009843815.1). GTDB lineage: Archaea > Thermoproteota > Nitrososphaeria > Nitrososphaerales > Nitrosopumilaceae > VYCS01. The sequence continues at coordinate 15,471 of VYCS01000045.1, read as the reverse complement.
GAAGATATTGCGCCATCATTACGTATACTTTCATTCAGACTGTCTTGCAGATGCTGCACTGCTGGATCATCAAGGTCAGCAAACCCCTCTAGAACCCACGAATTTGTCTGCATGAACTCAGACAGTGAACTGCCAGCTGGATATTCTATAAATGCGGTTCTCTGATATGTAATCTTAAATGGAGATGAATCTGTGTCAGGGTTCAGTATAGCTTCCAACTGCGCCCCCATAGCAGGTGCCATGGTACCACCAACAATAAGTCCCGCCAACAGAATGGTGCAGACATAAAGTTGCATAATTTCATTTATGGTTATGGGGTAATAAACCTTCAGTGTAATTAGGATTAAAACCACAGTAAATTTCACCTGTACGCAAAATTACGGGGCATGTTGTTGCCATTCTGTTATGGAAATAGCATATCATGATATGACTTAAATCGCCTTGTATCATGAGTATATACATAATGGAGCAAGATTCCTATGTGCAGGCAGGCAAGGTTGCTGGTGAAGTACGCGAGATGGTACGAAGTCGGGACTGGACAGGCAAGACCGTATATGACATATGTGAATGGGTCGAAGATCAAATCAGGACCAGAGGTGCAAAGTGCGCCTTTCCTGTAAACACCAGCATAAATGAGATTGCTGCCCATTATACGGCAGAGCCGGACGATACACTCACAGTAAAGAGTGGAGATGTACTAAAAGTGGACCTAGGAGCTCACATAGATGGATACATAGCAGATACTGCCGTGACAATATCGTTTAACGACAAACACGACACTCTAGTACAGACTGCCGAGTTGGCCCTGCAGAAGGCCATGAGCTTGTGCTCAGCAGGTACCAAAGCCAGCAATATAGGTAAAGCCATAGAACGAGTGATTAAGAGTGCGGGATTCAAACCCATAGCAAATCTAAGTGGTCACTCATTGGACAGATATACAATTCATGCCGGCAAGACAATCCCAAACATATGGTCGTTTGGAGGATTTTCGTTGTCAGAGGAATCTGCCTATGCATGCGAACCCTTCTGTACCTATTCTGATGGCGGGGGCTTTGTCAGAAATGAAAAGACAAAGAATATTTTTGCCTTGGTTAACCGTAAGAGAACAAAGAATGATGAGGCCGACAGTATGGCTCAATACATATGGGATAACTTTAATTCGCTTCCCTTTGCCCTGCGTTGGCTCACAAAAGAGTTTGGTGATAATGCCCGACAAACATTAGACTTTCTGGTGAGCAAGAAGGTTGTAAAGGCGTATGCCGTGTTAGTAGAGGTTCATGGTAAGGTGGTTGCGCAGGCAGAACACACGTTCATACCACAGACGGACGGCCCCCTAATAACCACATATGCGAACAAATAGACATACCATCATTACTGCCTAGTGTAATGTACATTATTGCACTATTTCCTCTTGCCCGAATATACCATATATCACTGCTTTGCCGTCACACTTTGCACAGTCAAATCTCTTGTACACGTAATCACCTGAAACAAACCGCTCTTTGTTGTCTGTTTCGCAGGAGTCACAACGCGACACAGTATACACTACTGTTATACGCTTCTTTTGAAACATTATTGCGCAACGCCTCCGGTATTTCCAACACCGATTACAAGTACGGTATCATCTTGTGATGTGTTCTCTACTATTGTGTCTTGTATGTGTCTTATAGATACAGGTATGCTCTTGTATATTGTATCGGTCATTAAAGATATGGACTCTTTTATGGACTGTTTTATGACAACGCAAAATATTGGAATATTATTCTTGGTGGCTATCTCTTCTATACCAAAGCGCTCCACGCCACTCCCACCTATGGCCGCACCAAAACCCCGGTATACAGAACCAGACTCTTCACCCTCCATCTTTAATGCAGCGTCCACCATTATTATTACATCTATATCATACTGTTTTATGATTGACTTAAGAGCCTCATCGGGCTTTCCGGTTACCGGTTCAGGGCCTTTGGGTTTTAAAAGTATCGTACGCCTCCCCTCAATCTCAGACTCGGCATATATCATCTTATATGATATCGGTTTGTGCGGTATATTACACATCATGTATCCCACAACTGCTGGCCCTATACCGTCCCCCACAGGCTGCCCTTCTGTAAATGCTGTCATGCCATCGCGCAAAGCTTCGGCCTGCTCCATCACAAAGGGCAGTTCCATCTGTAGTGGCAGTATGAGTGGATAGTTCTTTTGTTTCTTTGCAGTCAAATATAGATGACTTACAACCTTGTGTATCATCTTTAATGTGGAGCTTATCTCCAACAGTGTCTGCACTCTTGCCCGCTCCACTTCATTGGCCTGTGACAGTATTGTTTCAATTCTGTTTCTGGTGTACGACTCTTTATTCCATAATACAGCACGAACCTTGGGCACTATTCCGGATGTATCCATATCTTGGGGAGGTACAACAAAATAATCTATCATGGACTCTATATTCTGTTTTGCGAGTGAGTCTGCGCCTGGTAGTTTATCCACATACGCAAGCGTCTCCTTTATGGACTGCACCCCAAAATCATTTAGTTTTTTGATCTCTTTTTTAATCTCATAAGAAGTTATCAGTAACTGAATTCTCTGCCCATAAAATACAAAGAGTATTAGTGGCAGCACCCACACCAGCATCATAAGTGTGCTGGTGTCATCACCAAAACTCAGAAGCTCATCAAACTCAGTGAGGTTCATTACTACTCCTTAGCTGTACAGCATCAAATCTTTCTCTTCCAGCATGGAGTGCAGGTTGTTCACTGATCTATATACGTCTGGTTCTCTTTTGGCTCCAGTACAGACTAGCTTGCCTGATGAGAATAACAGTATGACGGTCTTTGGGTCCAACATGCGGTGTATGAGACCTGGAAACTGCTCTGGTTCATACATGCTTCGGGGAAGTGTTCTAGCTGCCTGCTCCAAATGTATGCGGCCGCCCAAATTTATGGACGCAACAATGTTTTGTACCTCAACTATGGCATCCTGCTTTACCTCTATGCCGCCGGCTCGCAGTCTATCCACTACAGTCTTGACGGCACGACGGGCCATATCTTCAGACTTGGAGCCTGTACAGACCATCTTGCCGGATGTAAATATCAATGTGGCCGTCTTTGGTGTAGCTAACCGAAAGACCAGACCTGGAAACTGATCCGGGTGATACTCTACATCAGTAAATGTTCGCGTAATCTCGTTGAGATCCATTTTTTGTTCTACAGATGCCGATGCTACAACATTCTCTATACTGACAACGGGTTTTGTCTGTGGCAATATAGATGATGATTTATATACACTCTATAAATATTGATATAGCAACTGATCATATCATCAATACTAAACATCATGACACAAAGGCCGTTCTGATATATACAATGATGCTGTACCGCCCTATAGACTGTCTTGGGTTCCTCTCACACATAAGTTTGGGTGATGCCACATATTTGAGATGGTCTGTCAGCATGGTTGATCCTCAAGTTATGTGTCATATTGTGTGGGAGAGGGTTCACATCAAATCATACACATCCCTGATGTGTAATCATCGTTTTTATCTGCCACTATGATATTAGCATGGACTGGACGATATTTGATATATCAACAGTAGGTTTGCCATCTTTGGATATCGATTGGCGGGATGGAGGATTCTCTGGATAGTTGGGTATGTTGGTCTGTATACGCTGTGAAAATGTCGATATTGTTTCATTTTTATAAAATATTCCAGTGGGTATTTTATCACCCCAGTCTAGTGATCTGATCAGGGCCTGAGACAGCTTCTCATCCATCTCAGACTCACTGGCATAATGTACTACGGGATCGTATCCGGTATCTTCAAGCTTGTATATTCTAGAGTGACGTGAGACAGCATCCTCCATGTCAAGGCCCGCATACCAGTCGCGTGTATTGATATCATTATACGTTGGGCATGGTTGCAGAACAGCCAAAAACGATGTGCCCTTATGCGCTATGGCCTGCATTATCATGCTTTTTAGGTGTCGTATGTCATACGAGTAGGCGCGTGCCACAAAGGTGTATCCAGACGTTATGGCCAGACCTATCGGGTTTACATTATAGTTTATGTTGGGTTTGGGCAGCGATTTGGGTTGCTCCCAGAGTTTCAGTGTAGGAGATGCCTGGCCCTTTGTCAGGCCATAAACACCATTGTCAAACACAATATATGTAAAGTCTATATCACGACGCCCTGCAGCTACAAAATGACCAGCGCCAATTCCCAGACCGTCACCATCACCTCCCACGGCTACAACCGTCAAATCTGGATTTGCCACTTTGGCTCCCTGCGCAAAGGGCAGTACACGGCCATGTAACGTATGAATACCATATGTATTGACAAAATGAACTGTCTTGCCAGAACAACCCACACCAGAAAAGATTGCTGTTCTGTCACGTTCAATACCCATCTCGGCCAGAGACATCTGTAGTGCGTTCACTATACCAAAGTCGCCACACCCCGGACACCAATCGTTGTGTACACCAGTCTTGTAGTCTGCTACTTTAAGCGCCATGCATCAGTATCCTCCTCTTGGGTGATGTACCATGTATTATGTCTAGTAGTGAGTCACGTATCTCTTCACAGGTCATTGCTCTGCCTGTATACTTTAAGATATAATGGTTTATGGGGATGTTCAGGTTCTGCGCAAACAGTTTTCCCATCTGAGCCGTCTGGTTCGACTCTACATCTATTATAACACGGGCCCCATTTAGTAGTCGCTGGACGCACTCTGTCGGGAACGGGTGTAGCATCTTTATCTGTACAAATCCCACTGTTATGCCTTCTTGCTGCAACATCTCTAGAGCGTCAAGTATGGGACCCTTTGTAGAACCCCAAGATATTATAGTATACTCGCCTGTGGCATGAGATACGGCCTGCTCCGCATCTGGCACCTGCTGTAGAATCAAATCCAGTCGGTCCAGACGTTTATCCATCATCATCTGGCGCACCACTGGATCTTCGGTGATATGACCCACCTCGTCGGACTCATCACCCGTATTCCAAAATATACCATCCTTTAGGCCCAGATAGGATCTGGGAGATATCCCATCCCCGCCCAATTGAAATCGTTTGTATTCACCCTCAACACCATCTAATAGTTTGCCGCGGTTTATGGTAACCTTGGATGGATCAAAGGCAGGGCAGGTCATTGTGGTACTGGACAGAAATTTGTCCATCATGTGTATGACAGGAAGCTGATACACATCCGAGTAATTAAAGCAGGAACACGTATCATAGAACGACTCTTCAATATCGCCAGACGCATACACTATTCGTGGAAACTCACCATGACCAGCAAAGACAGCAAAGAGTAGATCATCTTGACCATGCCGGGTAGGCAGGCCTGTGGACGGGCCGCTCCTCTGGTATAATGTCAGTACAACAGGAACCTCGTTTATTCCCGCCCAGCCCAAGGCCTCGGCCATAAGCGAAAAGCCGGGTCCGGATGTGGATGTGGATGACCGAACGCCAGTAAGAGCTGCGCCGATCATCATCCCGATGGCAGATATCTCGTCTTCGGTTTGAACTACAACTACCGCATCAGATTGGCCCGTATCGTTCGGCAGTGTGCCATTGGCTTCAAGGTAGACGCTCTCATCAGAAGCAGGTGTGATGGGATAGTACGATTGGAATCTGCATCCTGCTGCCAGCTTTCCCAGTGACGTTCCCAGGTGTCCCTGTACCAGCATCAGATTGGGCGTCTTCTCTATTGCATGTAGTGTGAAGGGGGTCGAGGTCATCGTATTAGATGCCACATTATACGAGTGTGTTGCCGCATCTGCGTTCAGATCAGCGATAACCCTCTTTTTGGCAAAGACGCCTCTTACTGCATCGATTAAAAGTTCTTTGGGAAGTTGTATCAGTCCTGCTGCCAGCGAGACGCCCATAACGTTATACATGCGTTTCATGACTCTTAGTCTGGGATTGTTGTGACTCTCTGCCATATCTGCAAGCAGTTCTTTGAATGATACCGGGTAGGCGACTACATCGTTGTCTGCGACTTTACGCAGTACGTCTTCAACTGTGGGGTGGTCATTGTCCAAGTCGGCGCACATTCGCTTAAAGTAGTACTTGTCCAGCGTACTTACATCTTCAGCCTTTATGTGATTTAGATCCGAATCATAGATTATAGCTCCACCTTTTGTTATTGTAGAGTAGTGTCGAAATATTGTCTCAGCATCATAAGAGACCATCAGCGACACACCACTGGAGCTGGATCGTATCATCTTGTCCGATAGTCTTACGGCAAAGTAGCTATGCTCGCCTTTGATATTTGAGTGAAACTCCCGTTTTCCAAATACAAAGTATCCCGCCTTTGCGCATATCTGAGAGAATATTACGGCGGCGGACTCTACCCCACTTCCTTGTGGACCGCCTATCAACCATGTAAAGTCAGTCACACTATCCACCACCGGTTGCAGAATCAAACAGTGCACATTCACACTTGTCACGCTCTCCACAGTATGGACAGACGCATTCACACTTCTCTATTGAAAGCCCACAATTGATACAAATTGCAAATGCATCATCATCATCCATATATCATTATGGGCATTACCGTATAAATACGATACATAATTTGGTCTGGCCAGCATATCGGCGAGGTAAATAGAGAATTTGTATATTTATATGTGAGATTATGCCATTAGCATTATGAAGAAATTTAAGCATACAAATGATGAGTTGGAACAAGCAAGGCTTGAGGCCAAGGGTGGCGATGACCCCACTGTACGGCAAGGCCAAAAGAAGAGTAAATATGGCCAAAGTATAATAGAATTTTAACTTTTTTCATTATTATTTAAATGGGTCCAGCTGAATGCGATCGTCTGGGTCTGCGCGGATACAGTCGGTACCAACAGGATGTAGTTTTACAAATTTTATCACACCCTTTGGTATTTTGTTATGTAGTTGTAAGTATGTGACCTTTTTGGAGACATCATCTCTATGTGTAGCACATGTCACCCCCACCATGTATTCATCATTATCACTTGTTACAGACACCACAAACTCGGGCGGGTTTGAGCACCGCCGCTTGTTATGTATGATGGCGCATCTATCGGGAAGCATCTCACTATTACACATAATACTACAAGATATATCAATATGCATTTGATGAGAGAGTACGATATAGTAATCATTGGTGGCGGCATACTGGGAGTATCCATATCATACTTTCTAGCATCTCTAAGTCCGGATGCAGATATTGTAGTGATAGAAAGAGAGAAGGGTGTAGCGTACCATGCCAGTGGTAGAAATACAGGCAAGGTTCATGCCCCGTACAGATACGAACCAGATAAAAACAGACTCTCGGCCAAGTCGGCCCTACTGGGATATGATATGTGGGAGAAGTATGCAGGTATAAAGGGACTGCCCTTTAAAAAAGACGGAGTTGCAGAGGTCGCACTAGACAGTGCGCAGGTCCACACATTGGAGAGATATCAAAAGTGGGGTCTGCAGAATGGTTTGAGCGATGAGGATATACGAGTGGTCGATGGCGTATCGTTTCATAAAGATGAGCCCAATGTGCAGTGTGTCGCTGCCTTGATATGCGACAAGGACGCATCGGTGGACTATCGTGTACTGACACAGAGTCTGGCAGATGATGCAGCATCATGCGGCATAAAATTTCTGTATGGAGAGCCATCGACTGTAAACACAAAGAACGGATACCATATAGTATCATTGAGTGATGCCACGCCAATACGAGCAAATCTTTTGATAAATGCCGGTGGCGGAGAGGCAGTAGATATAGCACATAGTATGAATGTCGGTCAAGAGTATACTGATATTCACTTTCGAGGAGAGTACTGGCAAGCCCCAAAGAGATATCACAGATTAACCAGTAAAAGCATCTATTCGGTTCCACAGAATATACAATATCCTTTCTTGGACCCCCACTGGATACTGCGATACGATGGTACCTGCGAGGTTGGCCCCAACGCCGTCTTGGTCTTTAGTCCATACGGGTATGACACAAAAGAGAATATACTAAATATACTGCCAAAGACGCGTGAGATTTTAGAGTCGGGCGCCCACAAAATTCTACTGGATAGCCAGTTCCGCAACTTGGTAGTCAACGAGGCATGGTCGTCCATATCAAAGCACGCCATGATAAATCGTGTAAAGAGGTTCCTACCAGCATTGGATGCGGGACTCTTTAAGAGTCGCGGTACGGCCGGTATAAGATCAAGTGTAATAAACCAGAATGGTCGCTTTGTTACAGGTCCCATAATACTATACGAGAATAGCTCGGTGCATGTATTAAATTACAACTCACCTGGAGCCACCGGCGCTCTGCCCTTTGCCGCACATCTGATAAATGGTATGAATGAGCAGGGAATGTATAATATAAAACAACAGGATGCAACCTGTGGGCCTTGGAGATTCTCAGATATTATTACTGCGTGATCGTCTCATCATCCAAGACTAAACTCTCCTGAGTAGATTTTGACTCTGTATACTGTGTGTTTAGTATCTTTTTTATGCGTTCAGCGCGGGACTTGCCCAGTCCAGGAACCTTGCTCAAATCTGGCAGCGGCGCACTCAGGGCTGCCGAAGGGGTGCCAAAGCGCTCCAAGATTCTAATGGCCAGTTTCTCTCCGATTCCCGGCAGGCTGCTCAGAATGACTAGCTGTTGTTGTTCTAGGTCTTTGCGTTTTCGAATCTTTTTTAGATATGGTCCTGATGATCTGTTCTTGCGCGCTGCCATTGCCACCAGCAAGCGGGCCGTATGATCAGCGTCTGGTGTGGGTATGATGGATATGTGAAAGTCAAAGGCCACCCTTATCAAGGCCCCATAGAATATTAGGGGATTCTCGACTATATTGGTCAGCTCATCAGTGTTGCCCTCCACCACCAGTATGGGCCGCTCAAAGTTCTCTTTGAGACGGGAGCATTGATCAAACAGTCTGCCATCAAAGACCGACGAGATCAGGTCATGTATGCTCTTACGCTCCACGACAGTCTCATTTGATACTATGTAATCTCCAATTTGCAGGGTCTTGATCTCCAAGCTTATACCTGCTTTCTTTAAAAGATTAGGGATTCCAGATTTGCGTTCCCGATCATCGGCAATTATACGTAAATCTTTAAGCGACAATCAGGATCCCGGTTTCATGGCGCCACCATGTATGGCTTGGTTGAGACTAGCTCCTTGTTCACGAATTGTCTTTTCAATCTTTTCTTTATGTTTAGTTAATACGGCAATCTGTGTCTTTGATAGTTCCTGTTGCTCTTTGAGATGTTCGGTCATTGTGGCTTTATCCGACTCTACCAATATGGAGCCTGCCTCTTTGTAGATAGCCTTGTCATCTGGTGTCTTTTCTAGTGTTTCAAGTGCATTTTTGGTGGTTTGAACATCAAGTTCTAGTTGTTGTAGTTGTGCCTGTACATTCTCTAGGTTAATTTGGGATTTTTGGTAGGCTTTTACCTTCTCCTCCAACCATGGCGGTATTGTTTGTGACATTACAGACTGTATAATGTCATGCCATTATAAGCTATCCCCCACAAGGACAGCAAGTGTTCCGCATAACCTCAACTTTCTAGGCATATACTTACTCAAAGATACTCCTCTGGCACATCTGATGAATGTTTTCAAACAATTTAACAAAGTCAGATTTGTGTATATGGTCATCGACAGGTACATACTTTATGTCATCTGGAATGCTTTGATCTCTTTCTACAATGATTATTTTGTTTTTTCACGTACGTAATCTAGTTCTTAATGTATGACATCCGATTGGATTTACTTGGCCGTTCATATAATAATTAATTCTGCCATTTAAAATCAACAAATAAAGCCGGGATTTATGCATATTCTAGACTTGTTATACCGTAATGATAACACTATAAAAAACCATCAGATAATAAAAAATCTTGCTGCAGATGCCAAAGATGGTATAATCATCTAGACCATAACGAGAGTTCTTCAAGATACATTTGTTGCGGTAAATAATCGACATCATATACAAAATTGGCATACAGGTATCAGACGTTTCCCATTAAACTTGATTAATAATGGTTATGTGTATAAAAAAATGACATTTTTTTGTCCAGAACAGCGTGTAGTATGTTGCGCATGACTTTATGCCAGAGCTGTCCAGACTCGGAAAAATCGTTTGTGTGTGTTTTAGAATTTCTGTTGGATTTGACGGGCAAAATTGTATTCGGTGTTGTATACACAAAACATTTTGGATTTATGGTGTTTTTGTTCAGAGTGTAAATTTATTACCTAAAATTTTGAATTTTATGCAATAATATTTTATTTAACATACAATTTTGGTAATGCGAAATGGTGGTACATTTACGTAGACTGACAATATCAGGCATTATCTGTGCTGTCATATTAGTACAATTTTTGTATTAAAATTAATTTTCTTCATTAGTGCTCAACGTGTCATGCGCAGCTTGGACCAATCGAAGTACAGAGTTGATACCTGCGCGCATATGGGCCAGACGTTTAGCCGTTACGGTTATTTTTATGGAGCCATCATTATATGAAATATCGATACTATCGGGGCCATCATAGTATTCATTATCCACAAGAATTGACTCGTATACGGATTTTGTATATGGACCTGCATCTATTACAATATCAGTCTTATACTTTGATGTCATATGCCATGCCGGCTACCTTGTGTGGGCACTTTTTACAGGACCATATTCCCACGGCAATCCGACGAAAGTTTTTAGAACCGCAGTCCGGGCAGACCCTCTTTTTCTTGAGTGTAAAGTGCACTTTGGTGTACTGCTTTCGAGGCTTGATACCATATCTAGCGCCCAGGCCTTTTAGTGACTTTTTCTTCTTCATTTTGGAACCACCGCCTGCAGTATGTCACGTATTTTATTGGAAGAGTTTATTGCTATCTCACCACAGGTGGCCAGCTCATCCACAGTAAAGCCGCCCTTGCCTCCCTTTTGGAGGGCGCAGATATTTCCCTCAGAGTTTGTGGTAATTGTGATGCGCGCATCCATGCAGTCCCACTCATCCGAGTTGGGGTCAGCAATGATGTGACTGCCAATCTTTGCCATTGTTACAGATACAGGTAATGTAGTGGTAGGTAGTGGTTCCAGACCTTCTTGTAGTTCAGGCCCGTTATCGCCATACTCCCAGCGAGGCATTTGAGCCGTAAGTATGGCAGATGTGGCAGCATACGAGCAGGCATCAAATAGGTTGCCATCATAATCTAGTACCACATTATCTGCAAATACCCCCACAACAGACTCATCCTTCTTTATGACCAATTGTGTTAGGTCTATCATGTGGCTCTCTCGGATACCCCTATCAACTACCCTCGCCAGCTCAATAACAGATTCGTTGGGTGGGCCAGTCTCCACTGTTGGATGCGACAATGGAAGTAGTTCTGCAGTGCAGATAAAGATGCCCTTCTCACCCACATCCGAGAAAGGACGGTCTGGTTGTATTTTAATGCCACAGATAACTTCAGAGTCGCCCAAACGTACACGCGCAGAGCCATTGGCCTTTGGTACAACACCAGTATCAATTGTTATAGAACGGTACTCGTCCAAGGCGCGACCATCTATACGTTTACCCTCTTGCAGTAAATCCATAATACGATTACGCTTAAGCTCATCCATCGTAGTGAATACAGTCATGATTGCTCCTCGGGAAAGTACTTCTCTGCCAATGCCTTCTTTTGCAGTTCATATACGATTTTACAGCCCTTTATGCCAATCTCAATACACTTGTTGTACTCTTCAAGTGACATGATACCATCTAGTTGCAGTAGGGTGATCTGATTTAGATTCGGCATATACGCTATGGGCATATCAGCCTGACCTGCCTGGTCCTCTTCGTTGTTTACATCTAAAATTACCGTATCGGCCACTTTACCTGCTGCGCATGCAGAGACCATATCCCTCATGGGAATGCCTGCATCGGCCAAAGCTACGGCGGCAGCATCCAAGGCTGCGCAACGGGTACCGCCATCGGCCTGTAGTATCTCCATGTATACATCAACAGCAGTTCTGGGAAACCTTTCTAGCATTACAGCTGGTTCTAACGCCTCACGGATAACCTTGGATATCTCTATCTCACGACGACTGGGTGCAGGATTCTTTCGCTCGGAGACTGAAAACGGCACCATGTGGTAGCGACATCGTAGTATGCCGGTATCTGCATTTGACATATGCTTTGGGTGAACATCTCTGGGACCATACACTCCTGCCAAAATCTTGTTATCGCCAAATTCTATATACGCAGAGCCGTTGGCATTCTTGAGTACACCAGCCTTTATCGTGATACGGCGGGGTTCATCTACCTTACGACCATCACACCGAATTCCATTCTCATCTAAAAGCACCATATCGGTGTCGCGTCCACCCATTACTTTTCGGCCTCCAACATCTTTCTAACTTTATCTGTCAAGTTGTGCATATGAGCCATTCTTTCAACCATACGAATTGCTTTTTTTGCCTTTATTAAGCCATTTGAATCTTCGCTGGAGGCAACCACCCAGCCATTCTGACCTACGGTTATCATTGAGTCAGTCTGGGATTCAATCATCTGTATCATTGTGCCACGCTTACCTATGAGTCTAGGTATCTTACTAGAAGATATCTCTATCAGCTCACCAGAGTCTATCTTGCCCAAATCCCTATCCACAATAGTCAGTAGCGGATCCCGACTTCTGTCAGAGTTGGCTATGCGGGCAGCCACCAAATCACCTCGTTTGAGGCGCGTGTTCAACTCATCAGAACGGGCAGAAAAGTCACGACCAAACACATCTGTGGCGGGCAAAAATCCCACATAGCATGAGTTTATGTCCAGCTCCCAGGCTAACGATGTATGTGTAGTTACTTTACCCACAACCATGTCGTCTATGCGAGGCATATACATGCCAGTCAGAGGTATCACACGTACTGCACCATCAGCTATCTCAGATACGCCCACAGTCGTGGATATGATAAGACGTCCATCTAAGACTGTATTCTGATCAGCTCTGTAAGGACCAGTGGTAACAACATCGCCAGGAATGACGTGTTTTCGTTTTTCACTCATCGTGAGATCTCCACAGAGGCAGCCCCCCGGGTAATTTGGTTCAATTTGTCTATCACATTTTGCTTGGTAGCTGCTGATATTTCTAGTATTGCTTTTAGAGATCCATTGGGTAGCCAGTCAGACGTCTTCAAAGTTCCCACTGACTGTAGGACAGAGTATGAATGAGAGGCAAACTGTGCAGGTATGCTAACTTCAAGTAGCATCTGCTCTGTTTTTAGTGGTATTATGGATCGTAGTCGCTCCACCACACCAGGTATCTGCTCCTCAGCAGGTTTTTGGGGATCGATAACAACCCGGGCATCCCGTATAGCCTGTTGTATACGCAGAGGCGGATGGGGCAGGTGTGTGCGCGGGTCCACATATGATTTTGCTATACGTTCTATTATTTGCAGTCGTTTGGCCTCGGTCATGCGACGGCGCTGCTCAGTAGTTAAATTCATTACACCTTTATTCAGTATTATGGTAGCCACCTCCACTGTATCTGATGTTCCAAACGCCTTCTGCAGATTTTCATCCGATGCGCGTGTTCCCTGACCAGAATCAGTGTATATGTCATCAGATACAAGTACCGATGACGGGGAGATCTTCTTGCCACTCCTATACTCCAAGGCAGGATCTGGTTTTACTAGTATCTCAAACTTTAGGTCGCCATGTGAGTATCGTATCAGTGTATAGTCCACCATGGTATATGGAAAAGGTTTTCCGTATTTATTCATATATGTAACCATTAAGGAGACATCTATACAGCACCATGCCTGAATCATTCCTGTTCATGCACATGATATATGAGAAAACATCATACAACAGGTTATGAGTAAATAATACAGGTGTAGCTTTATAGTTCAATAAAGATGCAGAAAAATATGTATTTTTAAAATATCAATACGGTTGATAAAAACATAATAATTCATAACTCATCCTGTAACAAATTATATGATGTGTCATCTGTTTCATACCAGATGTCAGATATACAAAGGTACGATGTGATAGTTGTCGGAGGCGGTCCGGCAGGCTCGTCGGCAGCCTTGCAGGCTGCCAATGGTGGGGCGTCGGTTCTGATGATTGAGAAGGAGCCCCAGATTGCCACAACTGTGCGCACCAGTGGCGTCACATGGATGGATACTGTAACAGAGTTTGAAATTCCTAAAAGATGCTACAATCCCATCAAAAATTATGGATTTTGCTCCCCCAATAATTCGGTAATATTACATGATAAAACTCATCGAGCAGTTGTTCTAGATGTGCGCTCTACATACAGATGGCTGGCCACACAAGCAGAGAAGGCCGGCGTTACAATACAAACTGGTGTTGCAATAAAAAAAGCCACTCGAAATAATGATAATACAATTACAATAAGTGGTACCGATAACACTATGGCACAGGGTAAAATAATAGTTGATGCCAGTGGCTTCTCTAGCGTAGTTGCGCAGAGTTTAGGGGCGACCCAACAGTGGAGACGATTTGGTGTTGGCGCCGAATATGAGATGCATGCAGAAGATATAGATGCGGAAACCTGGTGGCTCATGGTGGGAAGCATGTACTCGCCTGCAGGTTATGCATGGATATTTCCAGTGGGTGGCGACCTGGTCAGAATAGGTGTAGGTATAGCAAAGCCTGAATCGTCGGTGGATCCACGGGAGGTACTTGATAATATTCTGCAAAAGAAGATAGGGCCAGTGGCCAACCTGGGACATCTTAAGATCTCTGAGTATCATTATGGTCTGATACCCAATAGCGGTATCGACAGAAAGAGCGTATATGATGGTATGATTTTGGTGGGGGATAGCGCCGGCCAGTCAAATCCGTTAGTATTGGAAGGAATACGGTTTGCCATACGGTTTGGTCGCATGGCGGGTGATGCGGCTGCCGCCGCCATACATGACCCTAATAACACAAAGCCCATACTATCATCATATGAGACGGATTGGCGGAGGATGGCCGAAGCTCGCATCCGTTCGGCATACAAAGTACAGAACCGCTGGCTTGCCCTATCCGATGAAGGGTGGGACAAAGAGCTAAATATAATAAAAGAGTTGAGCGTTGATGAATTTCTAGACTTTGTGCGTGCTGATTTTACAATGTCTAAAATAATAAAGATGACTGTACGCCATCCACGTCTGGCTGTACGGCAGTTATTCAAGCTTGTACAGCATTAATGCTAATATGATGTATTTTTTTGTCTGGAATTAATCGCAATAATAGGAATTAAATACTCAAGTTGTGCATCCACTAAATGTTGTGTACAAATAGAATAATCATAGTACATAATGAGTGGATTTATTAATATTTTTGATTAATTCACATAATAAAATTACTCTATACATCAGGCTACGTAAAAGTAGTTTAATCTAACTGTAATTAATCATGTCAAATTAATTGCAAGTATTTGTAATGTGAAATATATTAGTGTCAATCTATGTAAAAGTAGTTTAATTTAATTTAATTAAATTAAGTTATT
>VYCS01000014.1:32445-35303 GCA_009843815.1 Cenarchaeum sp. SB0675_bin_21 | reverse complement strand
GTACAGACATCGCTGAACGGCCGCATACTGGAGTACGAGCGCGACGGCAGAGATGCAACACTTGCCTCAATCAATGTGATACCCGATGAGCCGGTCTCCACGTATGTGTTTGCAGTAGACCAGCAGAGCGGGACCACAGTGGCGCAGAACGTCGATGCCAATCTAATAGACAATGTACCGGACTGGGATGCCGTTACGGCCGTAATCCCCGTTCAAGACATTATGGATGTGATAAGCAAGGGAACTGGCATGTGGGTCAGCTATGAGCACATGAACCCCGTCACGGACCAGGGTGAAATAAAGCGCACGTGGCTTGTCATGCACGGCGGCCTGATATTTGGGTCCGGATACTATTCATCCAACATACCCGAGTCCGACGTCCAGTTTGCAGTAAGCAATACAATAGGCATCTACGAGGCCAACAAAGAGAATGATGCGTGGGTGGACATCATAACCCCCGATGCACCCATCAGGACCGATGCCCTGTATCCGTTTGTAATAGATGCCGCAACCTGGACCAGACTGGCTGATGGTGTCGTACCCGCCAGGGTGGGACAACCCGAGACCATACTGGACACCTCGGAGAGGTCCGTATATGATGTCCTTGCAGAGCTCCGGGCGAAGGGCAGCCTGTGGATCATGTATACATTCCATAATCCAGCTACTGATTTGGAGCAGCTCAAGCGCAGCTATCTACAGCTGCACGACGGGATAGTCTTTGGCTCCGGCTACTACGCACTAGATGCCCAAGTACAGACATCGCTGAACGGCCGCATACTGGAGTACGAGCGCGACGGCAGAGACGCAGTGCTTGCCTCAATCAATGTGATACCCGATAAGCCGGTCTCCACGTATGTATTTGCAGTAGACCAAACCGGAACCACAGTAGCGCAGGGTGTGGACTCTGACCTAATAGATAACACCAACGACTGGGATGCCATTGTAGCCATAATCCCAGAACAAGACATTATAGATGTGATAAGCAAGGGAACCGGCATGTGGGTCAGCTATGAGCATACGAACCCCGTAACGGGCCAGCAGGGGGACAAGCGCACGTGGCTTGTCATGCACGGCGGCCTGATATTTGGGTCCGGATACTATCCCTGAAATAATTCTGTGTTGCCTCCCGATGTATAGCCGCAGCAACGTTGATCTCCCCGCTCTCCAAGCGGACCAACGTGAATTTGTGCTGAACCATCATTCTGGGCTGACAGCGTTTCATAATTCGCTAGATTGGTATCTTTTTCAACTTTATATGTGGTATATGTGGGATTTAGTATATGCTTAGAGGCTTTGTAGGTGTTACATTTGCAGTATTATGTGTGGTTGGCCTTGCACCTTTGGCATTTGGACACGGACTGGGTGGCGACCAGGCCCCACCGATAAGCTTCGGCGGTATGGAAGTCACCGTCCGTACGGACCTGAGCCCCTCTGATATTACAGTTGGTGATCTGGACACTGCAAACATGAAGATTCGATTCTTTGATGTATTAACGAATCAAACATTACCACAAGTGACGTACCGTGTTGAAATATATCAGAACAACGCACTCTTGGCACGAAGCTTATTCTATGACAACGATGGTGTATTAGACGTTGAGATACGACCTCGCGGAGGTTGTACTGAAACTGATCTCTGGCGATGTACCGTCTATTATGGCTCTGAACATGTCAGCGCGCCTGGCGCCTTGTACGCAGAGGGCTCACAAAGACCTGTCATTACAGGACCAATATTTGAAAAGGGTGGACTGTACAATATTCGTATAGATATAGAGGGTGCCACGAGCCCCAAGGCGTTGTTGTCGGACATTCTCTCTTATGATACGTTTGTGAGCGTTGCGCAGGATCAGTTCTTTACTATACAGGATGCCAATGCCAATGAGTACCCTACAGTAATAAAGACATACTATGATGAGGTCTCAAACTTTTCATTTGACAATTCAGATAACTCCATATACTTTGAGATGCCATTTGACTGGGACCCAGACTATGTGGAACAGGTGTTTGTTGTACATGAGGAGGTTCGAGTCCCCAAAGAGTTTACGCCATACTCGGACGGCAAACAGTTCAAGGGTTATGTAAACGGCGTTGAGTTGGGCTCTCGCGCTTTGATCAATGACCCCTACTCGTATACAGATATGAATGTCATTCACTTTTTGGTGACCAACGCTGATTTGAGTCGCATAAATGAGCAACTGGGCCCTGATCACTATTCAAACAAACTGATGACGCTAAAACTAGTACCTCAAGAAGATATAGTCGTGAACTCTCAAGAGTTCTATCTTGTCGATGCTGTTAACTTTGAGCAAATCCCCACAGATGTTAAAGTACAGTGGGATGCATCATATGGTGCTGGTGATGAGATATCCTTTGAGATAGCCTTCTTTGATGATGGCACTCTCATCAAGGATGTCTATTATGGATACTGGCTTATAGATGGCGATGAGATTTTGGGTGAATTTCATGGTGAGGATAATACTGGAATACTGTCTGTTGAAGGGATAGACACACAAAATATTGTGATTCCTGATGCGGGGCAGTACCGCTTAGACATTATAGTGTATGGTACTGGCCTAGACTATGACCCCACATATGCAGGTGTGGGAACAGCACTCTTGGAGATTGGCCCTTCTAGTAATGATGTACCAGTATCTGTAATACCTGACTGGGTACGGAATAATGCAGGTTGGTGGGCCGATGGCTCCATTGATGATGCATCATTCCTACAAGCACTACAATTTCTCATCCGAGAGGGAATTATAGTTGTAGAGTATACATCTGATGATGCTCTGGAGACATCTGAATCTGTAATACCTGACTGGGTACGGAATAATGCAGGTTGGTGGGCCGATGGCTCC
>VYCS01000014.1:0-32435 GCA_009843815.1 Cenarchaeum sp. SB0675_bin_21 | reverse complement strand
ATCTGTAATACCTGACTGGGTACGGAATAATGCAGGTTGGTGGGCCGATGGCTCCATTGATGATGCATCATTCCTACAAGCACTACAATTTCTCATCCGAGAGGGAATATTGGTGGTACAATGACTATTCGTGACATAAATGACATAATGCCCAAGATAGACAATATGCGCTGGGGAGCCTTAATGAACCGTCCTCCCACAAATAAAATTATCAAAGATATGAATGCTATATTTCCTGACAATGGTCGATGGCACACTGTCTTTGAGGAAGATGATTTTATAATCGTCGATGGTAAAGAGGTGCGTAAAAAAAGCCCCAAGAGCTGGACCTGATATGTGATGGATTGGCATGTATGATAAAGATGACTGGGAGTTGATGGGCTGGAGTACAACAGATGTTACCTTTGGCGGCTTTACCGCTGGTAGAAACTCGTCTGTAGTATGCGAGCGTTGTAACATATCTGGTCCTTGGAACATACGAATTCTTCAAAATGACAAAGATGACTCATCAGGATTATGTGGTGAGTTGAGCCGCATAAGTGCCCCTTTGGCCTGATGAACCAAGACCCTGACACGACAAAAATGGACGAATCTGAGACTAGAATGATATCGTTACAGGAGGATGTTTTAAACTGTGTTAGATGTCCGCGGTTGGCAACGTATATTCGTAATGTTGCCAAGACTCGTACTCGCCGGTTCATTAACGAGACGTACCATGGCAGGCCACTGCCAGGCTTTGGTGATGTGCATGCAAGACTGTTGATAGTGGGTTTGGCCCCGGCTGCCCATGGCGGAAATCGTACAGGACGGATGTTTACAGGCGATTCGTCTGCAGACTGGCTGGCCCGCGTCATGTACAAATACAAACTGGCATCTACTCCTACTAGTATTGACAAGTCTGATGGCCTGACACTGCACAACGCATATGTGACCGCCGCGGCTCGATGTGCTCCCCCACAGAACAAGCCTACAGCAACAGAGTTGCGTAACTGCCTGCCGTTTCTACAGCGTGAGTTGGATATACTGTATAATGTGCGGCTGATTTTATGTTTGGGCCAGATCGGATACAGAGCTACCTGCCAGGCTCTAAACGTCAAACCTGCTAAATTTGGTCACAATACACTACACAAGTATGATGGCACAAAGATCAGCATACTGACATCGTACCATCCATCTAGACAGAACACACAGACTGGCCGGCTCACTTGGGAGGCATGGGATAGCGTCTTTGCCCGCGCTTTGAGCATAATTGATGTATAGTACGCTTTATACTCATACGGCATTATTACAAATTCGACTGATGAGATATAACTAAGTTGTAACTTTGTTTTTGAGACATTATTTATCACAAATACAGATTATTGGCACACTCAAAACAACTATGCACATGCTTAAGATGAAATGAAACATCGTTGTTCTGAAGCTGTAACATGAAGTATAATGCCATCAGTCGGACTTGCAACAATACCATACCCACATCATGCATTTTACCTTTAGGGTTTAGATCGATTTTGGAGTATCTCTAAACAGACAAGATTTCCCGCAACAACGTAAATAACAATCCTGCCCTTATACACAGTATGGATACCTTTGATGGCATTTTACTACTGTTGTACTGTAAGGGAGATGCTCACATAGGGAGAATCGCACTACAAAAGTTGGTATATGTCGCAGGCCACAAAATTCCCACATTGGAGATCCCACAATACAAACTACAGTACTATGGGCCGTTCAGCGAGAAGCTGGGCCGTATATTGGAGAGGTTGGTCTCAACATCATTTGTAACTGAGAATATGACACCTGGCGGTCACTATGAATCATATGATTACTCTTTGAATGATGATGGAGTTGATATATCTAATGATCTAAAGCGCAAGCCTGAATATATGACAATAAAGTCATTTATGGATGTCTGTCAGGAGACGTGCAACTTTGATGTGGCCGCCCTCTCATATGCCTCAAAGATACTATACTTGATGGCTGACCGCTCTTATGATGATGCTGTACTTGATGCTAAAAAGTCTGATTGGGGGTTGTATAGGGGTGATATCAAGACGGGCATAAAGACACTACAGAGACTAAACTTGGTGAAGCATTAGTTTGACCTACAAGTCTGTCCATGATCCACTGTATGGCTTTATAGATTTGAGCGAGCTTGAGATTCGTGTAATTGATTCGGCGGTATTTCGACGCCTGCACCGAATAAAACAGTTGGCTCAGGCCAATGCCGTATATCCGTCAGCCAGTCATGCTAGATTTGAACATTCATTGGGAGTATGTCATTTGGCAGGTCGCATGGCGAAACATCTCGAATTTGATGATAAAATGATACGAGCCGTTCGTTTAGCCGCATTATTACATGATGTGGGCCATGGTCCATTCTCCCACATCTTTGAGCCTGTACTGTCTAGTATCAACCATCAGGAGATAGGTCACGAGGAGATATCTCAGATGATGATAACAAAAGACCCCGAACTGTCTGGCATTCTAGGAGAGTTGGCTCCCCAAGTGGCTAGCGTTCTTGCTCATAAACCTGTCCCTGGCTGGACACTTCAGGAGAGTATGCTGGCCGCTGATGTGATATCTGGTCCTTTGGATGTAGACCGCATGGACTACCTGCGCCGGGACTCGTACCACCTGGGAGTGGATTATGGTCACTTTGATCTTGATCAACTACTACATACGATAACCACCACCAAAGATACCGGCGAGAGATGGGTAGCCGTAAACATCAAAGGATGGGGAGCAATTGAGCAGTACCGACTGGGTCGTTACCTAATGCATGCGCAAGTATACCAACATCATACCATAGTGATAGCCAACAGAATGTGTATAGACTCTATGCTGCGCGCCGTGGGTAGCGTGATAGATCCTGATGAGTTATTGGTAGGTTCGCCAAACTTTTTGGAAAATTATACAAAACTAGATGACCAATCATTGAGTGACAGAATACTGTCATCGAATGGTGTAGCAGCAAAGATAATGGGCCGTCTACGGCGCCGCGACCTACTAAAACGTGTCTGTGAAATCTATCCTGGTAGTGACATACCAGACCCTAAAGCCCGCCTAAAGATGGCAAAGATGAATCATGCCACACAACAAAAGGTTGCCTCGGAGATTGCCCACACACTACATCTGGCCGAACATGATATAGTGGTGCATACATCCCATATACCAGTACACCACATCGAAGATCAAATTCTTGTAATACGCGATGGTGTACCCAGACACCTGAACGACTCCTCACCTATAATATCAAGTCATTCACCCATAGACAAGTTTTACATATTTGGTCCCGACAACAAGAGGGTTCGAGATACAGTACGTGACTACATGTGTAGTGAATTTGGCATATTATGATATAGGTTTGTTGGATGCCAGCTCCGCAAGCATGGCTGACAACTGTATCTCAGAGTTGGCACCAGATAATATACGATAGTCATATTCGGCTATTATGCGCACCACCCAAGCGGGATCTATGCGCTCCATCTTGAATGCTGCGGCGGTTATATACTTTAAAAAGTCTGACTCGGACATTCCGTACACTTTTATCAGCTCGACAGTCTTTTGCCGCGCCTCTGTAAACTTGCCGTCTATGGCCATCTGTAGTATACGATAAACGTCGGTAACCTTTGCTAGTCCGGCCATGGCCCGTACACTATCTGTAGTCACACTAGAGTCGGTCACAGATGCCTGCATTAGATTTATGGAGTGCCTCATGTCTCCATCAGAGTAGTCATATATCATATCTAGGGTATTATCATCTATGGATGCGCCCTCAGATTTGGCTATCTGTCGTAGCTTACCTGTCATATCTTCTTTGGATATGGATGTGAATCTAAAGTTGGCACATCTAGACTGTATGGGTTCTATTATCTTTGATACATTATTGGCTATTATGATAAATCTACAATACTCAGCAGCATCCTCAATTATGCGGCGCAAGGCAGTCTGCGCACCTGATGTCATCTCGTCGGCTTCATCTAGTATTATTATCTTAAAGGGTATGTCTCCCATCCCTGCATATCTGGAGAATCGTTTCACCTTCTCCCGTACCATATCTATGCCCCTCTCATCTGAGGCATTCAACTCTAGAGTGTAGTTGGAACGGTTATCCCCTAGTATGTGTCGCGCTATACACAGGGCAGTTGTAGTCTTGCCAACACCTGCAGAACCCGAGAAGAGTAGATGCGGCATCTGTGATACATTCTCTAAAAGACTCTGTATACTGTTTATGATTCCCTTCTGCCCTACAATATCTGAGAGCTCTGTAGGTCGATATTTTTTAACCCACATGTTATCCATACTGTATCAAATTTAGATCCCATACTAATACTCTCCTAAACATAGAGGTGAATTTAATACTACTATACATTACACGTGTATACATGCCATACAAGTTCCTTGATCACTCCAGCGATGCACTAGTTGAGGTTCGTCACACTGATATGCGAGGGGCGCTGACTGATGCTGCCTTATCTACAATAGATATAATGCTGGATAGAGATGCAATTCAAAACAAGACAGTGCGCCACTTTGATATAAAAGATGATGCAGTACATCGTTTATTGTATCAGTGGTTGGATGATATCATATTTGTGACACTCGCCGATAACTTTGCCATCAAAGAGATCACTGTGGATGAATTTGATGACTCTGATCATATAATAATGAAGGCTAGGGCATTTGGTGAACCATTAGATCTGTCCAAACATAGATTCCGAGTCGAGGTGAAGGCTCCCACATATCATGAGATGAAGATTAACTGTGACAAGAATGGTATAGTATTGCAGTTCTTGCTGGATTTATAAGGGAATTATATTCGTATCAGAAAACACTTATTATATTATGCCTGCTAGTCAGTGTATTGCTTGGGTGTAATGTTTTGAGCTTAAATTCTCCTGTTAAAATTTCAACTGTCGCATTAATTATGATCGCAGTTGCAACATTTATGGCATCATCCCCCTCCTTTCTTAACACTGCATTTGCCGCAGACGGTCAAGAACGTATCATATATGACCAAAATGGAATAGATGCCCAAGTTCGAGAGGCTCTAGATAACGCACTAATGTTGTATGATGAACATGGGCAGGAGGCGTTTGAAATGATTACTGACAGCAGGACCTCTTTTGACACTCTGCTGGTACTTGTTGTGGATAAGGAAAGCCGAAAGGTTCTGGCCAGTCCTACGCCCGGATTTGTAGGAACATCTGTTTTTACTCCCGGAATAGGATCAGAACAGATTTTGCTAGGCAATATCAATGTCCGTTTTGATCGTACATTTAACGGTGAGACTGACATTCCATTCGAACAACTCGTTATGGATTTGGAGACCAATACAGAGGCATGGGTAAAATACATCACCATACATCCATCAACCGGCCAGAACATGGTGGTACGTCTTCTGTTGCACCTACACGAAGATGGTTTGATATTTTCGTCAGGTTACTTTTTGGCCGATTTCGAGGTTCAAAACCTGGTAGAGTCGACCGTACAGAGATATGAGGCAGAGGGGGTAGGCGCCTTTGCTGCCGGCATGATCACCCCCCACGAGACCGTCATAACCGATGAACTATACCCGTTTGTGATAGACTTTGAGAGCTGGACTAGAGTTGCCGACGGTGTCGTACCAGACAGAGTGGGACAACCTGAGAGAATTTTAGATACAGCCGCAAGGTCAGTGGAAGATGTCCATGCAGAACTGCGCGACACGGGCTCTGCATGGGTGTCATATACATTCCACAACCCATCCACTGACATAACACAGCTAAAGTATACATGGCTCTACCTGCACGAGGGTTATGTTTTCGGATCTGGTTACTATCCTACCGATTATTCCGCACGAGGGCCTGCAGAGGGCTCCATGCTACTGTATGATGCCCATGGAACCGATGCCTTTACCATGATGACCCCTGATTCGTTTGATCCACTGTCAACGCGGTCATATTTCGTATTGGATGCAGAAACCCAGAAAGTGGTGGCACATGGCAGATTACCCATGCAGGTGGGTGAAAAATACGTTCATTTTGAGGCAGCCGACAAATCACCAGAGGTAATTTTAGCCGAGTTGCAGAATGCGGGAACAGACGGGGTTTGGATATGGCACATGGATCTGAATCCTGCAACTAGGACCCAGCAGCTTACTCATACATATCTGGTGTTGTACGGTGATTACATATTCGGCGCAAGCATTTCACTTCCTGACATTCGGGTACAATCGACTGTAGACGATGCCGTTTATGCATATAACAACAACCCAGAAAAGGCCATTACGATAATCAATTCGGGGGAGCTCAACAGGCTGGATGTCTCTCCAATAATAAGAAACGAGACCCATATACTCGCAGACGGCGCGGCACCGCAGCGAGTCGGCCCCGTTCCACCCTCTAATGTTCTAAAGAACCAACTCCCGCTCAGATTCATTCCAGACGGTGTCAGCTTATGGGGAGAATTCGCTGCCTTCAATCCAGATACCGGAACCACACAGATCACACGATCCTGGTCTACAATTAATGACGGCTATCTGTTTTTGGCCCAATATTCAGTTGCCGATGCCGATACCCAATCGGCGACCGATTATGCCAGATTCGTTTACGAATCCAACCGCGAAAATGATGCGTGGAGGGACATAATCACTCCCGACGAGCCGGTCGTAACATCTGAACTGTATCCGTTTGTGATTGACGCTGAATCCTGGACGCGTTTGGCAGATGGCGTCGTACCTGGCAGGGTGGGGCAGCCGGAGACCATCCTGGATACGTCCGCAAGATCCGTGGATGATGTACTTGCCGAATTAAATGAAGCAGGCTCGCTGTGGATCAATTACATATTTCACAACCCCGCCACAGGCGTAGAGCAGCTAAAGCGCACCTATCTTCAACTCAAAGATGGGCTTGTGTTTGGATCCGGATATTACATACTCGAGTCAGAGGCGCAGGCAAGGGTGTTTGCAAGTGTAATCGGGTATGACAGCGTCGGAAGAGACAGGACGCTTGCGTTAATTGACCGAGTACCCGCGGTACCGGCAACCACATATAATTTTGTAGTAAACCCCACGACTGGGGAGACTCTGGCACAAGGCATTGATCTGCCCGGTGGCGTTACCGACTGGGAATCCATTACCGGGGTAGTCCCTGCGCAGGAGATTATAGATACGGTTACCGTCCAACCCGGTATGTGGGTCAGCTATATTCATCAGAATCCGGCGTCCGGTGAAGCGGAAAACAAGCACACGTGGCTTGTACTGCACAAGGGCCTCCTGTTTGGTTCGGGATACTATACGTCTGAGATTCCAGAATCAGACGTCAAGTTTGCAGTGCAAAATGCAATAAACGTTTACAGGGATGCCAATCGCACGGGTGAAGATTGGGCAGGTATAATCACGCCCGATGAACCAATCACGACTGACGCACTATATCCGTTTGTAATAGATGCTGAATCCTGGACGCGTTTGGCAGATGGCGTCGTACCTGGCAGGGTGGGGCAGCCGGAGACCATCCTGGATACGTCCACAAGATCAGTAGATGATGTACTTGCCGAATTAAATGAAGTAGGCTCGCTATGGGTCAATTACATATTTCACAACCCCGCCACGGGCATAGAGCAGCTAAAGCGCACCTATCTTGAACTGCATGATGGTCTCGTGTTCGGATCAGGCTATTACGTACTTGATTCCAAAGTGCAGTCATTGGTCCATAACCGAATACTGGAGTACGAGCGTGACTACAGAAACGCCACGATTCAATCGATTGGCATGGTTCCGCCCATACCGATTACCACATATGCGTTTGCAGTCGACCCTACTTCTGGCATAACGCTGGCCCAAAATGTCAACAGCAGTGTGGTCGGTACTATGACCGACTGGGATGCCATAACTGATACATATCCAGAGTCTGATGTCCTGGAGAATCTGGACCGGGGAAGTGGTGACTGGATAAGCTATACTCACATATCCCCGATTACGGGCGAACCAGAACTAAAACACACATGGCTCGTACTGCATGACGGTCTGGTGTTTGGTGCAGGATACTATTCCACCGACATACTAGAAACCGATGTCAAGTTTGAAGTACGCGGTGCAATAGACATCTATGACAACAACAAGGCCGATGACGCGTGGAGAGACATAATCACTCCTGATCGGCAACTCACGACTGACGCGCTGTATCCGTTTGTAATAGATGCTGAATCCTGGACGCGTTTGGCAGACGGCGTCGTACCCGACAGGGTAGACCAGCGTGAGATCATATTAGACACCTCTTTTAGAACGCCTGAGGACGTCCTTGTTGAATTACACGACAGAGGCTCGCTGTGGGTCTCTTACATATTTCACAATCCAGCCACCAATGTAGAGCAGCTAAAGCGCTCTTATTTGCAGCTGCATGACGGCCTTGTGTTCGGGTCTGGTTATTACATACTGGAATCCAACGTGCAGTCATTGACACACAGCCTCGTACTGGAATATGAGCGCGACGGTAGGGCCGCCGTAATCGACTCCGTAAACACGGGTGCGTCTGACCCCCATTACTCTTTTGTTGCGGATTCTGTGCTAGATGAGACCTTGGCGCAGGGCATCGACCCCACCAGTATCGGTGAAATAACCGACTGGAGTGCCATAATTCAGGCAGTCTCAAAGCAGGATCTCTTGGATGAATTAAACCGTGGATCAGGTGTCTGGGTCGGCTACAACCACACATATCCCGGAACAGACAGGCAGGAGACCAAGCGCACATGGCTTATACTTGATGATGGGCTGGTGTTTGGTACTGGGTACTATTCCACCGACATTGACAGTGAGCTTGCGTCTGAGTGTCATGTTCTGTCGGCATCTGATGCCGCACAAACATGCCGCTAGTCGTTGGGATGTATGGCCGGGTGCACAAATTACGAGTATGTCCCACCTATAGACATATTCGGTACATGCGTGCCACATCCCACATGTCCGGCGACATGAACAAAAACTAGGTTTAACAGCCCCACCCATCACCTTATAACTTACCACCTTCGTATTTTATGCCCGGGTCCCAAAATAGGGGAATTATGTTACAATGTTCATTCATGTATATAATTCCCATTTATAACCATACATGTGATATACTTGTCATGGATGCTGACCCAGAGATAGCGCGAATTATGGCTAAAAAGATGCGAGATAGAATGTTTAACACTACGCGCACAATTATGGATGCTACCGACAACACACTGGATCAAATACTAGATACAAACAGTTTGGTCTTGCTGGACTTTTGGGCGGAGTGGTGTGGACCTTGCCGAGCCCTCCACCCTGTATTTCAGACTGTTGCTGGCGAGTATAACACCATACAGTTTGCTCGATTAAACATTGACCAAAACCCTATCATGCCCGCCAAGTATGCTGTCCAGGCCATACCCACGCTTATACTGTTTCACAAAGGCAGACCCATCCATCGAATGACCGGCATGGTGGGCGCGTCTGGCATACGTGATGTATGTAAAAAGTTCGATCAGTACGCGTAAGCGGCATCCTGCCTTCGTTGTACCTCTATTATGTGGTCTAACATGCTTATCTGTTCGGGACTTAACCTGTCGATGAATCTACCTTTCAGATTTTTTGCCTCTTTGGAAGTGGGCAGAGTATGATATGTATCCTCCTCGAATATCTGTCTGTCTATTGTGACATTGCGGACCGAACAGGCCACCTCCTGTCCTGTATGGGCCTCCTGTATGGTCTTGCCATCATGTTGTAGTTGATGGACGGCCCCTACTTTGCGGCCTTTCTGATTCATAAAGGGCGTCTTTGAGCGTAGTATGCCACCATCTATTCGTATCCCAAAGACGGCTGGATTGCTGTTCCGAAATACATATCCCTTAAGAAAAGTGAATTTGGCCAGTGGCGTTATCTCTGCAAATACGGCATCCTCCTCATGTATAATATCCTGACGTACCCACTCTGTATAGTCGTCTATCAACTTGTATATGACACGTTCTTGAAATATGCGCACATGTCCTATCTCAGCCTCCTCGGCAGCATCCGGAAGCACCTTGACATTAAATGCCAAGACCACCCCTAACCGTCTATCCACATCTTTGGTGGCTCGCGCTTCCATTACATCACGACGGTTTACAGGACCGATGTCTGCTTTTGCTATCTTTACTCCCTTCTCATTTAACATTTGAACCATCGCCTCCAAGGATCCTATGGTGTCACACTTTAGCGTCACACCCCGTGTCTGCGTGTCTATAAATACAGACTCCATCTCTGAGCGTATCATCTCACTATACCTTTTGATATCTTTGTCGGTTTTAGCTATGTATAGTGTGCTTCCTGGCAGCACTCCCTCCAGATCTGGAGATGCTATCTTGAGTCCTGCTGCGGCAATCACTGAATCTGTCGTCTGGAATTTATCCCGCGGATCCCGCATCTCATCTAGTGGTTTTGGCAGCAGTATGGCCTTTGGTTTTGTTACTATGACGCCATCCCGCTTAGCCATGAGTATGTAATCGTCTTTCTTTATGGTACCATCAATCAGTATTATGTTGGCTGTCCCACCCAGCCCTGTCTCGTGATTTGCTTCCAGTACTATACCTCGCGACTCTTTCTCCTTCTGCTCTAGCCTACCTTGCATGTACTGTTGTGTGAGTGCCACTAGAACTGTAAGCAGCTCAGGTATACCCACACCAGTCTTGGCGGATATGGGTATTATCGACACCTCAGACTTGAAGTCTTTTACCCGGTAGAATGCCTCGGACTTGTATCCTAGAATTGAGAGTGTGCCCACTATATCGTATATGCTTTTATCTAGTTCTGTGCGTACCATTTGGTCCTGTTCTTTGACTGCTTCGGAGATGAAGGATGTTGATGTATCTCTCCAACCTGATATCTGATCACACTTGTTGAGCGCAACTACAAAGGGAACCTTTCTGGACTGCAGTATCTTGAAACTCTCTTGTGTCTGAGGCTGGAAACCTCGGGCGGCATCAATCACTAGAATCGCTATATCTGCTGCTGAGCCCCCACGACTTCTTAGGTTCTTGAATACTTCGTGGCCTGGCGTATCGATGACCAAGAGTCCGGGTATCATTGAGTCTGATTTTAGACGATCATATAAACGACCACATGCCTTTCGTACCGTGTCGTTGGGGAGAAAACTAGCACCAATATGCTGTGTAATACCACCAGCTTCTCTCCCTTGAACTCCAGTACCCCTTATGTTGTCCAGTAATGATGTCTTTCCCGAATCAACGTGCCCTAGTACTGCTACTATGGGCTGCCGTATGACCAAGTCACGAAAACACCACACCGGATTCGTACTTGAAACTCTCCAGCGAGTCTGATGCATGTATTATATTTGCGGATATACCAAGTCCAAAATCTCCCCGTACAGAGCCGGGTTGCGCCTCATATGACCGTGTACTCCCAATCATCAGGCGTGTTGCATCTATTGCGTGGTCTCCTTCTATTATGGCAGCAACTGCCGGGCCAGACGTTATAAACGAGACTAACTCCTCAAAGAACGGCTTTTCTTTGTGCACATTGTAGAACTTTGTTGCTAGTTCACGGTTGAATTGAAGCATCTTTAGGTTAATTATTGTAAAACCCTTGGATTCGAATCGTTGTATGATTTGACCAATTAATCCCCGTGATACTGCATCAGGCTTTATGATGAATAGTGTTCTCTCGGACATGTGATCTTAACCACCCCGTTTGATACCGCCCTTTACATACTTCTTGGTCCACTTTAGCTTTCTAGGGTCCCTCTTTAATACCAGGGCGTTCTTCTTGCACTTTGATGAGCAGAACCACAGTATGCTCCCATCATTCTTTGCAAGCATTGTACCTGAACCCTTTGCAACTGACCGATTACAAAAGTTACAGGATTTTACTAAAAGACTCATTATACATAATGCACCTACTTTATCTTCTTGGCCTCCCTCTCGGTCTCTCGTAGCATTAGTGTCTCCTGTACACGTACGGACCCCTTTACATTACGGGTGAGTATGCGGCCTTTGTCTTTACCATCTAGTATGCGCACACGAACCTGTATGACTTCACCTGCGATGCCGGTCCTACCAACTATCTGTATAACCTCGGCGGGGGTTACCTGATCCGTCTCAGCACTCATTTGTTAGCGCCTCGCATGGCCGCCAGTGACTCGATGATCTGATCAACAATATGTTTCGCATCTCCAGAGTCCATAATTGCTGTAGCGGCAGATCTTGTCTCCAATCCAAGTGATTTGCCCATCTCTTGTTGACTGGGCACAAATGCAAAAGGGATCTTTTGCTCATCACACAATATGGGCAGATGTGCCACTACCTCGGGCGGGTCTACATCTTCGGCTATTATGACCATCTTGGCAGTATTTCGTTCTATCGCCTTTGTCACCTCGTTGGTCCCCTTCTTGACTTTGCCGCTACTAGAAGATATTCGAAGAGCCTCGTATATTGGATTAACCAGATCATCGGGCACTTCGAATTTTACATAATACCCTTTGGCCATAGGGTAATTACCCGGATTTGGTTTTAAAAGCGTTTGCAAATAAAAACAGGGGATTATACCGATAAGTACGCATCGCGGAGTGCTGACTTAGCGATGTAATCCCCGGCCGTACTACACACATATACGCACCTCCGCCTATCCGGATCATGGACTCAAGCGCTGATGGGACTGCTCCCTCCGGTGGGGGGGGGGTGGAGGGTTCTTTCGGCGCCTGTTTGAATGGGGCGCCACATACCGTCCAGATGAACCTAGAATGAGCCCTTGGCGGTGGGGGTGTTTGGGTTTCTGTCACCGATTGCGTTGTTTATCGTATGGAAGGACAAGAAGTTCCTCAAGCAGATGGCACTTGTCATATTCTATGTGAGTACCTTAATTATACTGGTGTATCTCTTTGGTATGGCATACGTCAGTAGCGCAGCTGGCTATGACATGCCTAGCTGGAGGAACGTTCTACTCCCTGCAGTAATGCCCTGGATGGTGGTCATGACGTTTGGCCTCCTCATAACTGTGTACGCGCAACACGCAATCATCAAGACGGAGGAGCGTATCCGGAACGGCGCGGATACGTGATGTCGAGACTGTAACAACTCAAGTGCCGGGCAGATGGCGGTCTCCCGCGCCCGGCACTACACACGCTTAACGCCACTGTTCATCACACAACAAGTTACCAGTTCCTCCAAGCACCAAGGTCGGTTTGGCTTGATACTCATTTTGCATTTACTATGGAAACTATTGATGAATGATCATATTTGTACTACAATTAGCTGATGATGTGTTGTATTATTATTATATTGTGTATGCCTGTTTGATTCATGGGTAAGTTATTTGGGACAAACGGCGTCCGCGGTGTCTTTGGCGAGGACTTTACACTAGATATGGTACATGATCTCACACTGGCGATGGCAAAATACTTTGGTCGGGGTCCAATATTGGTGGGTCGTGATGGGCGCCACACAAGTGATATGGTATCCAAGGTGGTCCGCTCGACACTAAATTATGCGGGTCTTGATACTGCTGATGCGGGCCTTGTTCCCACCCCGTGCCTTGAGTACTGCGTAAAGCATCTAAAGTATGCTGGCGGCGTAATGGTTACCGCATCACATAATCCCCCCGAATATAACGGATTAAAACCGGTGGCATCTGATGGTGTTGAAGTATCGCGTCACGACGAGCATATCATTGAAGAGAATTATTTTAATTCCACAAATAGACGGAGTGGACCAAAGTTCGGCACTGACATCCCTGAGGATAGGACCATCTCTACTTATGTGAGTGGCATACTGAATCATCTTGATACTGATGCCATAAGACAGAAAAACTATACAGTAGTGCTGGATATGGGCAATGGTGCACAGGCGGTCACAGCACCACTCTTATGCAAAAGTCTTAACTGCAATATAATACCGATACACGATACAGTTCATGGTGACTTTCCTGGTAGGGGGTCTGAGCCAACACCAGAAAATCTTCAAGACTTATCGTATACTGTCAAGAGAAACAACGCAGACATTGGTGTGGCATTTGATGGAGATGGAGATCGTAGCATAATATGCGATGAGAATGGCTCCATACTGACCGGTGATAGATCTGCGCTATTTCTACTGGATTATATTTTACAAAGA
Organism: Cenarchaeum sp. SB0675_bin_21; assembly: GCA_009843815.1. Classification (GTDB taxonomy): domain Archaea; phylum Thermoproteota; class Nitrososphaeria; order Nitrososphaerales; family Nitrosopumilaceae; genus VYCS01. Next base: position 18,335 of record VYCS01000014.1, on the reverse strand, counting down.
CAACCAAACTCCACAGTAGTCACATGCCTGAATTCTGCTCATGCCGTTGAGACGCTAGCAGAACAATATGACTCGAATGTTATTCGTACTAAAGTGGGTAGCGTGGAGGTCTCACGTCGTATGGTTGATGTTGGCGCGCTTGTGGGATTTGAAGAGAATGGCGGTTTTATGTTTGGTGCCCATAACCAGGTTAGAGATGGCTTAATGACGTTATCTCTGGCATTGTCTGCACTGGCATCTTCAAATAACACAATATCTGCAAACATCTCTAAACTACCTTTATCATTTACAACCAAAGAGAAGGTTCATTGCACTCCTGAAGAGTCTGCTCAAATTCTAGAAAAATTACACAATATGCATCCAGAAGCAGATCGCACAGACGGCATAAAGATAATACTAAAACCCGACACATGGATAATGGTGCGGCCTAGCGGTACAGAGCCCTTGGTTCGCATATATGCCGAGGCCCCATCATCAACAGAGTTGAGCAGTATAATCTCAAAATATATCCATGTCATAAAAAGTTAAAATTTAGCTTATTCGCCATACAATGTATAATGGGAGACGAACCAAAAGACTCCAAAGAGCCTGACAAACAAGAGGATGATACTCCTGAAGAGTTTATACGACCAGCGTATACGCCTCAGGAAATAGCTGAAATAGATAAGCGCGTCGAGCAGTTCAAAGATGAGACCCCTGATTATAACCCGCAAAATATACTAAGTCCAGAGTATAATGGCACATCAAACTACGAAGCTGGCATACTCTTGGTTCGTCAAGAGACCGAAGATCGACTGCGGGCCTTAAAACAGGACCCAAATGCCAACAAGCAAGAGATGTTTCGAGCTCATGAGGATCTAAAGACGCTGGATCATTTATATGAAAACTATAACATCGGCATGAATGTCTTTCGCACGGCGCATGGTGGCCGCGCCAAACTTCGTAAATGACTGTACTCAAATTTGGTGATAAAAAAAATCTATATATGATGCAGTATGAGAAATTGTGCATTGCATGCAGATAAGATGGATGAGTTCAAGCGCAATACGGAAACTTCTCTACTAGGCGGTGGCACAAAACGCATTGACGCGCAACACAGCAAGGGAAAACTGACTGCACGCGAACGCATAACATTACTACTAGATGAAAATTCATTTGTTGAGGTAGACTCCATGGTTACCCACCATTACCATGAGTTTGACATGCAGAAACGCCTCCACTATAACGATGGTGTGGTTGGGGGATATGGAACAATCAATAATAGACAAGTCTTTGTCTTTGCATATGACTTTACAGTATTGGGCGGAACATTAAGCCAGATGGGTGCCAAAAAAATCACCAAATTAATGGATCATGCAATTAGAACCGGGTGCCCCATTATTGGAATAATGGACTCGGGAGGCGCACGAATACAGGAAGGTATAATGAGTCTGGATGGCTTTGCAGATATATTTTATCACAATCAGATGGCATCTGGTGTCATTCCTCAGATAACTGCCAGTATAGGTCCATCTGCTGGAGGCTCAGTATACTCTCCGGCGATGACCGACTTTATAGTGATGGTTGAAAAAGTTGGCTCGATGTTTGTTACAGGTCCTGATGTGGTAAAGACGGTACTTGGCGAGGAGATAAGCTTTGATGAGTTGGGCGGTGCCATGGCGCACGGTACAAAGAGTGGAGTTGCCCACTTTGTTGCCCAGAACGAGTATGAATGCTTTGACTGTATACGGGATTTACTCTCGTATATGCCCCAGAACAACTCTCAGATACCACCTTCCATATCTGTAAGTGATGATCCCAACAGGACCAATCCGGATATGCTCTCTTTGATACCTGCAAACCCCTTACAGCCATACGATATGAAGGATATAATAAACGGAGTTGTTGATGATGGAAAGTTCTTTGAGGTGCACAAGCTCTTTGCACAGAATATCGTCGTTGGATTTGCACGGTTGAACGGTATGGCCATAGGGGTTGTGGCCAACCAGCCAATGTATCTGGCTGGAGCATTGGATATTGACTCATCAAACAAGGCGGCTAGATTCATTAGATTCTGTGACTCGTTCAATATACCGATTGTGACATTTGTGGATACGCCTGGCTATATGCCCGGTTCAGATCAGGAACACAACGGTATAATCCGTCATGGCAGTAAACTGTTGTACGCATACTGTGAAGCTACAGTTCCAAAGATAACTCTGGTAATTGGAAAGGCGTATGGTGGTGCCTATATAGCCATGGGCAGTAAGAATCTGCGCACGGATGTGAATTATGCTTGGCCTACTGCCCGTTGCGCAGTCTTGGGCGCTGAGGCTGCAGTCAAAATCATGAATCGCAAAGACATACAGAACGCCGAAGATCCAGCAAGATTACTACAGGAACTCAAAGATAACTTTGAAGAGAAGTTTGACAACCCATATGTGGCCGCATCTCACGGGACTGTTGATGCGGTAATAGACCCGGCGCAGACACGACCCATGCTGATAAAGGCACTTACAATGCTATCTAACAAGCGTGATAAGCAATTACCACGAAAACACGGGAACATAAATCTGTGATTTGACATGATAGAGAAGATTCTGGTGGCAAACCGGGGCGAAATCGCACTTCGAGTTATGCGTACCTGCAAGGCATTAGGAATAAAGTCTGTAGCGGTCTTCTCGGATGAGGATAGAGACTCACTCCATGTCAAAAAGGCAGACGAATCATATCATATAGGTGAGGCGGCCCCGGCACGTTCATACCTGAACCAAAACAGAATACTTGACGCAATAAAAAAGTCGGGTGCCGATGCAGTACATCCCGGATATGGATTTCTGTCTGAGAATGATGAGTTTGCTACCCTGTGTGAGAGGAATAATGTCAACTTTATAGGCCCAACTGCAACATCAATGAACCTCTGTGGTGACAAGATGCGTTGCAAGGCTGCAATGCTGGATGCTGGAGTTCCCACAGTACCTGGCAGCCCGGGTCTTGTAAAGGATGCTGATGAAGCCGCAGATATTGCTGCCGAGATAGGCTATCCTGTACTGTTAAAGTCAGTATATGGTGGTGGTGGCCGGGGTATACGGTTGGTGAATAGCGATTCAGAACTCCGTAATGCCTTTGAGTCTGTAACCGGCGAGTCCATAGCTGCTGTGGGCAAGTCTGCAATTTTAGTGGAAAAATTTCTCCAAAAGACTCGACACATAGAGTATCAGATGGCCAGAGATGATGGCGGTAACGGCGTACATCTCTTTGAGCGAGAGTGCTCCATACAGCGACGTAACCAAAAACTCATAGAACAGACACCCTCACCAGTGGTGGACTCTGAGACTCGCAAAATCGTGGGTGAGTTGGTGGTCAAGGCCTCTGAAGCAGTTGGATACACCAATTTGGGAACTGCCGAGTTTCTTAGGGCGGACACTGGCGAGTTCTACTTTATAGAGATAAATGCGCGCCTTCAGGTGGAGCATCCCATAACTGAGATGGTATCGGGTCTGGACTTGGTGAAACTTCAGATAGATATTGCCAATGGCGAACCCTTGCCATTTGCGCAAGATGATCTACACATGAACGGCTATGCCATAGAGTGTCGTATAAACGCCGAAGATACATTTTTGGACTTTGCACCATCCACTGGTGCGGTACCTCGAGTGGTCCTGCCTCATGGCCCTGGTGTGCGTTGCGATACCTATCTTTATCCTGGCTGTACAGTATCACCGTTCTATGACTCTCTGATGGCAAAACTGTGCACATGGGGTGAGACGTTCGAACAATCTCGCACTCGTATGTTGGTGGCACTTGATGACTTTTACATAAGCGGCGTCCAAACGTCTATACCGCTTTACAAGTCAATTTTGAATACACCAGAATATATGGATGGTGCACTCAGTACTGACTTTTTAAAACGATATGATATTATAAATCGGCATCGGCAAGACCTAAAACGCGAGAACCAAGAGCTGGCCATCCCTGCATTGGCAGCGGCAGCACTAAAGGGAAGACATCATGCAAGTACCATAAAACCTACAAAATCACCAGGCTGGGGGAGTCTATAAGATGGACTATATGATAGATGATGTAAAGCATTCTGTTGTATCTGTTGATCATAATACATTAATGATAGATAATACCACGTATGATATCAGTATAATATCGATTAACCCAGATGGGATTGAGTTTCTCTTGGATAAGCAATACTTTCAGGTGATTTATGCAGAAGAGTCCCGGGGTCAGATGGTTGTTCATGTGAACGGTTCTCCTGTAACACTCAAACTGCACACGGGTCTTGATGATATTGTGTACATGAATTCGGGCGGAGCCAGTGCTGCCATGACCAACTCTGCTCTACAAAGCCAGATACCTGGCAAAGTGGTATCCATTGCTGTTGCGGTAAATGATGAGGTATCGGAGGGTGACACCATCTGCGTTCTGGAATCTATGAAGATGCAGGTATCTGTAAAAGCGCACACATCCGGTAGTGTCAAATCTATACGGGTAAAGGTTGGCTCAAGCGTCGCCAAGGGCGATATGATAGCGGAAATAGAATAAAAAAACTACTTTTGAAGATGTGATGTAATCTCATTGTAATTGGGCTCTTTTAGTGGACTATCTGAGACCCATCTGTATGTGACTGTACCTTCTTCATCTACGATAAAGACGCTGCGTTTTGCTGCGTTATACCCTTTCACATGTAACAAGTCTGGCATCAATATGTCATAATCTCGTATGGTCTTACTGGTATAGTCTCCTAGTACCGGAAATGTCAACTTGTGCTCTGCTGCAAATGCTTTGTTGGCAAATGGGCCATCATTACTTATGCCGATTACTTGCGCATTCATATTTGATAACTCATCCCATGAGTCGCGGAACGTGCACATCTCTTTCTCACATACTGGCGAGCTGGCAGCCACAAAGAAGGCTAAAACTACCTTTTTTCCTCGGAACTCTTGTAGTGTTCGCATCTTTAGTTCTGTATCCACCAGCTCAAAGTCTGGCGCCTTATCTCCTACGTTTAGTGTCATTGTGTTGCATGTTGCGTTACATATTATGAAGCTTGGCTCCATCGGTTCCTACTGCAAGCACGGGGGTTCCCGCACCTACAATTACACATCATGCCAGAGGACGACAATGCATGAAGCATCTCGTTCCCCGGTCCGTGCTTGACGCTTCCCAGGGGAGCTAACGCAAGAACCCTCCACGTCCAGACACCTCTTGTACAATGGGTGCTGCCGGTGTAGTCCGGCAAATTTCGTAACTTTAGTTGGTCATGTATGGCCCCCCGGCCAAGTTTCTTCAGCCCCATATCTTCTATGTTTGAGCCCGCATTGCAGTCGGCATGATATGTGTAGCCACACTTCCTGCACAAGAACTTTCTGCCATCCCGGTTGTCCTCATGCATATAGCCGCACGAGCAGCACCGCTGACTTGTATATGCTGCCGCAACCCAAACTATCTCGCCAGCCAACTTGTACTCCAATAGAGCAGCGAGCAGCCTCCAACACTGCTCCAGAATGGCCTTGTTCAGCCCAGACTTCTGCGCAACGTTTTTGCCGGGTTCTTCTTCCGTGCCTTTGGCGGACTGTACCATGTTTTGTATGGGAAGTTTCTCAAGGGCTGCATGTGTGGCGCTGTTAGATATAATGCGTGATATCTTATGTGTGATGGTCTTTCGCATGTTTGCCACCTTGCGTTTGTTCTTGGCGGCACGTTTGGCGGCTTTCGCCCACCGTCGGGAGCCGGGCTTGCGATTCGTATGCTCCGGCTTCTGCCTGTATGATGCTATCTTTTGCGCCTTTGAGGCCGTCTTCTCGGCGTTGTTCATGCGGCGTGCCACCTTTTCAGGTATAATTATTACCCAGTCAGGTGTGGTCACATTACCGACATTCCGGTCTATGCCAATAATAGTCGGTTCCGTCACAACTGGCTCCTCATCAGGTATATTACAAGATATGGTAATTCTCCACCCGCCATCCGGCAGTTGAAACCGTTGTGCAGTCTTGTATCGGTAATTCAAGACGGGAAACTCCCGCGACAATTTAATCTCGCCCATCTTGGCTATCCTGATTGTACGTGTATCAGTGAAGCGCGCCTGACCAGTAGTGTTATCATGCGTTATCGTCAACGGGATGGAGATATGACTTCCATGTTTCTTAACGTGCGGCTCACCAAACTCCACCTTAGGTTCGAGGCCAGCAGCCTTCAACCTCTCTGTCTCCACATATTGGTCATAATGCCTGCCCAGATCATATAATATTTGGCGCGTTACCTGCGACATGGATTGTTTCAGCCAACGTGGACCCGAGTGGTTGCGCAAGTCCGTATATCAGGCGTTTATTCTACCGCGCGTAGTGTTGACCCTCCCAACTCGACGGTACTCTTCCTTGAAGATTTCCAATAGTTTGTTATACACATACCTATCCAAGCCGGCCTGTCCGGCCAACATCCCCTCCTTGAACCCCTTACGGAATCTAACTCTAAATGTATATGTGCGTAACGCCATTAATGTATAGTACGGTCCACACACTTAAAAAGATAATTGATTATACAGAACCCGACTTTGCGGGAGGAACCAGTTCACGTAATAATAGCGAGGTTAGTATACGTAGGAATACAGTCAGACAAGATTATGGACAGTTTGCCTGATGAATTCGAAGGCATGTCGCCAAAACATCACACCTCAAGTCTGGACTCTTAGGCTACCTGTTCTACTTGCCAGTCATCGTTTACCCATATGCCGATAACCTCTTTGCCTGACATGTTCTCCCACGATTTTACGACTGATACGGCTTTTTTAATGTCTTGTATGTGTTGCTCATCACTGACAGGATGACCAGCACAGTCATAATGCCCAGATATCACTATTGTAGATGAGCCATGGGCATTTACAGATATGGCTACCATATGTTTGATCAGCTCTATGTGTGGCCCACCTTTCCCTACAAGTACACCGTCCACCCCAGGCTGTGTTACGACATCCACATGTTGCACATTGAACTTTTCTGTGATCCATTTGCGAATAGGCTCTTGTATGCGCCCATCCATGCAAGATATCGATGTACCAAACATCTACTTGGCACTTTTTGTACGGTTTATTTAATGTTGTAGTTTTTACAACTTTGTTATTAGACGATATAGCCGCATAACTTTTTATAGCAAATTTCAAATTTGAGATCTAGATTGGTAGGAGAACTGGCAGGAAACTATGGCAACATACTATTGATGTTTGGTTTTGCAGTGGTTGCTGTTGGTCCTGCATTGATAATATCCAGAATGATATCTCCCCGTAAACGTAGCAATCCAGTCAAGTTTCTACCCATGGAGTGTGGACAGGTACCCAAGGGCGAAGGCCGTACCCACTTTATGATGCAATACTATGCATATATACTGATGTTCGTTGTATTTGATGTAATGGCGATATTCCTGTACGCTTGGGGCGGTTCCATACTGATGTTGCCTAAATCTGCCACACTACCACTGATTGCATTTTTGGGTATAATGTTTGCCGCCATGGCGTTTGCATTATATCAGTCTCAAAGGAGGAATATATGGTAATGATTCGAGAGTTGTTGACACCACATAATGCTAATGTATTTGTTGGTAAGTTGGGAGATCTTTTAGAGAAGGCAATTGATCAGCCTCTGGGCTACGCAATAAACTGGGGCCGCATATGGTCATTATGGCCCGTCCATATAGAGACGGCCTGCTGTAGTGTAGAGTTTGGCGCCGCATCAAGTCCTAGATATGATGTTGAACGATTCGGTATAATAGAGGCATTTGGGTCACTGCGTCAGTGTGATCTGATAGTAGTACAAGGTACAATAACCCGCAAGATGGCGCCCCGGCTCAGACTAGTATATGATCAGATGCCCGAACCAAAGTACGTCATAGCCATGGGTGCTTGCGCAATCACAGGCGGATTATACTTTGACTCTTATAACGTCCTACCGGGAATAGATGGCGTCCTACCTGTGGATATCTACGTACCCGGATGCCCACCAAGACCCGAGACACTAATACAAGGATGTATGTTACTACAGGAGAAGATGAAGCGAATGAAGGCGAGGAAGTACGTCTAATGAGCACTCCTGTGCCTACAGCCCAACCGTTCTTGGAGAAGTTTCCAGACGCGACCATAATATCTGATGATGTGGACCGCCCTGCAATCTTAGTTCCAAAGGAGCATATAATAGACGCTGCAACACTTGCCAAAGAGATGGGCTTTGATCATGCCGAGTCTGTATCGGGTGTGGACTTCCCAAACGATAATCAGATAGAGGTCGTATATCATCTAGGCTCGTATACAAACGAGAACCTGACAAAGTGTGTTCTGGCACTGGCCACACGAGCTCCCCGGGAAGATGACCCTAGGCCCGGCCAAGACTCTACACGACTACCCACACTGCGGGAGGTATTCTATTCAGTTGAGTTTCATGAGCGTGAGATATTTGAGATGTTTGGCGTATACTTTGAAGGCCATCCGGACAACCGTCGCCTTCTACTCCCCGAAGACTGGGCAGACTTGCCTCCCATGCGTAAAGACTTTGCTATAAAGGGTCGCTGATGACAATGTCTGCACAACTACCTCCCGGCTTGCAACTTGAAAAAGTAGATGAGCGTATAATGACGCTCAACGTGGGGCCTCAACATCCAGGTTCTGGTCACATGAGGATAATTGTACAGATAGATGGTGACTATATCGTGGCTTGTGATCCCGATCCAGGGTACGTGCATCGTGGCGAAGAGAAGATGGCCGAATACCGAAATTATATCACCAACATACCACATCTGGAGCGACCTGTGATACATGACTCTTGTAATATATTATACCCATATGTACTAGGTGCCGAAGAGTTGTTGGGAATTGAGGTTCCTGAACGCGCCAAGTATGTCCGTGTAATTGCTGCTGAGCTGAACAGGTGTGTATACACACTATACTGGCTGGCCATATATGGAATATTCTTGGGCCACTCTACAATGTTCATGTGGCCTTCTGGTGATCGTGAACTCTTTATAGATCTACTAGAGAAGCTGACCGGTGCTAGGGTCACACATGCCTACTTTATTCCAGGTGGTGTACGAAATGACATGCCCGCCAACTTTGAGGATGTATGTCTGCGTCAAGTGAGATACTTTGAGAAGCGCATAGCTGAATATTCAGATATCTTCTATGACAATCCCATACTTATATCGCGTACCGCCAACACCGGAGTACTGTCTCGTAATGACGCCATACGATTGGGCACTACTGGTTCTGTCCTACGCGCCAGCGGCGTAGACTATGATGTGCGCAAAAAAGAACCATACGATGTCTATGACTCTTTAGACTTTGAGACTAATGTATTAAAGTCAGGTGATTCATACGCGCGCTCCAAGGTACCATGGCTAGACATGATGGAGTCCTGTCGCATCATACGTGATGCCCTATCAAAGATGCCAAAATCTGGCTCGGTCCGTACAAAACTAAAACCAAACCCAAAAGGTGGAGACACATCCGTGTACAAACGCGTCGAGTCTGGCCGAGGAGCTTTGGGATGTCATATAGTGTCAAGAAAGAAACCCGAACCGTATAGGGTCAAACTCAGTGTCGGCTCATTCCGTAATCTGATAGCAATGCCATATCTACTAAAGGGCGAAAAATTAGGCAACATGCCCTCTGTATATTGGAGTTTGAACTACTGGCCTGTGGAGGCAGACAGATAATGTCTGTTATAGCACCCACCTTTCGTCTGAGCTACTTTCTAAAGAGCATACTGGATAACGTATTCTGGATTATAGTCCTGGTGACACTGGTGGGAATTCCTGCGATACAGATTGTCTTATTCTATATAGAGATGCCTGTAATTAACGGCGAGCTGCTTACCCCATTTCTGGCACTCACATGGCTGGCCGACCCCTCGCGTGCCATTCCCATAGTAAAGGCGTTTATGTATACTGACTTCTTCCGTATAGCCGTATTTCCAGGATTTGGTCTGGCTGCGCTAGTAGCTGCAGGTACTATCTTTGTAGAACGCAAAATGTTGGCCAAGCTCCAACTGCGCGTGGGACCCTTCTACTGTGGTAAGGTGGAAGGAATACTACAACTGGCCGGTGATGGACTCAAACTGATATCAAAGGAGATTATAATCCCCGCCAAGGCAGACAAGCCAATATTTTGGATAGCACCGGTGGCGTTTGTTGGTACTGCTGCCGCCTTTGTCAGTCTGATACCTGTTGCTCCTGGCTGGGTGGTTGCCGATGTCGAATTAGGAGTCTTGGCCGTCTTTGCTGTAATAGGATTCTTCCCCATCGTTACAGTGTTGTCTGCATGGTCTGCCAACTCAAAGTTCCCATTTATCGGTGGAATTAGAGCCTTACATCAGATGATCTCCTTTGAGATCCCACTAATACTATCACTATTGGGAGTGGTGATGCTGGCCGGAACCATGAGTCTGACCGGAATAGCAGAGTCCCAGGAATTTATCCCCTGGATTGTATTTCTGCCGGTGGGCGCCATTGTATTCTTTATCTGTATACTTGCCGAGCTGGAGCGCATACCCTTTGACCTGCCTGAGGCAGAGTCCGAGATTGTAGCCGGCTGGCTTACCGAGTTTTCAGGTATGATGTACGGTTTGGTGCAACTGGGAACATATCTTAAACTGTACGCATTTGCCGCCCTCTTCACTGTAATGTTCTTGGGCGGCTGGAGTGGTCCCATGTTGTGGCCACCATTCCCAGAAGAGATTATAACTGATGGTATACAACTAGGCCCCATAACGGCTACCATTCCTGGCCTACCACTACTAGACCAGGCAATGCTCAATGGTGTACTGTGGTTCCTGTTAAAGACAGTAGCAGTCATATTCTTTATCCTATTACCTAGAGGCGTATTTCCTCGCATACGAATAGATATGCTGCTATCTTTAGGATGGTACAAACTCATCGGCCTGTCATTTATCAACATCTTTATAGCCTTGGCGCTGCTTTACGCTGGAGTACTTGGACCTGGAGGTATAATATAATGGGAACTGCGACTGGAATAATCAAAGCTCTAAACTCGGGTGTGAAACACTTGGCGCGCAAGCGGTTCACATTACGATATCCTGAACAGAAGCTAAAGTTTGTGGGTGATGGCTACAGATATGATCCCGTCACCGGTGTTGGTGTTGCTGGCCTAAAGGGTCGCCATATGCTGTTTCACGATCACTGTACAGGTTGCCAACTATGCTCTATAGCATGCGAGGGTGTGGCAGAGGCCATCGCTATGGTAAAGGTTCCTGAGACACATAAGCAGAACAAGAAGAGCATAATGCCCCAGATAGACTACGGCAAATGTGTCTTTTGTGGACTATGCGTGGATGCATGTCCTTTCTATGCATTATACATGAGCAATGACTATGAACTGTCATCGTTCACAAAGGAGGGTTTGATTTACACCCCGGCCCAACTACAGGTGAAGCCACACGTATCACAAGATGCGGAGATAAAGATAACTGATAGGGGTGCCACCCATGGCTGATGCTGTATTTTTGGCTCTCTCGGTTCTGACTGTGGGCTCGGCTATTGCTGCCTTGGAGATGCGCTCGCTGATATACGGCTCAATAGCCTTGATGGGTTCACTGGGTGGAGTGGCAGGCTTCTTCTTTTTACTGGATGCGCCATTTGTTGCACTATTTCAGCTGGCCGTCTATGTGGGCTCGATAGCCGTACTGATACTATTTACTGTAATGTTGGTACGACGCGAACTGATATTCAAAAAGATAGAGGATAAGCGCCGCAAGATGGCAGGTATTGGCTTAATGCTTGTCTTTTTAGTCTCGGTGGGTGCCTTGATAATGTCATCTGGAATTCATCAGTTGGAGTCTGACTCGCCGCCCATAGACTTTCGGGAGATAGGCGAAGACTTTTTGGTGTACTATTGGCCTGCTTTGGTGGTCATGGCCTTGATACTGTCTGGGGCCGTAACTGGAGCCTTGGTGTTGGCTAGACGGGAGGTGGAGAATGGCTCTAATTGAGTTTGTTCTGGTCTCTGTGGCACTACTGGGTATTGGCATATATGGCCTAGCAGTCAAACGAAACGCCATACGCATGCTCTTTGCAGTGGAGATTATAATAAACGCCGCAAACTTGAACCTTGTGGCATTCTCTAGATATGTGGATGACAGTGGGGGACAGACATTGGCACTCTTCTCCATTGCCATTGCTGCTGCCGAGGTTGCAGTGGGTCTGGCGTTGGTGGTGGTGGCGTATCGCATGTACAAGGATGTAGACATTGCCAACTTTAGGAGCTTGCGAGGATGATAGAGTTTGGACTGCTTCAGGCAGTATTTCTACCTCTCTTTTTAGCTCCCGTAGCGTATGTTTTGGGGACTAGATATGGCGCCGGTCCGGCCATGTGGTTCTCCTTTGTTGTTCTGTTATATGGTACCATCTTGGTGGTTTGGGGAGCCCTCTCTGACTACTCTGAGTATTATCCATGGACTGAAGCGTTTGGCGGCTTTGGCTTCTCTTTGGATGGCCTCTCCTCACCGTTTGCCATAATAATATATGTGCTCAGTACAATCTTGGTGATCTACTCCCGCCCATACATGGTGCACCGCTTTGAGGAGATGGCAGATGGCACGATACAAAAGTCTGCATTGAACAGGCAGGTGGGGTTGTACTTTGCACTATATCTGGTATTTGCCATGGGCATGCTGGGAACCGTTATGTCTACAAACATGATACAGTTCTATGTATTCTTCGAGATAATGCTGATACCTGGTTTCTTTTTGGTCTCTTTGTGGGGTGATGGACCTCGTCGCAAGATTGGTCTGATGTTTCTCTTCTGGACGCATGTAGGCGCCGTTGTATTATTGTTGGGCTTCCTTATGATCGGTTTGACGGTTGGTAGCTTTGACTTTGCAGATATATCCGAGTCTGCCATACCACAAGATATCGTTCTACTATCGGCAATAGCCATATCCATAGGACTGGGCGTAAAGTTGGCAGTCTTTATGTTTCACATATGGCTCCCTTGGGTCCACGGTGCCGCACCTACTCCCATAAGCGCCTTACTGTCACCGGCCATGATTGGCATAGGCGCCTATGGTATATTTCGATTAGTAGTTGAGTTCCTTCCTAATACATTTGCAGATATAGCCATATGGTTTCACATATGGGGCCTGGTTACAATGTTGTATGGGGGCGCCATGGCCCTGATGCAAGACGACATAAAACGACTCTTTGCGTATTCGTCCATATCTCAGATGGGATATCTGTTGTTTGGAATAGGATCTTTGTCTGTACTTGGTATGGCTGGAGCCGAGATGATGTACATAACACACGCCCTGGGGAAGGGACTGCTCTTTATGACCGCCGGTATACTGATAGTGAAGGCGGGCACGCGTAGCATATCAAAACTGGGTGGTTTGGCAGGAAAGATGCCCATTACAGCAGTCTGTGCCGTTGTGGGTGCTCTAACCATAATGGGAGTTCCGCCCACTAGCGGCTTTATGGGCGAGTGGATACTCTTCTATGGCGCCTTGGAGACTGCTATATCTGAAGGATCGATGGTGCGAGCAGTCACATTCGGCCTGGGCCTTGTGGCTACAGTCCTTACAATGTCCTATATGTTATGGATGCTAAAAAGAGTCTTCTTTGGCAAAACTCCACAGCATCTAGAGAAGGTTCGCGATGCTGGTTGGCACATGACCGCACCCATGATGATTCTGGCCGGCTTTACCATTGTACTGGGCATATATCCAGATATCTTCCTTGAAGGTATAATTCCGTACATGGAGGGGGTGTTGCGCATTTGATGCATGAATTAATCTGGCTAGTCTGGATACTGCCGTTTGTTGCCGCCCTTATAATGCCTGGCGTAGGTCGTGCGTCTAAGAAGGCCACAAACTATGTGGCTGTGGGATTTGCATTGGCATCTGCCCTGTCTGCTGCCTCCCTACTGCCCATGGCGCTAGCTGGTGATGAGATGCACCATCAGATAATGTGGATTGAGGCCATTGGACTAGAAGCAGGTGTCTTGGCAGACCCCGTATCAGTTATAATGGCAAATGTTGTCGCATGGATATCTTTCCTGATAATGGTGTATAGTACCGGATACATGAAGGGCGATAGAGACATTATACGATTCTGGTTCTGGATGATGTTCTTTATAGGTTCGATGCAGATCATAGTCCTCTCAGACAATCTACTACAATTATTCTTTGGATGGGAGGGCGTGGGATTGGCCTCCTACTCGTTGATCTCCTTCTGGTATAGAGACAAACACAAGGACCATGTGGGTCAGCGTGGCCGTACCGCCTTGGGGCTACTGGACTACTACTCTCCCACACATGCGGGCATGAAGGCATTCATCATGACAAAGGTGGGCGATATAATGATGCTGTCTGGCATGCTCTTGATATTTTTGTATGCTGGCACATTCGGGTTCCGGGAGTTGGTGGAGACGACCACGTGGGCTACCCAGATGGACGCCGTAGGACTACTGGTGCCTGCCTTTGTGTTACTATTTGGTGGTGCCGTGGGAAAGTCAGCCCAGTTCCCACTGAATGAGTGGCTACTTGAAGCAATGACAGGACCCACTGCAGTATCTGCATTGATACACGCTGCAACCATGGTAAAGGCAGGTGTCTTTTTGGTGGCCCGGATTGGACCTATTATGTTTGCACTGGGAGCTGCGGGAATCCTGGGTGAGCAGTTCTTTGCCATTGTGGCCTGGACTGGCGCCATTACGGCACTTTTGCTGGCCACGCAAGGTATGACAAACCCTGAGATCAAAAAAGTATTGGCATACTCCACCGGCTCACAGATTGGATACATGATGATGGCGCTGGGTGTCGCTGGCTTATCTCATCAGTATGTTGATGGCTATACCGCCGGATTCTTCCACCTTATATCCCATGCCATGTTCAAGGCATCACTCTTTATGGCTGCTGGTTCACTGTTACATGTTGTGGGTAGCCGCTTTATGACTGATATGGGAGGCCTGCGCAAACACATGAAGAAGACATATGCATTCATGTGGGCCGCGGGGCTAGGCCTGATGGGGGCACCATTCATTACTACTGGCTTTTGGAGCAAAGATGCCATATTTGCTGCAGTATACGAATCTGGTGCTGAGTTTGGCATGATACTCTACGGAGTTGCTGTTTTAACCGCCATAATTACAGCATTCTACACTACCCGTATGATTGGCATGGTCTTTCATGGAGAGAAGAGTGCACACGTCAAAAAAATGGAGTCTGAAGGCCACCACATACATGAGGCACATCTCTCAATGTGGGTACCCTACGGCATACTAGCCGCCCTGACTATAATTATAGGAGTGGCCGGCTTGTACGTGGAAGGCTCACTGCACCACCTGTTTGATGAGTATCTGGATCACTCATTCCACATACACAGCGAACATGCAGAAGAGTCTGATGCTGGCATATTGGGAGGTCTAAACCCTGTGGCTTTGATGTCATCGCTTGCAGCCTTTGGTATAGGAATACTGCTTGGATATATCTTTTACATTGGACGGTTCGTCAGTCCTCAGCGACTGATATCTTCCAATCTCTTCTTTTATGGCATACACAAACTACTGTTAAACCGGTGGTATCTGAACAGTATGGTATATTGGTGCTTTGTGGTGGCACCACTCTGGCTGGCAAGAGGACTATTCCGATACTTTGAGCGTACGGCAATAGACTACGGCATGAATACAGGACTTGAGAGGGCCACCAGATGGGGAGCTACTGTGGTACAGGGAACTCAGACCGGAACCGTGCAATCATATCTATTTGTATTTGGAGCGGGACTACTATTTGTGGTTCTGATGTTGATGGTGTGAGGTGTATGATACATGATTGAGATGAATGCAACCCCATTGGTAATACTAGGTGTGCTGGGCGTGGCTGGTGTTATACTGCCAGTGCTTGATGTGGCGCGTAGGGAGCGATTCACACAGATGTATGCTGCCTTGGCGCTAGGTGCCCTCTTTATATCCATAGGATACGTGGGGTATCAGTTTGTGTCAGGTGTGATACAGCCGGGCGCAGTCTTTTCTACAGACGTATTGGCCAATGATGCCTTTGGTGGCCTCTTTGCCATTGCAATGCTTATAGTGGCCGTCTTTAGCGTTACAGGCTCTATAAGTTACATGCGAAATCAAAAGTATCCAGCAGTTTACTACTCCCTGATACTACTATCTGCTATAGGAATGGTGCTGGTCGCATACTCTACTGACCTTGTGATGCTCTTTGTAGCCTGGGAGTTGATGAGTATACCCACCTATGTGCTGGCAGGCTTTATGAAGCGAAACCCCATATCCAATGAGGCAGCTCTAAAGTACTTTTTGTTCGGCGCCATGTCCTCGGCCATTATAGTATATGGCATATCGATGGTGTATGGACTAACTGGTACCACCAACATATCTGAGGTTATAGTTGGCTTGACGACACTGGATGCATCAATGATACCTCTGGCCATACTGGCAGTCGGTCTGTTCATTGCTGGGTTTGGCTTTAAGATGGGTCTGGTACCATTTCACATGTGGCTGCCCGATACGTATGAAGGTGCTCCCCAGCCTATAACTGCCCTGCTGGCAGCAGCCACCAAGAAGGCCGGCTTTGCTGCTACAATTCGCATAGTTATAATGGGTATGGCGGCCTTGCATCTGGACTGGGCGCTGGCTCTAGGTGTCATCGCTGTCATGACCATGACCATAGGCAACGTTGCTGCCATAATGCAGAAGAATCTGTCTAGGATGCTGGCTTATTCGAGTATAGGACATGCTGGCTATATTCTAATTGGTTTGGCTGTGGCACCTTATTCGGCGACTGGACTACAGGGCTCCCTGTATCATGTACTTAATCACGCCGTCATGAAGGGTGCTGCATTTATAGCCATCTCGGGTGTGGTGGTGGCGCTGGCCGTAACACATCTGGATAAGATAAAGGGGCTGGGACGTCGCATGCCCATTACAGCACTGGGACTTACCATATCTTTACTGGCACTGGCGGGTGTTCCACCACTGAACGGCTTTTGGAGTAAATTGATGCTCTTTGGCGCAGCACTGGATTCTGGAAGTGTTGTGTGGTGGGGCCCTTGGCTTGCTATTGCCGCCGTACTGAATAGCGCCTTGTCTTTGGCGTATTATGGTTGGATCATGCGCAAGATGTACTTTGAGGGTGAGGATGCCAAGCGGGTCCGGGAACCAAAATCAGTTATAGCTGTAATGATATTTTCAATAATATTTATGGTGGGCCTGGGTGTCTATCCAGACCCCGTAATCCAGTTCGTCGAGATTGCCACACCCACCTTTACGATTCCCTAAATTGTGGCAGTTTTCATCCCGTCTAAATTTATGTAGGACTTGCACATACATTCAACAAAATTATATTATATCTCATCATTACTAGAGTCTGTCCTACACCAAATTATACTAGCACCAAACTTTAATTACCGATAAACGGCAATTCAATTTACATATTGAACAGAAAAAATATCAGTACTAATCCGCTTTTAAAATTATACGCGCCATACATTACACGAATAAACGAGTCATTGAATATGGAGATGGAGGCGTATGCCAACTCAGAGTTTTACGAACCCCTACTGTATTCACTAGATGGTGGAAAGCGTATAAGGCCACTCATACTAGTACTATCGGCAGAATGTTTTGGTGAGGCGGATGAAAATGCCATGTCTGCAGCATGCGCCGTAGAGTTGCTTCATACAGAGTCCATAATACATGATGACATAATTGATGATGAGATGCACCGAAGGCAGAAGAAACCATTCCATGTCAAATATGGTTATGATACTAGTATTCTTAGCGGCGACTTTGTGTTGGGCCTGATACTATCTATATCTGCACGGCTGGACAACGCCCGAATAACGGATAATTTGGCTAAGACTGCCATGTTGATGAGTGAGGGTGAGATGATTGAGGAGCGATTAGTGAGCGGAGATGATGCCACCTTTGAAGACTACTTAAAGACAGTACAGTACAAGACCGCCACGGCATTTGAGGCTGCAGCCAAGATCGGGGCCATAATAGGTGGCGGAGACGAGCGTCAGATATCTGATGTAACCAAGTATGGTCGAAATATGGGGATAGCATATCAGATACGCGATGATCTCTTAGACTGGAAGAATGAAGATAAAATATTCAACATGCTGGTGAGAAAGAGCACTGACCCTCGCGATGTATTTGATAAGATGGAAGAGATGTCAAAGACATATGCAGGAAAAGCCCGGTCTGCTCTAGAGGGAATACCTGCAGGAAGCGCACGGTCTGGATTGGAAGAATTAATTGGCTTTGCTGTACTAAAAGCATGACACATTTTATTAGAAAATAAAATTATCTTTATCTAATTAAACAGTCTCTG
>VYCS01000009.1:9566-38214 GCA_009843815.1 Cenarchaeum sp. SB0675_bin_21 | reverse complement strand
GCACTAGAGATGGACTCGAATAATATACAAGCGCGCATATTCAAAGGTGACTCGATGAATAATTTAGAGAGATATGATGAGGCCATAAAATGTTTTGATGAGGCACTAAGTATGGACTCGAATAATGCGGAAGCATACTACCTCAAAGGCATTTCCATGGATCGTCTGGGCCGATACGCCGAGGCCATAGAGTGTTGTGATGCAGCACTAAAGATAGATCCAGATCATGTAGAGGCGCGTTATGTTAAAGATATAGCTACAAAGTCTTTACCTAAATCCGAAGACTGCCAACACAGGCGACTCATAGTGTGCAAAGAGAAACCCATAGCTGGATCCCACTACTGCGGTAAACACATAAAGAATCATTATTGATACGGATGTTAGCGGAAGAGGCGCCCCATTATCATATATGAAGTGTATACTCCTACCATAGACAGTACTAAAAGCGCCACTATAGTGCCTGAGGGGGCCCAGTCCAACAGATAAGAGATGAATATTCCACTAATCACCGATGAGGATGATATTGCCGCAGATATTATCATTGTACCCTTGAATCCACGATTAAATTTAGAGGCAGATAACGTGGGTAGAACGATTAGGGCAGTTATTAGTAATATGCCAGTAAGTCTCATTGCAACCACAACAGTAATCGCCGCCAATACTGCAAACAGATAGTTCAAAAGCGTTACCCGAATGCCAGATACACGTGCCAATTCCGCATTAAATGTAATGAATAACAGTCTTCTGTACAGTAGAATTATTACCAAAGCCACCACACCACTAATGGATAGTATTGTAATCATGTCATTGGTACTCACCAGTATAATACTACCAAACAGAAAGCTAAAGAGATCTAAAGTAAATCCACCAGCTATACTAGTTAGTATGACTCCCACCGACAGTCCAGAGACCAAAGTGACCGCAACCGCCACCTCCCCAGAAACCTTAGAGTTCTGCATCTTTTGTAGCCCTAGACTGCCCAGAATAGATACGACAAATGCTGACCAGAAAGGGATTATTCCCATAAACAGTCCAACAGCTACACCTCCAAATGCCACATGGGCTATACCATCCCCAAAGAGAGCATATCGACGCATAACCAAAAAGCACCCCACCATGGAACATATAGTGGAAATGGCTATCCCAGAAATCAGTGCCCTCTGTATAAAACTATACTCAAGGATTTCTAACATTATGCATCTCCATACTCATAGCACCAAAAACTCTCATATATTCAGTGTAACATACAACATCACGCCTCGTGTGAATGTTCGTGAGGATGAGGGCGATCTTGTAGTTTGTATTCTGTGCACAGCCCCAATAACTTTTCATCGGCAAAAAAGTCAGATGTTTTTCCATGAAAAGCTAATGTACGATTCATACAAACTACCTTATTGCTGTACTCCTTAACCACGTCCATGTTGTGTAATGACACTATCATTGTTATCCCATATTCACTATTAGCCTCCTGCATTATGGAATAGAACAGTTTTTGTGATTTTACATCAAGGCCAACTGCAGGTTCGTCCATTATTAGTAATGATGGGTTACGCACCAATGATTGCGCTATAAAGACCCTTTGAAGCTCGCCTCCAGAGAGTGCACCTATTCGACGGTGACGTAGACCCCACATACGAACAATATTTAAGCACTTCATTACCTTTTCAGAGTTGGACATGTCAGAGTCTACAATCCCATGCCGGCGATCTGTTGGAGTCAAGGTAGCGCGCGTTAATGCCATGGCAACCACATCAAATACTGTAGCCGGAAACATAGGTTCAAATGAGATTTTTTGGGGAACATATCCCACTGAACGTAACAGATCTCTATGAAATGCACGTCCAAAGAGGCTCACAGTACCTCTATGAGGTAATAACCCAAGTATTGCTTTGAACATAGAGCTCTTGCCAGATCCGTTAGCACCTACCACACCTACCAGATCACCCTCTTGTACATCATAACTTACACTCTCTACAGCAATCTTCGTCCCATAATTAACCCAAAGATCGTTTACACTCAGTATTGTGTCTAGTTGCAATTTAGAGCCACCTCTAGCACATCAAAATTCTCGGTAAATTCATAGTATGGAAAGAAGGATTCTTGTATCTGTTCTTCTGCAGCAGCAAAATTTGGTATTACACATGCCAATAAGGCCACTGTTATCACAGTTAGCCCGCATAGCATTTTATTCAACGAGAAGTCAACCCCAGGATCGTATATATATTTTATGCATGGTAAGGAGCGGTCTATTGTACGGAAATTAGGTCCGCCTAAGATCAAGCAGACCATTAAGGAATATTACATACTGTATAAATCAAGAAAAAAGATGACAAAGCGTCTGACGGCAAAGTCCATACGGTACGCCATGAAGCAACTAGAAAAGGGCAAGAGGGTGTCGGTCGTGATATCCGAGCCAGAAGTAACGCCAAGGTACATTCTGAGGTTGCGGGCCGAGTTCAGGGAGACGGGATCCGTCTACGTTTCGCGCTTTCCGGGCAGGCTAGGAGTCTACGATGCAGATCCGCAGCCGAAAGACATGAAAACTATGAAATGTTGTCTTCCACACGGTTTATTTATAAATTGGACAAATCATCCAAGGGTTTATATAGCAAAGAGTTAGGCCTAATGGTATGACAAATTCATTAATGCAGGTTACCATATCTCCTGGGAAGGTACCGGTGGCTGCGATCGTGGTTCTGGGGCTGGTATTTGCGGTTGGCCTGTTTATAGTTGGCTTTGATCAGGGACATATCTTTAGTATAGCATTCGGTGAACAGGCGTTTGAGGATATGTACCTTCACGAGTTGACCCATGACATGAGGCATGCAGCGGGATTTCCGTGCCACTAGATTCTGAGAGGTAGCCTTGAAGACTATTCTTTTTATTGCAGTAGTGCTGGTTGCAGGCGCAACGGCGGGAACCATTCATGGCCTAGCCAACTTGGCCTTGGTGGAGCCGTACTTGGATGGTGCCATTATGATAGAGAACCAGGCCTTGTTTGCGTCTGGTCAGGCGGAAGACACCCCGGAGTTCTGGACGGAGTACGAGTCGTACAGGATCTGGCAGAAAGAGGGGCAGGTTTTGGCCAGCGCCATATTGGGAACGTCTATGGGGGCGCTCTTTGGTATAGTGTATGCGCTGTCCAGGGATGCCCTACCAAAGGGGGGTGATCTGAAGAGGGCCTCAGTACTGGCTGCAATCATGTGGTTCTCTGTATACTTGGTCCCGTTCCTCAAGTACCCGGCGAACCCACCCACGGTGGGGGATGGCGAGACAGTCGTACTGCGCGCGGTACTCTACCTCTCGTTTATTGCCATCACAGGATTTGGTGTCGTGGGCTTTTACCAGGTGTACCGGCGGGTGGCGAAGAACAGAAGGTTTGTGGCCTTTGCCGGATATGCTGCGCTGGTGGCTGTTGCGTTTGCGCTGATGCCGCCCAACCTGGACGAGGTAACAATTCAGGCAGAGTTGCTGGACGGATTCAGGATTATGTCGGCCGTCGGCGTCACCATATTCTGGACCGCGTTAGCCATAATCCTGGGTACCCTGTGGCAGAGGTTTAGGCCAGACTCCGAAACAAAGTTGGAGCAACACTGACATGCGTACATCACATTTACGGCAACAGGGGCGCGAAAAGGCGCCGCCACACACGGCATCTGCATCATCGGTGATGCCTAATCTGAGTATAGCGTCCGTAGTGCGGAGTTGATCGCAGAGATTTCAGCTACGAAGGGATCGTCAGCGGACGCAATGATGACTAGATCGCCATCCATGGGCCTCAGACCATCAAGCAGGGCGGTTCTTGCCTCATGATCCTCGCCCAGGCAGTCCACCACCTCATTGGGAAATACGAACCTGCCGCCTTTGAAGGCCAGGGTGGTCGCGCCTTTGGCTCCGTACATTATTGCATAGTCGCGCTGGTCTATGCCGCTGCCTATTCCCGATGCGTAACCTCTCACGAGAATCGCGTGATTGTGTCTCTGGTTTGCTACGCTACATGGCCCCACGGGGCACTGAGACGGTATTGTCCGGAACATCTCCTCAGCAAAACGCCTACCATCGCCGGTCAAAAACATGCCTGCCCGTATGGTGTCTGCCAGGCCGGACTGCTTTAGGCGCAACACCAGAGTCTTTGCTGCCCCCTCCCCTATACGTAGACTGTCGCATAGTGTTTGGCGGCTGGTATACGTCTGGTGGAACATCGTGTGGATAGCCTTGAACAGATGGGGTGTGTCGAACGTGAGCATCCTGCTCAAGCCTCTTCTGGACACTATCTTGTACAGTACGTCAACGGGGCGGCTCATCCGCCGTATTCTCATTGTTCGCATATAAATAGAATCGACTCTGTAACATTCGTTCTGCGCTTGGTTGGGCTGTACCGCAAGTACGGAAAGATTCTTGTTCTGGTAGATAGTGGGCATCCCCACTTCCGGGTGACAGCGGACTATCCTGTCAGGTACTGCGCGGCATGGCCTTGTGCAGGCTCCTAGCAGGCGCCCCGCGCATAAAGCATATCTTTTGTTAAATGTTGTGTTTATTGGATTCTGTAACATCTACGTAACCTGGTGTATAGTATAACACGAGTAACCTAAAACATACTTCCCAACAATGCCTTATGTTAAGCTAATAGAACCATTGTTGGACACCACATAGTACTTTATTTTCGGTTTTGTTTTTGTATACTTTGCCCCGCTGTACCAAATTTGCCAAAGCCTTAGTGAGGTTATGGCGTTCTGGACTAATCATGAGCGGATTATGTCGTTGAAATAAGTCCGAATTTTTACCAATGAGTGTTAATTGGATATCTTCCTCTGTGTATAAGGCTGTTGGGTTTTGTTCTAATAGACGTAATATTCGGTCTTCATACATTACACTTCACCAGTTACATGCAAACACCGACCTAGATATCTATCTATTCTGTGGAGTTGTAACATCCACGTAATCTGATCGTGGTGTAACACGCATAGTCAGACTGGCAGAATCATCTTAATGCTTATAACGGTGCACTACGTTGGAGCTACCATGACCCGCAACACCTATAAGTATGCCACCATCGGACTGCTGGTGATCGTAGGAGGATTTATCTTTGACATGGTGGTGCCGAGTTGGTGGTGGGTGCCGCCAACCAATAACCAGCCACATGACTTGGAAGGCATTCCTGAGGAGTGGAGTGTAGCGATTACAGAAAGCCTAGGAAGTGTAGCGCTCTATGCTACCAGCCAAAATGATTGCCTCATAACTGTCACCAAAGAGGGTAATCGTTTGACGTTTACAAACACTACTCTTGTCGCGGAGTGTGGTGTGGAGATACCTAGAATGGTTGGGGATGGTGAGACTTTACACCGGGTTGACCCGACCGACTTCGAGTTCAGTAAGAAGTTCAACAGATGTCATTATAGCATTGAATACGATGAGTGGCCCGATGGCGAAGGCTCTATCAGTTTGACTCACAGGTGTTACTGGCCCTAGAAGATAGAATTGGGTTGGATACACACCAAGTGGACGAATAACCTTCGATGATCTTGATAACCTCTTCCCGCTCATAGAATTGTCACATCTACACAGGCCAGCTGGGTTACGCGTGTTACGCCCCAGCTCCGGTTACATAGATGTTACAATTCCGTTTATTGCCAGCTTGTGTGGGCCGCATACAGTTGCAAGGTAGGGGCAAATACATACGTGTCTGTAAAAAGTTACATTCATATTTGTAAAATTAGTTGACAGACTAGATTGTATTCAGTTGAGGTAATAGACAGAAGTGATACCAGTATAACCATAAAGATGAATGGGTTTCCCATACAATACGCCAATGCCCTCCGACGAATATGTCTAAACGGTGTACCCACATTTGCCATAGAGACAGTAGATGTAATAGAGAACACCACCGTATTTGCCGACGAGTATCTGGCGCATCGCTTGGCATTGGTACCACTCACAACACCATCAGGGAAGTACATATCTGATCAGCGCGACTATCAAGGGGAGGATGAGGGTTCCAACAGTACTGTCATGTTGGTACTAGACTCGGGTAAGACTGATCAAACGACAGATGTAACAACAGCACGACTCTCCTCTGAGGACCCGGAGGTGAGGCCGGTAAACGATGACATTCCAATAGCCACATTGGCCCCCATGCAAAAAGTAGTCATGGAATGTCATGCTAAATTAGGACGTGGGTCTGAACATGCAAAGTGGAACTCGGCAAACATCTCCGTATTGACCGGCACAGAAGAGGATGGGTTTGAATTAAAGGTAGAGACTACAGGATCTCGAGATCCTGCAGATATCATAATGGCTGGTATGCAAGAGTTATCGGGCAGGCTAGAAGAGTTCAAGCAAGTCATAGATTAATATGGGCACTTTAGGGACAATGACGACATGGTAAATGAGCATATTGTGCGCATGGCTCGAGATTTGAGACGAATGTCTGTAACGCACAAGGCGCCCATCTGGAAGAGGGTCTCAGAGTTTGCACTAAAGACTGCAATCTCCAAGAGAGTCATAAATGTTAATGGTATTGAAAAGTTGACTAAAGATGGCGATGTTGTGATATTTCCAGGTAAGGTGTTGGGTACCGGAGACATAACACACAACATATCGCTGTTCTGCTTTGACATATCTAAGACTGCCGTATCAAAGGTCACAAATGCTGGTGGCCGTATATTAGATTATAAGACACTGACCAACGAAAGACCAACAGGTACCGGAGTGATTCTTCTTGGATGACAAAGCAGTAGAGCCGAAAGGCACCAGCGAACACATAGTCATAGACTCTACAAATCATATAGCCGGCAGGCTGGCATCGCACGCGGCAAAGATGTTGCTAAATGGCAATCATGTAACTCTGATAAACTGTGAAAAGATAATGATCAGTGGCACCCGCTCAAACATCATAAAAGAGTATAGAGACTTTCTAGAGATATCCAGTATACTAAACCCCAAGCACGGACCGTTCCACCCCCGGCGACCGGACACCATAATGAAGAGAATGATTCGCGGTATGCTTCCACGCAAAAAGCCATCTGGCCGTGCAGCCCACAAACGGTTGCGTACCTATATAGGAGCTCCCAAGGATGTAAAGTCGCTCAAAAAGATTACAATACAAAAGGCATACATAACCCGAGATGCACCAAACTATACAACAATGGCAGATTTAGGCAGGACTATAGGGTGGACTGAATGACCATCAAGACTGAAATTTACTTTGCCACACGAAAGACCGCAAGGGCTTTTGTACACATACAGAAAGGTCATGGTAGTGTTCGAATAAACAACATACCCATAGAGATTATACCGCAAGAGGTAGCGCGTGAGACCATGTTGGCGCCACTAGAGGTGGTGGGAGACGTTCGCGACAAGGTGGACATCTCAGTAAGAGTCAGAGGGGGAGGATATATGGGTCAGGCAGGAGCCGCATCCATTGCCATATCCCGAGCCTTAGTGGGTTGGACAAAGTCACGTAAGGAGCCAAAGGATCATCCTCTACAAAAACCTGTACGAGACGATCTGCGAAAGAGATTGACCGACTATGACAAGTATCTGATAAGCGGAGATGCCCGACGCAAAGAGCCCAAAAAGTTTGGTGGGCCTGGTGCACGGCGCCGAAAACAAAAGTCATACCGATGAAGGCAGTCATCATGGCAGGTGGGCAGGGCAAACGAGCCCGTCCTTTTACTGAATACTTTCCAAAGACCATGATGCCCATAAACGGCAAACCCATCATACAATACATAACAGACTATCTGGAATCCTTTGATGCCATATCAGACATCATCATAATAACAGATTTAGCCAACATGGGTGCACAGATTCAAAACTACTACAAGCACAGTGACAAACCCATAACATTTGTTCAGGATGGCAGTGATGGTACGGGGGGGGACCTACGATGTGTAGATGTGGAAGGCGACTTTATACTGTGGTTCTCGGATAATCTGTGCGCATTAAATATACCATCCATGGCAGAGCTGTACAAGGCAAAGTCTGCATCTGCCTGCATAGCTACACGATCTTATCGACAAGAAGAGACCGGCTTTGCCACTGTAACTGAAGAGAGTATAATACAAGAGTTCCGAGAAAAGCCAGTATTGCGATTGCCACACCAGGAGTGTCTGGGAATATACATGCTCGGAGATAACGTCATGAAGGCAATAAGAGAGAAGAAGGGCCATGTCAATCTGTCATATGACATACTAGAGGAACTCTCTAAAACAGACACCATAGTGTCTTATGACATAGGTAGTACACCATGGGTGGACATAGAGTCTCCCATAATACTGGATAGACACCATGACACAGTACAGACTATAATACAACAGATGGAGTCGGCGAGTCCTTCTCAAACAGAGTGATCATATCGTCATATTGAAGTGTACGTGATATGTCATCTAGGCCCTCCAAGAGTGTCACCTTGTGATGCGGATCAATTTCAAAATGGATTGTACCAGATGTATGCTGTATAGTCTGTCTTTGGAGATCTACAGTGATGCTATTCTTTTCGGATAACAGTGTCTGTGTATCAGGTATGCATATGGGAAGAACGCCGTTTTTTATGCAGTTGCTATAAAATATGTCCGCAAACGATGTAGATATTACAACATCAAAGCCAAAGTCCTGAAGCGCCCATACTGCATGTTCCCGGGATGAGCCACAACCAAAGTTATCCCCGGCTACTAAAATTTTGGAACCTTTGTATCTTGGATCGTCTAGGACAAAGTCAGAACTTCTACGATCAAAGAACAGATACTTGCCAAAACCTGTTCTGGTGACCAGTTTTAGGAACTGTTTTGGTATTATTTGGTCGGTATCTACATTGTGGTCAGGAAGCGGCGTTATGTGTGATGTGACATTATCAAAGGGCTTCATTGTATCAACTCCCGTATATCGACGAATTTGCCGTGTATTGCAGCAGCTGCCGCCATGGCCGGGCTTACCAAGTGTGTACGTCCACCACTACCTTGTCTGCCCTCAAAGTTACGGTTCGAGGTACTAGCACATCGTTGGCCAGGCTCTAGAATGTCAGGGTTCATGCCTAGACACATGCTACAGCCAGAGTTACGCCATTCAAAGCCGGCATTTATGAATATGTCATGGATTCCCATCTCTTCTGCCTGCGCTTTGACCATTTGGGAGCCGGGTACCACCATGGCGCGTACGCCTTCTGCCACATGGCCACCTTGAATGATATCCGATGCTTCCACAAGATCGTGTAGACGGGCATTAGTACATGATCCGATAAAGACCCTATCCACCTTGATGTCGGTCATCGGGGTTCCAGGCTCAAGGTTCATGTATTGTAAGGCTCGACGAGCCCCCCGCTCCAGATTTATGTCGCCACCAGAGTAGTTTATGGGGTCTGGAACGGTATCGGTTATATCACATGTCATGCCGGGGTTGGTCCCCCAAGATATCTGGGGAGATACGCTATCCGTATTTATGGTAAATGATCTATCAAACTTGGCATCATTATCAGTGTATAGTGTCTCCTTCCATCTACCCACCATATGTTCAAAATTAGGTGGTGTATGAAGGCGATTGCGCAGATAATCATACGTTGTGTCATCGGGCGCAATCATACCGGCCCGCGCTCCTCCCTCTATTGACATGTTGCATATGGTCATACGCTGCTCCATATTCATGCCACGTATGGCATCACCCATATACTCAAAGACAGAGCCGGCGCCACCGCCAGTACCCAGATGTCGTATCATGTATAGTATCAAATCCTTGGATGTAACACCACGTCTTCTTTGGCCGCTCATTACAATCTTGTATGTTCGGGGTTTTACCACCCAGAGTGTCTGTGTAGCTAAGACATGCTCCACCTCACTCGTACCAATCCCCAGAGCAAATGCACCAAAGGCTCCATGGGTTGATGTGTGTGAGTCGCCACATACAATAGTACTACCCGGCAGTGTGATGCCTAGTTGAGGGCCAATAACATGCACTATACCCTGTTGTGGACTATCCATGCCGTACAGTTTTATTCCAAATTCTTTGCAGTTTGACTCCAGAGTGTTTATCTGTACTGATGAGGTCTGATCCAGTATCGGTAGGCCGCGTCTGCCTGTAGGTATGTTATGATCTACTGTGGCCACGGTCAGGTCAGGCCGGCGCACCCGTCTAGATGCAAGTCTGAGTCCATCAAATGCCTGAGGGGATGTAACTTCGTGTATGAGGTGCCTGTCGATATATATCAAAGATGGACCAGTACTCTTTGGTATTATCTGGTGTGCATCCCAAACCTTCTCAAACAGTGTACGTGCCATACTATTTTGGGACATACCCAAACAAGCCTCCAGCATCTATTATATCTCGTATAATATCTGGAAATGGTTTTATTGAATATGTCTTTTTGGTGGTATTATTCATTACCTTGTTTGATGTTATGTCGACTTGTATATCATCACCATCAGATATCTCATTGTATGTATGTTGGTCAATCTCTATAGGTAGGAGAAATGCTCCATCCACTGAGTTTCTATAAAATATGCGCGCAAAAGATAGTGCTAAGACTGCTTTTATGCCGGATTCAGATAGTGCAATGGGCGCATGTTCTCGCGATGAGCCGCAGCCAAAATTCCTACCTGCAACTATATACGTCCCCTTTTTAGAGTGAAAGGACTCGTCTAGTCCCTCCATTGCATGTGTGGCCAGCTCCGCATAATCGTGTATCTTTAGGTATTGACCAGGGATTATAACATCGGTGTCTATATTGTCTTGATCATACTTTACTACTTTGCCACTCAATCCAAATCCTCCGGATGAGTTATACGGCCAGTCACTGCCGAGGCTGCGGCCACTGCAGGTGAGGCCAGATACGTTCGTGACGTTACATGACCCATCCTACCAGGGAAGTTACGATTTGTAGTACTTATGCACACCTCTTTATCCGCCAGTACACCCATGTGAGCTCCACAACATGCACCACATGTGGGGGGGCCAACCATGGCGCCAGACTCCATCAGTGTAGATACAAGACCGCCCTCTACAGCACGTCTATATATCGATATTGTAGCAGGTAACACTTCGGTGCGAATCTTTACCTTTCGACCTTTGAGTATGCGGGTGGCGGCCACCAGATCTTCGTATTTGGCACCTGTGCAAGACCCAATGTATGCTTTGTCCAAATCTTCTGTAGGCGCCTCGGATACAGGAGTTACATTTTCAGGAGAGTAAGGTTCTGCAACCACGGGTACAAGAGACTCTGCATCATACTCATATACATCTGAGTACTCTGCATCATCATCTTGATATATTGGAGATATTGATGAGGCTCCTCTCTCGGTCAAGTATTGTATCGTCTTGTTGTCTGCTGAGACAATGCCGTTTTTTGCTCCGGCTTCGGTGGTCATGTTGCACAGTGTCAATCTATCCTCAACAGACATGTTAGATACTGTATCTCCAGCAAACTGCATTGTACGATATGCGCCACCGTCAGTACCAATATCGCCTATAATGCGCAGTATTACATCCTTGGCGCTCACACTCTTTGGTAGGCTACCACTTATCTTGAACAGTATGGTCTCGGGTACGCGGAACCATATACGACCATGTAACAGTACATATGCCATGTCTGTATGACCCAATCCGCAGGCAAAGGCTCCCAATGCGCCGGTGGTGTTTGTGTGAGAGTCGCCACCAACATATACCTCGCCTGGAAGTACCAGTGCTTCCTCATGAGACAGAGAGTGGCATATGCCATACTGACCCATGCCATACTTGTAGTGACGTTGGATTCCATATGATTTTGTGAACTTTGATAATTTCACTATATTTTGCGCAGATATCTTCTCTGCAGATGGAACAAAGTGGTCTTCAGCCACCCAGACTTTTGAGGGGTTCCAGAGTTTGTCGGTCTTTATTCCCTTTTTTTTTAGCTTTTCAAACACCTTGATAACGCCAGGGCCAGAGACATCATGCAGCATGGCCTTGTCCACATCGGCAAATATCACATCGCCGGGTGATACACTATCCCGCTTTGATGCCCGGGCCAGTATCTTCTCTACAAGATTCAACAATTTGTTATTATAATGGAGGATTTTAAAACTTTGGCATCATCATGGTAACGCTAAAAATTCCCTTGTGGTGTTATAATATATGAAGATGAATTTATTCCCCGTACGTGTAAAGAGACAGAGTGATAGATTTGATTTGTACAGATGCCTCAAAGATGGATTATATAAAAATCATCTAAAAATATTACCTGGTGATGTCGTTATAGTGTCTACAAAATTTGCTGCAATATCCGAAGGCCGCATCATACAAACCAATACCATACACGTTTCAGACTATGCGCAACATATCTCCAACAGATATAGAATAAAATCAAAGACAGCAGAGGTCATACTACGAGAGTCTGATTATACATTAGGTGGCATGAACGGGTTTGTTTTAGCTTTCACAAATGGCATGATGGCCCCAAATGCAGGAATTGATGCATCCAATGCTGGACATGATAGTTTGATAATGTATCCTGCATCTCCGCATAAGACTGCCGAGACTCTTCGTCGCCGCATATTTTTAGATACAGGTATTCTTGTGGGGGTCATACTAGCAGACAGTCGCCTAATGCCAGGTCGTGTAGGAACTGTTGGTGTCGCCGTAGCGTGTGCGGGACTCTCGCCAGTTATAGACATGCGCGGTCGCTCAGACTTGGACGGAAAGCCGCTCAAGGTAACATTTCAGGCTGTAGCAGACAGTATGGCATCGGCAGGCAACTACATCATGGGTGAGGGATCCCAATCAACACCCTATGTTGTCGTACGCGGTTCTAATATTGTGACCGGCGGATACACTATGCCAGATGATTCAATGTACGTAGACCCCACACAATGCATATACCGGCGCAGTCTGAGTAGGTCATAGTCAGCCCAACATCTTGCCTGCAAGGTTCTCTTCACGCGGTATCCATTTTATCTCAACTGAAGGATATTCTTTAATTAAGAGCCATATTTTACGGGCCAGGTCTCGAAGTGTATCTTTTTTTATAGAGTATTCATGATTTATCTGCAAGACTACAGTTTGCGCATCACTATACAACACAAGTGGTTTTTGTGTATACGCATACTTTTCCAATGCAGATAAAATTGCAGTATATTCAGCCTCCATATTTGTCAGGTCTGACTTCTTGATAAAATCTGATTCTCCCGTATTTGGCGCATAGTAGCCATACCCACTAGAGTTACCGCCCCGACCATCCACATATACAACGATGGTGTCATCAGGCAACAGTGTATATTATCATATGATGGTATTTTTAATGTTGTTCTGTCTTCATCTCATCTGGTGTGTCCACTAGTATAAAGCCTCAGGAGGCCCGGCACCAGCAGCACGATTGTATACATTCAGACGGTAATCCAGAGATGGTGCGTCCCCATCATATACTCGGGTTTTACTGCCCGGAGAGCCGCTCCCAGCAGCCTCTTGAACGAGGATATTATTATTTCCGCCTGCGCTTTCAATTATTGGTGGTTGTTGTCGTATGTCAGCATATCACCTTTCTGACATACTCATTTGTAGGCAAATGGACAAGAAGATTCTATCCGTCCGATTTGACAACTGTATGCATCACCACAGTTTGTGGCATTTCTAAAAAACAAAAAAATTATTGTTGTATTGTTTAGCCGTCGTTAGCAGGATTTAATGGGTCCAAGTGTTCGTCTTCTAGTGATTCTAAGAATGCGACCATCTCTTCTCCACACAGTTGTTCGCTGAGCTCTCCTTGTCCATCTGAGCATGCTTCGATAGTTTGCTGAATCCATCCCGCATAAACATTTGGAACTGTAAGGAGACCTTGTCCTCCCATTCCGGCGTGATCGTATACTCGGTCATCCATGTCTGTATCAAACTGCTCTGTGAGAACAATCTTCCCAATAACCCTTGCGTCAAGGGCGCTACCGTTTCCATTAGGGTCAGGATCGACGACAATCAGAGCATTGGAGAATTTACTGGACACGTATGCCAAGTATCCTCCGTTCTTCTTTGCGCCCCACTGAACACCATGGCATCCGGGATCACATGGAAGAGTGGCAACAATTTCATCCGTACGAGTATCAACGACGGTGATCTTTGTGCCAAGTGTGTGTGCAGTAACCATCCATTTATCATCCGGACTAACCGGCGTCTGGATTGGAAGTCCAACTATGCCACCAGTTTCGGCAATTATGTCTATTTGTTTTGTAATGGTGTTTGTACTAAGATCAATTACCGATAGGGTGTTTCCTAGGAAATCGGCGGTATAGAACTTTGAGACATCACCCATCATGCCGGTTGCAATCGGCGTAATCAACAGGGTGGAACCATCCGCATGTGCGGCACTGGTCACGGTACCTTCTTCAAGATCTATGATGGATGCCTTCAGTCCTATAAAGTCTGGAGTTACGATTTTTGAGCCGTCACTGGATATCCAATGACCGTGTGGGTGTGAACGCGGACCGGTAGATATCTGTTGAATGATATCAAAGGTGTTGGGATCTACCACTGTAATTTGTTCCTCGCCGTTCATGGCAAGGTAAATATTTCCTTCACCGCTTCCCGCAGGAGCAGTCATAACATGTGATGGAGATTCACCAACAAACATGTCCTTGATTACGTCTCCGGATTCGCGTTCGAATGCAACCATCCGTTTGTCAAACCACTGAGTCTGGTAGATAACCTCGTTTTTGGCATCGGCCCAGAGATTATGGGGGTTGTTCATGCCCAAACTCGTGGCCAATCTTTGTGGATCGTTCGTCCCAAGTTCAGGCAAGGAAAGCTTGCGCTCAATGCTCCAGTCATCTGCGTTAATCACAGTTATGGTACCTGGCTTGTCCGCGTGCGTGCCCAGCAGGTTCTTGCCCACTGTGGCCTCAAACTGCGTATTCACCCAAACCTCGCCTACTCCGCTGACTTGCGGGACATCTGCGCTGATAGACATAGAGCTGTCCAAGCCTAGAGGCAGGATGGTTGACGCGACTGTTCCGGTGTCGGGGTTGGATGGAGCCGTCAATCCCGCAATGGTACCCACGGTATCACCATCGACCAAGAAGATCCATACATCGTTGTTGTTTGTAGTCAATGGTGCTGGTGGAAGGTTTACATTCCATGTATCTTGGGTGTAATCTTTCCAGTTGGACGGGTCGGTGATCGCGTAGAATGTCTTGACCAAGGATGTAACCAGTCCGATCAACGGATCGTCTGGACTTATGGACACCGTTGTCGGGAAGGACGTGCCGGTGCGGGTCAGAATGGTCAGGTTGTCAGAGAGGTCCAATAGTGGAATTGTTGTGCCGCCGGAATCCTTGTTAACATTACCCAGATGTATGTTTGTTTCGGGGTCGTCAACTATGACTGCGCTGAGCATATACGGGTGTATCTTGCAGACAAACACGTACAGTCCGGGCTCGTCAAGCGTGGCTGCGAATCCATCATCATCAGTGATGAATGTGGAGCCTCGGATACCAGTCTGGGCATCAAAGAGTCCTATGCCGGCTTGCGTTAATACGCCGTTGCCGCCAATCGGCCCATCCGAAGCGGCAGCAGTCGGATAGATTAGCGCAGTGATGGTGTGTTTTGTTTGTGAGTCTTTCATGCCAAACAGTACGGTTTGGCCGGTCTCGATAACCGCCAAGGAGCGGCCCTCGGAATCCGCGAATCCAGGAGACAATACGCCTAGATAATCCAGCGGGAATCCTGTACCCTCCTCTGGGTTAGCGTTCAGTGATGGAATTACCGTTTCTTCACCTGCCTCATCAGAGATGGTCAGGGTGGAAGCGGCTAAGGCATCGTCAAGTACGTCGGTAAACCCGGAATCCAAGGTTTTCATCCAAGTTCCCGGCTCATCGCTCAGTGTAAAGACGGCGCCGATCTCCGGCAGCGTATCGCTACCGTCGATTACCATCATCATTCCGTTCATACCAGCTTCCATGTGTTCAAATACATGACAGTGATACATCCAACCTTCCGTACCTGTGTGCTCATTTCCGTTATCGCTCGCTTCAATGACGAATGTGTGGCGCTGCAGTGGCGATATCTCCTTTACATCGATGATGTCGGCTGCGCCTCCGGTAGCTTCAACCCAGCGGTGACCGTGAAGGTGGAATGCGTGTGTTTCATCACCTATGCCAAGTACATGGTATCTGACTTTGGCACCGTCGGTTGCGTAGAGCGGAGGATTGGTCCACAACGGGGTCTGCTTGATGTCGTCTGTGGTTATGGTACCATCATTGTTTACGTCATTATCAACTTCCATACCATAAAAGACACTTGTACCCAAAACTTTGGAGGAAACCATCCAAAGGATGAATTCCTTTTCAATGTCTTCAACGGGTATTGAATCGATCGTTCCAGTCTCGCCATTGACAAAACCAGAAACCGTCCCGCTTGCGGGGTTTACAATGACAGTCCCGAACAGTCCCAGATCTTCGGAGCCGATTTCATTCTTGCTGAATGTGTGATCGTGATAAGGCCATGTTCCAGCAGTTCCAACGCCGACATCCCATTCGTAAGTCACCGAATCGCCACAGCTTGCGGCGGATTCGGCGGTGGTGCCGGTCATATGCATTCGCTGGTAGCTTGCATCATCTTCTATAGAATAATGCACGCCGTGAACGTGAATTCCAAGATAAGAATTCTCGTTCGGTCCATTACTCCCTATGAGATAATCATCCTTGCAGGCTAAATTTGTCAGGTGCAGCGTAACCTCATCGCCCTCGGTAAAGATCAGAGTCGGACCGGGAATTGATGGTTTAGTGCTAAACCTGTCGATCACAGATGTGCCATCCATGTCATATGCGGCAAGTTTGTATGCGTACATCCCATCGGGCATTTTTACTGCCTCTATCCATATTTCATGAGAAACAGAGGGCAGGGTGGAAGCTTCTGCAAACGGAATGCCTGCACTATATGGCACGGCATTGCTCTGGGGAGTATCATAGTAAGCAAGTACTGATACTCCGGCCAGTGAGAATGTAATAATAGCTACTAGCATTAATTTAATCATTGTAGATAAGCAATAATTTGAGTCTTATAATAATATCTAGTGATTCTATTGGATTATTCTAGTAGATTATTCTAGTAATCTGCGGAAGGCCTATGATATTGGTAACCTGGTGTATGTCCAAGAAACGCGCCGCGTCCTTATATCGTCCCGCCGGCCATTGCCAGCCATGGAACCGGACGACCTGTCGAAAGGCGTGCGAATTATGAAACGTTGTAGAATAATCAGAAATTATTTATAATCAAACATATACCTGAAAATTATGGAGCATTTTGTATGTCCGTATTGTGGATCAACTTTTAAAACTGCCGAGTTGTTATCAAAACATATAGACAGGGTACACCTTGGCTCCGGTTTACTTGAGGGAGATGTGAGAAAGTATTGATGGATTTAGTAAATGCAGCATTGGATCTCAAAGAGATATACCGTTCTGGTTGGATAAAGGCAGGTGTGGAAGAGGGCGAGACTGTAGCTGATCATAGTTACGGTGCAAGTGTCATTGCAATGGCATTGTCGGACATGGAAGGTTTAGATACGGAGCGCGTAGTCAAGATGTCCCTGCTGCACGATATCGCCGAAAGCATAGTCGGAGATATTACCCCGGATCAGATGCCTCGGAACGAAAAGAAGAAGCACACCCAAAAGGCCATGGATGACATACTAGAAAGACTTCCAAAAAAGCTACATAACCAATACAAGGACATATGGAGCGAGTATGTAGAAGCCAAGACTCCCGAGTCAATTCTAGTGCATGATGCAGATAAGATAGACATGCTTATGGAATCTAAACGATACAAGGATGCCAATCCTGATGTGTTAAACGATATCAGACAGTACGCCAAGAATGAAATCTCTTCAAAACGAGTAGATATAATATCAGATATGTGATTTTCATTCGATGTCATTTATGTCCAATCTTGGATAATCCATAGTCAAAGAACGTCACTCTAACTGGGCGGGTTAGCGGCCCTAATCGTAGAGATGTACTCACAGCAAAAGTATCAGGATTACCAACGTAGGGTTATGGCGGCGTATTGGTGTTGGGGGTAGCTTTTAGCTGTTCGCGCAACTCTTGATTCTCCTTTTGTAGTTTGTCCCTTTCGGCAATTACAGAGTTTAAAAGTCTACGTCCGCTACTCAGTGGATGGCCCGGAGGAACTGTTGCAGATCCAGTAGTGAGGGCATTGGCTCGCTCTAGAAAGGCTGCCCGAAACGTTTCAAAGTCAGCAGAAAGTATGTCATCACCTAGGCGATAAAACGTATCGTTATTGATACCAATCCTCTTCAGTGCTGCGGGTGGAAGACGTGGGAATTGAAAGGCCGTGTTGTACATGTCAGGATTATGACCATATAGTGTCTTTAGCATATCGTTTGGAGTGTCCATGCATAGTAAGTTTTACAAGACATATTTGATGTTTTGTATGATAATTGGTGAGATGATAGTCGTATGGGTTCTACATCATTTATGATACATCACATCAGCATATAGCAAACATACTTATCATTGATAAGCAAGGTTACATCATGTCAGAAAGACAGAGCACTAATGTAGACAAACAAGCAAAGATATGCAAGAGTATACTGAATATTTCAAGTAGTATACGATATGTGGGCGCAATAAACAAGTACGGGCGTACAGTTACCGGGTTTATACGGTCAGGGACTCAGCCCATGTTGGGTCGCGAACAGGCAAAAAACGAGTTCTTTGTCTTATCCACGATTCTAAATATAAGTCGAGATTCTGAAGATCATATCGGAAGAATGGAGCATATGTTAGTAGTTCATAAAAAGGTAAAGATGGTCCTCATACCCTCCGAAAACATAGCATATATCGTAACCATAAGTGGCAAGGATGATGATTACATGAATGTCATAGAGTCTGTCAAAAAAGTCATTACAGAATAATAAAGACACTAAAAGTTTGATAATAGTTTAGGCAGGGGTGAAACCGTGATAACCGCCAGTCTGTTGTTCTTTATCCTTAAAGTTTGGCTCAAAGAGAGATATCAAATAATCGTCGGGGTCATATACTATAGCATTCTTTCCGGCTTCGCGCTCTACAATGTCGCGATACACTCGAACTCCTTTCTCTTGTAGTTCTTCCAATGCAGATCTTACATCACCAACTAAAAATCCAATTGTAATGCCATTGTCAATGGAACCACCTAGATGTTCAGCAGTCAGTGATGCAGGATGCAAACTAAGCAATCCCCCACTCACTCCCAAGTCAATCCATGTGCGCCTCTGCATCTTTATTGGCAAGCCAATTATTTCATGATAAAAGTGCAACGAACGATCTAGATCTTTTACTGCGAGTATAACGTTGGCAACACGTTTTATCTTCACATCGTTATTCAGAGTCATCACTGTTAAATGTGTTTGTTTGGTTACAGCTGACCGAAAAACAGCCCACAAACACTCGTAACCAGAACCAAAAATGTGCTGCTATTCTACACAACCCACTGCACAGTAAGAATAACTCATCTTACAGTCTACTTTTTGGCAAGCGAAATAAAATGTGTAACGTTCACAGTATACCATACAACACGGTGATGTTGGCATTTTGATCAAAAGTTACCCTCTTGTGTCTAGATTATTATTATAGATTGATTATAGCACATTGACATGAATGTAGAATATACTGAATTTGATAGTCTAAAAGATGTCTTCATGCTGTTGTCTTCGGCAGCAGCACCGATGAAGAATACGCTACCAATAAACTCGTATAAAGGATACCTGATGTCATTTATACCACTGTCACAGAATACCGACAGCTTTCTGATGGTATACGCTAAAGGGTCACTTGAACCAGGAATCTATGAGTTTGACATCTCAACAGGTGAACATCACATCGTAGAATCAGTCGAGCGTGCTGACAAGATGTACTTTGTCGTTCTGACACCAAAACGCAACACGATTGCAGACAAGGCACTGGACAACCTTTAGAGTTTCTTTGTTTGCATACGGGGAGCAGAGACAGAACGACTCTTTGAGTATTTTTCGATTATTTCATCGGGGGTACGGCCATTAAACAAATCTTTACAGAGACCCCGAAGATATCTCATTATAGCCCACGTTCCAGCCTTGATTATACCATACATAAACACTTTCATGGGCGGGCCATATGTCTTGTTGCGCAGTATTATTGGAATAATATCGTTGATTACCCGTAGATTATTCTCCCAGCATCTCCAGAATAGTGTAAACTGGGCCTCGTTCAAGTTACCAAAATGCATAGAGTTCTTTTCACTAAAGTCTTGATATAGTAATGGTGCCACCAGTCCTCTAAAGTCCATCGTCCGGAAGTCATCCATCATGTCTATCGTATACTGTACATCTTCAGGGGTCTCATCCGGCCATCCAATTATTATGGTGGCTGCCGGGAACCAGTGATTCTTGTTAAGTATGGCAGCACCTTCCCTAACCACACTACCCCATTCTTCATATGAGAACGGTCTGGTTTTGACCCCCAAGTGCTTTCTTACCATCTTGGGAGACACAGTCTCTATACCAAGGTTTGTGGCAAGCCATCTTCCAGACTCATGTTGACGATTGATGTTTGCTATCTGATACATCAGGTCCGGATCTGCGGCCACTGCCGAGAATGTCATATGTGTCGTTCCCACAAAATTAGCCCCTAAATTCTTCATACCGCTCCACAACTCGGTGATGGCATCTTTGTTGGGTATAAAGTCACGATTATCACACCCGTATAGGAGCATCTCATCTGAATGTAGCCATATGGAGTCAAATCCATAATCCAGATTGATCTTTGCTTCGGTCTGGAGTCTATCTATGGGAAGATCTTTTTTGGAGCGTTTATTGACGTCACAAAAGTCGCATCCTCGCCCACAACCCCGCATGGCCTCAATTAGTGAGTTGACAGTAGGCCCCTGTATTCGGGGTATATTCTGTATGTTTTTGACAAAGCAGTGCATCAGTTCGGGGGCATCACCCGCCTCCAAATCATGAAATAGATCTAAAGCCAACTCATCTGCTTCGCCCACCACCACGGTGTCTACGCCATGTATTCTCATACGGTCAGTCTTTGCCAGCTCCCAAGCTCCATTTCCACCCACGACCACGTGAAAGTTATGCTTCTTCTTTAGTTGAATTATCGAGGCACACATCTTTTTGAATTTCATTGCCACATATGACAACTTTTCTGGTGACATGGTGGTGGTAACCGGTGCCATTCCCAGAGGGTCCATAACATTGATTCCTACCACTTTGGTGTCTGGACCTATGACCTTGTCTAGATGATCTGGGTTGGCCACAAACACCTCGTCTCGACCATACCCCTGAAGTAGTGCGCTCTCTACCCGCCTCAATCCCACCTGCGCAACCTTGGCCTCGCCGGTCTGTGGGTCAGTCTCTACGGCAGGGCAGAATACTTTATCGAATACCCATTCAGGCAAAACTTCATACGGGCCACAAGCGATAAAACCGTATAAAAAGTTCCCGCGGTAGTTAGTCATCAGACTACGGTCGGCCGTGAGAACTATTCGCTTTCCAGCCATAACAGATGCTATTGAATCAAAGTATATATCAGTAACGTTATTTTTTGTTGTTTGTACATTATAATTCTGCCGTTATACAACATACATACTGGCGCAAATAAAATACAATTCAGTGATGTAAGTCTAAAAGGTACGGTCAGTCGTCACTCCATGGTATTTGTATCTAACAAATTCCATAGGCTTTAATTGTCACTTATGCTGTATCGATGTGATGATGGCCACACGTATGGACGGATTGGCAGTAGCCAATGAAGTAAAAAGAGAGGTGATATCCGACGTTAATGACCTAAAGGCAAGAGGCATAACTCCCTGTCTGGCTACAATCTTAGTAGGTGATGATCCCGCATCTGCAGTATACGTGCGCAACAAGCACATGGCTTGTGCTCAATGTGGCATACAGACAAAAGACCACAAAATTTCAGCAGAGGTGACACAAGAACAACTCGAAGATATAATAAAAGATGTCAACAACAATGATAAAATACATGGAATATTAGTGCAGATGCCACTGCCAGATCACATAAACACCAATGATATAATATCAAAGATATCCTCAAAAAAAGACGTGGATGGTCTAACGCCACACAGTGCAGGATTGTTAGCCGCAGGTCGTGCCAGACTGGTGGCGTGCACACCCATTGGAATAATGCGCATGCTAGATCATTACAATATCAACATAGAGGGAAAACATGTGGTTATAATAAATCGAAGTGTCTTGGTGGGCAAACCATTATACCATCTGTTCTTGCAAAAAAATGCCACAGTTACCACCTGTCACTCTAAAACCCAAAACATTAAAAAAATTTGTAGTTTGGCCGATATCATAATAACTGGAGTTGGAAATCTGGATAAGTTTATGCTGACTGCCGACATGATAAAGGACAACGCTGTGGTTATAGATGTGGCCATTAATCGTATAGACGGCAAGCTGACTGGCGATGCGGATTACAACGACATAATACAGAAGGCATCCCATGTTACTCCGGTTCCCGGCGGCGTGGGTCCAATGACCGTCGCCATGCTACTAAAAAATACTGTGGTGGCAGCAAAGTATGCGTGATCCCAGCAGGGAATCCTTGCGTCAAGTGTTACTAAAACGGCGAGATGCAACCTCACATGAGATGTTAAAGATTGTTAGTGAGAGTATACGAAATATACTAAGAGGTAGTTCTCTGTTTGATGATATCACCAATGTTGGTGTGTATCATGCCATAGGTAGTGAGGTAATGACTAGTGGCATAATTCAAGATCTTCTTGGTTCTGGGCGTAACGTGTTCTTGCCAGCAATACAAAATAATGTAATTGTATTCAAAAATGTACATGGAATAAAGGACCTAATACCTGGAATATTTGGCATAATGGAACCTAGAGAGACATGCATGACAGGAAGACCAAATATTTTGTTGGTTCCGGCAGTTGGTGCAACACTCTCGGGTATAAGGCTAGGCTACGGTCATGGGTATTATGACAGATATATTCAAAAGAACTGTCCGGTCACCATATGTGTGACGATGGACAAGCAGGTTGTAAAAAAGATACCATCAAACCCAAGTGATGCACCCATGAATTGGATAGTAACTGAGAGTCAGTTACATAGGGTTTAGTGGCATGTTTTTTTACAGAAACAGAATATAACGGATGTTTTGCTCTATTGAGGTAACATAGATGACACAGTTGTGCGCAAGACATCATACCGCCAGGTTTTTAAAATAATTTTCAGTAGTTCCTCATGCCAAGACCAGATATACCCTAAAATGGTCCAACCATATCTAAAAAAAGTTAGTATATTGGAGAGTATTTAGGAGGCAAAATATACCAGAGTCTGGACGTAAATGTGTGGTGATTTTTTGATGAGTCGTAATTCGTCGCTCTTTAGGGAGTATTATGTTTCTTGTATTAGTTGATTGTACAGTTCCCAAGCGGCATCTGCATCATTATCTTGATGGATTATACTTTGTACGGCTCGAATCATGGGTACAGGGTTGTCCGATTGCCATATGTTTCGGCCCATGTCTACACCTACAGCACCAGCCTGAATGGCATTATACGTAAGTTCCATGGCATCTTTTTCAGGAATCTTTTTGCCTCCAGCTATTATTATTGGGACAGGACAAGAGTCCACAACCTCCTCAAAGTTCTCACAATAGTATGTCTTTACTATGTTAGCACCCTGCTCGGCAGCCATCCTGCATGCCAATGACAGATATCGCGCATCTTTACCCATATCCTTGCCCACGGCAGTTACTGCTAGTACCGGCATACCATACTCCAAAGATATGTTGACTAGTCGTCCTAGATTTACTATAGTCTGATACTCATACTTTGAACCCACAAATATGGACATTGCCATTGCAGATACGTTAAGACGTATGGCATCTTTGATATCTACGGTGATATCCTCTCGGGATAGGTCTTTGCCTATTATACTAGAACCGCCCGATACACGAAGAACCATGGGCGTGTTCGTAATTGGAGAGACCGATGTTCGCAGTATTCCCCGGGTCAACATCAGGGAGTCACAATATTCCAGTAATGGGGCAATTGTTTTTTGAGCGTCCTCTAGCCTCGCGGTGGGTCCTAAAAAGTATCCATGGTCTACAGCCAACATGAGGGCGCGGTTTTTAGGTTGTCGTATTATACGTGAAAGCCTGTTCTGTAATCCCCAATCCATGTCTTTGACACTTGAGTTACTTTTCTTAAATCTTTGTACCATATACATCATATCGTGTGTGGTAACCTTTACTGTCATCTTGCGTATTGTATGGGGTAATGCACTATACACATTCAACAGAGTATTTACTAACATATACAGAACGTAATCACATGTCTTTGTGCTCTGGACCTTTTATTATGATCTTTACAGCCTCATGACCGCTCCGCGCCCGCTCAAATGCCTTGGGCGAATCAACAAGATCATATCGATGGGTTATCAGACAATCAACATCAAGACCCTCAGATATAAGGTGTAGTGCTTCTCTTGTATCGTTATCTGAAGCTGCATAGCTACAGTACATCTTTAATTCGCGTGAGTACACATAATCCATATTCAGTTGTAGGGTGGCATCCTTGGAGGGAACGCCAAATAGCATGATTGTTCCCCCATACCGCACAGAATGTATGGCCGATTCCAAGGCCGCCATACTTCCTGTGGACACTATGGCTAGATCAACCCCACGCTGTTCTGTATTATACAATATATCTGATGATGTATTTTTATGCGCAAGAATTATCTCTGCTCCTAGTACATCTTTGACAAAATCTAGGCGAAATTGATTCATATCTATACAATATATGTTCGAGAATCCTTTATTCTGAGCAAGCAGCACATGTAGCATCCCGGTGGCGCCCACTCCAAATATTGCCACAGCGTTGTTTGATTTATGATCATACCCGGACCAAGCCCGTATACAACAGGCCAAAGGCTCTATCATGGCAGCCTGCTCAAATGACATCGTATCGGGAATCTTCAAAACACCTCCCCGCTGAACATTCCAGGCTGGCACTATATACTCATCAGCCAAGCCACAAGGCAGTAAATTTGACTTGGAGTAGTGCGAGCATCGTGTAGAGCTGCCGTGCTTGCATAGATAACAGTCATAGCATGGAACATGGTGATGCGTAAAGACCCTATCTCCTACGGAGAATCCTTTCACACCATCACCTACTGATACTATGACACCTGAGGTCTCATGTCCTAATCTTGTCGATGGCTGACTATACTGACCATATATCTTTTCGACATCGGAACCACATACGCCACATGCTGCCATACGTACAACCATATCTCCTGGTTTGGGTGTTGGTGATGGAGCATCTACAACATCCACACTGTTAGAACCGCTGGTAACCGCATGTCTCATAATCAAACGCCTAGAATCTTTTTGAGCATCGCTCTATAGTCCACATCGACCTTTTCACTTCCGGCTGCTGGAAGTGCAAATACAAGTGCGGATCTCTCGGCACGCAAGCGCGTTAAATCATCACTTATAGATTTGGTCACATCATCACTAACTAGGACAAGTCCCACGTCTGGATCATCAGTTAACGTCTTTATCTCTTCAAGTACGCCATCAGGGTGTTCGCTTATCTTTCCGGGTACACCTGCTAGTTGAAAGCTTGTCACAAACGACTTACTACCTATAGTGAATATCTTCACGATTTATCTGTCGTTTGTGTACTAATTTAATCCTTCGGTGATTTGCAGCTCATCAAAAAACAAATACATATCAACTGACAAAGTTTGAGTCAAGGACGCAACTCTATTCCAACCATGATTTGTTATGTGATCTTTTTAGTAAGCCAGTTTAGTTTGCATATATTGGCAAAGGTTGATTTATGCTACCATATAATGACACATTATGGATATAGACTCTGGTAGGACGGTGTATCTGTTTACGCATGGTAGATTTGATCTGCGCGAGAAAGCCGTAGCCGCTTTGGAATCAATTGGT
The DNA here is from genome assembly GCA_009843815.1 of Cenarchaeum sp. SB0675_bin_21. Classification (GTDB taxonomy): domain Archaea; phylum Thermoproteota; class Nitrososphaeria; order Nitrososphaerales; family Nitrosopumilaceae; genus VYCS01. The sequence continues at coordinate 12,265 of VYCS01000009.1, read as the reverse complement.
ATTGCTACTGAAAACATTTCGGATGCGTCCCCAAACAAGACAGGTGATGTTGGCGATTACATGGCAATGTTGTGGATGCCCCCCAATCCAGATCACATCAAGATGCAACGTATAACATCAGTAAAGCCCGTGGAGCCAGAAGGCATGATTGGCCTATGGAAGGGGGTAGACAAAGACGATATTGGAACCATACCACTATAAAATACGCTTTTTTTATCTTTCAAAGGCCTGAACATGGCAGGTACTACTGTATGGTACAGGTCGACATGTGACTATGACACTTGCCGCATAATCAAACGTAGAAAGATTAGATATTTTTCAGAATTTGTAGTCTTGGCAGGGGCAGAAAATATCAGAACTCGTAGCACTACACATCATATTGCCATCTCAGGTATATGAGCACATAACTCACAGTGATGTTGCATATACATAACACTCAAAGACATCAACCAAGTTGTAGTACGCGGTTATGTCCATTGTCAGGATACATCTCTGAAAAAACAAAAAATATACAATCTTGGAATTATTCTGCTATTACTTTGTACATTGTGGGAGTAGGGCCTGACTCTCTAAGTTCCTGGCCTTGTTTGTGTACTGTTTGGTGTTCTGGACTTTGGCTCATCCTTATGAGTTGCTCGTGGGTCTGAAACTCCACAAGGACACGATGGCTGCCATCCATTGACTCAAGTAGTCTTCGGGAGACAAAGCCATCAAACTTCGATATTACTTTGTTTGATTCGGTAATCCAGTTTTTAAAGTCATCAAGCATGCCAGGTTTTATTTTTGCATCCAACATGATTACTACCATGATGTGCGATAATAGTCGCAAGATAATTATCTTTGTCATATGAATTACGTAGCGTCCGTATTTTATCTGCGTATTGATTTGATATACATACTCAGGTCTATTGAAGATTCACGCCTAAACTGGCTTTATTACAAGCATATGCAGGCGTAACGTTGGAAACAACCTGTGTGTACGATTTGATAAGTTGGTGATTTATAACTAAGTTGGGAAGCAAAAGCACATTGGATACAATAAAGATGACCCCTCGGGGCATGTTATGCACATCTAATGGTTCTACCATACTGCTTGATCCAAAAACAGCTTCTGATGGAATAAATTTTGTGTCTCATGCACACATTGATCATTTGCCTTCTTCTGGTGGCGGGACGCTTTTAGCGTCAAAGTATACTGCGCGGTTAGCATCACACAGAGGCAGGGACTTTGGTAATCACACCGAAGATATCAAAGATTGTACTCTGTACGATACCGGTCACATATTTGGTTCCCGGGGCATATTATTTGGCGATACATTCTACACAGGAGATATCTGCACTCGAGACCGGGGATTCTTGCAGGGCGCACGTATACCAAAATGCAAGACGTTAATCACCGAGTGTACGTTTGGACTTCCCGAGTTTGTCTTTCCACCCATACACCAAATACGTCTTCAGGTAGACGAGTTGATATCCACGATGTATTCTAGAGGTATACCGGTAGTCCTGATGGGGTATGAGTTAGGGAAGGCGCAGACAATATCTCAGATGTTTTCCCATTGGGAGCCGCTATACTATCATGATTCAGTAAAGGTAATCAACGATATGCATAGGGAATGGAATGTGCCACTAAAACCTGCTTTGGGCCACACAGAAGCTCAAAGACAGGGACTCTTGGACAAAAAGCCCTGGGTCATGATTGCGCCTAAAATGAGCGCAAAATCTCCTTTTATTCTAAAAATGAAGAAGTATGGTGCCATAACTGTATCATTTAGTGGCTGGGCAAATTCAAATAGGTTCCCATACACAAATGGATCTGACTACTCCATTCAGCTTAGCGATCACTGCGACTTTAACGAGTTAACAGAGATGGTGGAAGCATCAGGTGCCGAAAACATATACACCATACATGGATTTGTATCTGAATTTGCAGATCATCTAAAGAATCTTGGATTTAATGCCAAACCCTTAATGGTTATGACCTCTTGACAAAGTGTGTACATTGACAGTCAACGTATAGGCATGCCTTGGTATTTGCAATGTGATCATGATTCATATGTCCACATACGGCACATCTTCTCTTATTGGTCTCTCGTATTACCACCCTTTGTGCTATACGGTTTGCCTTATCAGGCGGGTATCCTTTCTTATCCATGTAAAAATGAACAATATCATTGTATAGTTTCTCTTTGTCAAACTTTTTCTCTATCATCACTTACCGCCTTGAGACAGTATGGTTCTGAGGGTAGTTGTAGATTGAATATTAGATATTCGGCGTATCTGCTCTACAATTTTTTCAGTCTCTGTGGATGTGGCCACCACTCTACAAAATATATCAAATGTGCCATATGTACCTCTCACCTCTACTACATTAGGCATCTTTGTTATTGTTTCAATAATGTCGGTCTCAGCGCCTAAATTACACTGTATCAAAACGTATGTTGGTTCTTTGTCCATAATATGCTAGTACCTTTTTTGTATTTTAATTTAATGCATCTATTGTACAATATTACATACAGTAATTTTAGGCGTCACCTAGGCATTGCAACATACTAGCTGAGTTTTTGTTTTTACGTAACTTATTTTGACAGTCATATACCAGTGGAAAGACTCCCTTGGAGTATATCTCTTGTAAGAACGATATCAAATGAGAGTGGTGCTGAGTGATACATAGGCACGAAAACTTTAGATTTGTATTT
>VYCS01000009.1:0-9531 GCA_009843815.1 Cenarchaeum sp. SB0675_bin_21 | reverse complement strand
CTCAAACTTTTTATTTTTCATGTTATTTTCGTATAGGTATTTTTCAAGCAGTTCGTTGTTAAAGAAGGGATCATACACGCCGACATGATATTTTTTATCAATAAATTTATCGACTATTTTAAATCCGGGCGAGTCGCGCATATCTTCAATATTTGGCTTGTATGACATACCACATACCAGAACTGATTTTGTCAGATTATTTTTTGATATAATATCATCTACGTGTTCTGATATGTATATGGGAACATACGAGTTTATCTCCAAGGCATTGTGTATGGTAGTAAATTGACTACCAAATTTTTTTGATGATTCCAACAGGAATCTAGGATCTTTAGGGATGCAATGGCCACCAGCTCCGGCGCCAGGATAGAATGGCATAAATCCAAAGGGCTTTGTGGCCGCAGCGTCAATGACCTCCCGGGCATTTATCTGTAGATGATCACACAGTATAGCCAGTTCATTGACCAATGATATATTTACTAATCTAAACGCATTCTCAAACGACTTTGTCACTTCGGCGGTCTTGGCAGAGGAGACACGTATCAGGTTTGAATTATTGACATTAGAATAAATTATTTTAATTATTTTAAATGTTGTATCATCCGAGCAATACACTACACGGGGAATGTTCTCCAGCGTCCATCTTGTATTTTGTGGATCTATTCTCTCTGGGCAGAACGCCAAGCCAAAATTTTTGCCCACCTTATGCCCAGCAGCCTCAATCATGGTACGGGTACTATCTGTTGTTCCCACCTCGACACTACTCTCTATTATTATAATATCGCCCGTATTACATGTATTTAAGAAGCTTTTGATGGACGAGTTCACATGTATGTTGGATGTTATAGATTTGGTAGGAATTGGCGTTGGTACGCATATAATTCCAATCTTTGCAGTCTCCGATGGTGTCGGTTTGGTGGTAATGCGTAATCGGCCGCTTGTTTTGGCAGACAGAAATGATCCTTTTAGATTACGTTCAGTCTCCAGTAGTTCATTGCGGTTTAGCCGGTTAACCCTATTTTCATCCACATCCACACCTCGAACGTTCATTCCCATGCTTGCCAACCTGACGGCCAGCGGAAATCCCACATATCCTAAGCCAAAAACCTCTATGAGAGACTCGTACGAGTTGACATTATTTAGTGTCTCTTGTAGTGATGACATCATTAATTGTTATGTACGCTAGCCCTATATTATACAATAATTTTGTACACTCTCAAAAGGTAAAGCACGTACTTGGCCCCTTACCCCATATCTGCACATATTACATATGCAGATGGGCAAGTTGGCATGATTATATTACGTGGCATTTAAACTACGTCTGTCCCACACATTCTGTTATGCAGATAGTCTGAACATTAGAACATCAAATGTACAAGTCATCCCACTTTAACCAATATGATTTTATTAATAGTGTGGATTTATTCGAGGATACATTATGCGTCCGCTTCTTACCGACATATGTCACTTTTAGATTAAAATGACATATAATGCACTTTAACTCCCTCAAGAAGTGTATACAGTGCATGTGAGATATACTATATAGGTAGTAATTATGGCACTAAAAGTACAACACAATGAAGATATGGTTTGATATTTTAACACCAAAGCAGTTGTTATTCTTTGAGTCCATGATACAGCGGGCCAAGTCAGAACACGATATCCTCTTTACATCTAGAGACTATAAGGAAGTTACAGATCTCATACGTATCCGAAATCTACACCCTACGCTTGTGGGAAAGTATGGTGGTAAAGAACTCGAAAAAAAACTCGATGCGTCACTAATGAGAGCAAAATTATTAATTAAATTAATAGATGAATTTCAGCCAGACATAACAGTTAGTTTCTGCTCACCGGAAGCATCACTGATATCTTTTAATTTTGGCATACATCATATTGCGTTTTGTAACGCCCCTCACTCCGAAGGCGTCTGCAGACTGGCAGTTCCACTTCTAAATAAATTACTAATACCTGGTCATATACCAAAACAGTCTTTTGGAAGGTATGGTCTTGAACATAATCACATAGTACAATATGCAGCAATGGATGAATTTCTTATAGTGCGCAACAAGCCTGCCTTCATTTGGGACAAAAAATCGATTGGTCTATCAGACAGTAAAAAGACCATACTGTTTCGCACATACGAGACACAAGCATCATATGTGCAAAGCCACACAGATATGGAAGCAATATTAGACTCCATAGTGGACAATTTTTCAGACTGTAATATTGTCATATCTACCCGATATTCTGAGCAGACAGAACATCTTCAGGAAAAATACTCGGATGTCGCAGTAACTTTAGAGAGTTCTTTTGATAGTGGAGCTATTTTAGCAGGATGTGACTTGCTGATTGGGTCTGGTGGAACAATGACCACTGAGGCAGTACTGCGGGGGGTACCAGTTGTGTCATATGATGCAGTACCAAATATGGATGAGAAGTATTTGGTAAACCGGGGAGATCTAATACGAGCTAAAAGTCCAGATAAAATCATAAAGGCATCCTCAGAGATATTATCCAAAGATAAGCGAGTGTTTGTAGAGAGAGCAGATTGCTTATTGTCTGAGATGGAAGATCCGTATGATACACTTGTTGCGCAGATAGATGAGTATGCGCGAACTATACAGTATTGATTAGAGTAATTCTCACTCTAAAGATTCCAGAGTCTCAACAATACTGTGAAGTCGCTCTTTGTTCTTTTTTAGTAAAATTTTTGGATAGTCTTTAACACTGTATACCGATTGGTAGGTAAATTGTGGTGGCATTGGTCCGCCCGAGGCCACCCTCTGTTCTAACACATATCCATCTATAATGGTACATATCATTTCTTCATAGCAGTCATCACGCTCCTCTAATGATTTACGATATATTTCAATGGGTTTGTTTGTTCGTTTGTATATATCAACTCCTTTGTTTAGAAGAGCCAATATATGGTTTAACTGCCAACTGTCTAGATTGAGTTGTCGAGCCATATTACGATGTTACAAAATTGTTATTTAGCATTGCGCGATGATACGGTGACCACGCATATGTATCAGCATACATGGTTCGAATCACAGAGAGCCGTATAATTTTGTATAATCCACATACTGTTTGATAGACCAAATTAATCAGATATGTACATCATATGCGAAATAATCGCTTGTAGTTTTTATAAAATGCTGTCAGGTTCTTTTGTGTGTACTGTATAAAATCAGCATCACTGATGCCGCCAGAGTCTCTCATCCATTCACATATCATGGTATGATCTGCCTCCAAATGAAACTGTAAACCCAACACACTGCCACAGATGAATGCCTGATTTTCGTATGTCGGAGACTTTGCCAGTCTAATCCCACCGGGCGGAATATCAAACGTATCATGATGCCAATGAAACACCCAATATGGCATGTCAGCATTCTGAAATAGTATAGAATTAGTATCGGGTATGACATTGTTGTAAAATCCCAGCTCTAGTTGTGCGCCTCTGTATACACGACCACCCAACGATCGCGCCGATAGTTGAGCGCCCAGACATATGCCCAACACAGGAATATCTCTTTTGTGGCAGTATCGTATTAATCGCTCTTGATCTCGAAGTCTTGTACTATTATCATTGGCGCTCTGTGGTCCGCCTAGTATCACTAGAATGTCATGTGTAACATTGGGTATGGGCTCATCTGGTTTTATTACGCTATAGTCCAAACCATCATCTTTGAATAGTTGTTTTAAAAGACCCGGTCCTTCTGCAGGATCATTTTGTATGAACATTATACTATCATGTCAATATGTGAAACTGTATGTTTTTTGTTCTAAGTGCCCGAATTAGCGCTTCGGTACTTGCCCGACCCTCCGTCTCCAAACTAACAGTTACTGATACTGTACCCACCTCAATGGCGGAGCTAAGCCGGTCATGCACCATTTCAACCAGATTAGCGTTGGCGGCGGCTATCTCATCCATTATCTCTTTGAATATGCCGGGCCTATCTGGTAGTATCATAGATACCTTGAGTAATCTACCCATGGCAGCCAATCCCTTATCTACAATCTGACCTAATAGATACATATCCACATTTCCACCGCCCATTATACATACGACCTTTTTGTTTGGAGATGGGCACTTTGTTATCACATATGCTAGTGCAGCTGCGCCAGCTGGTTCCACCAGTAGTTTTGCGCGCTCCAACATTAAAAACATCGTCTTTTCAATATCTGCATCGCTGACTAGTACGATATCATCAATCAACTCTCTTATTATGGAGAAGGTTAGACTGCCTGGCACCCGCACCGCTATACCATCAGCAATCGAGGTACGATCTCCTACCTTTGTTACGATTCCCTTCATTAGTGATTTATGCATTGCAGGAAATGAACGTGTCTGTACTCCTATTATACGCGTCTTGGGGTTTTTTTGTTTTATTGCCAGCAGTACGCCTGCAGCCAAACCTCCACCTCCTATGGGAACATATACTTCATCGACATCTGGCGTTTGATCCATTATCTCAAGTCCTATGACTCCTTGACCGGCTATTATATGAGGATCATCAAAGGCATGTATTGCCGTAGCTCCTGTATTATCTGCAATCTCTTGCGCATGCTTACTAGCCTCCTCGTAGTTGGCACCCCGCAGTACCACATTAGCCCCATACTCCCGGGTGGCAGATATCTTTGCAGGCGAGGCCGTCTTTGGCATCACAATAGTGCATTGTATTCCTGCCTTTTGGGATGCATAAGCCACCCCCTGAGCATGATTTCCTGCTGAGGCAGCTACTACGCCTTTGGACTTTTCATCCTTAGTAAGTGTCTGTACTTTGTAATGGGCGCCTCGTATCTTAAAGGAGCCGGTCTTTTGCTGAAACTCTGCTTTTAGATATACCTGCGAGCCGCTCATTTTACTAAAGGTGTCCGAGTATACCAGGGGCGTAACGCGAATATCATCTCCCCGACTCTCGGCAGCTCGGACTATATCATCATATGTTGGTTTCATGATTTACATATACCAACCTGTGGTTTCTATTAATATTTTGTAGACTGTATAGTGTGGCACCAAATATTATTCTCCGAGTGGCAACGTCTCATAATTCGCATTCCTATCGGCTGCGGGTCGGCATCGCAGACTCCTACGGGCCGCCAGATCAATTAGCATATAGCGCGCTGTATGAATTTAAAGATCATAGTTAAACAGAAGAACCAAACGATCAATCCCATCCGGTACGGCAAGCCCAAGCGGTCACCAGCAGAGAAGATGCTAGAAGTGTGGCTCTTGGTAGGTGCTCGTGATCAAGATGGGCCCAGACTGGGAAGCCCAGCTAGATGAGGTGAACCGCTCCAAGAGAGGACAGAGCTATGTTGATCATATCCAGGTACCCAAATCAACAGGGGATTATGGGTACCTATATCTTAACAGACCCTAAGTTCGTGAACACTTTTACGTATAGGTTGTGCATTAAAGTGTCTACGTACTTTTGCCTTGCGGTAAACACAGACCTTTATGAAATATGTGGTCTTCTGTTAAGTATATCTAGAGTCTAGTGATAATAGTCGGCCCTCCTGCTGAAGGGGCCTAACAGTTTGGGGCGGAGTTGAACGGTTACACTCTATCTTGGTTCATGTATATAATCTGCGTATGTGATCCATACACCATCTTGGAACCGCCATATCTCAAATGCGGCATTGGCTAGGTCACCACCAGGACTTAGCTCCAAATGGCCCGACGCACCAATGGTGTGTAATGCCACAGCCGGAATGGCTTTGATTAATGTTGAAGAGTCGGTACTCTGAGTCTGTAGTATGGTCATACCAAGCAGCCATACCGCATCATACGCCGCATAATTGTATATGCTTGCTGTAGAGTTGTACCTTTCAATAAAGCGCTCATCTAGTGCAGTGCCTATCGGGTTGCTTTGGGCAGGGATGGATCGTACGGCAGTAAACTTGGTAGTCTCAGCAAACTCACGCATGATGGGATCAGAATGAAAGTAGGACTGCCCTGCCTGATTGTTTGTACCAAACCATCTTACTTTGTGGGAATTTTCATATAGCTTCAGCTGGTGCGCTATCTGTAGGATCTCATCACCACCCACAAACAGAACTCCCACGCTATCAGCGCCATGCTCATCAACCAGCTTAGCCACTTCTGCATCTAGAAATGAGACCACGGCGGAATAATCTGCCGTCTCATAGTCATACCGTAGGAGTTTTACAACCTCTCCATCAAAGAAACTTTCCACACCATCCACTATTCCATCACCCCATGAACCAATGTAGGATATCGTAATCAGTGTGGTTACATTTGCATCCTGAGCGGCAGCGCTTATGGCCGGTACCTGTTGTCCATCATTTGGTACTAAACGGAATACGTTATCATCAATCTCCTGATTTGCAGCCTGAGCGGCATGGGATATGACCAGTATATCGTTGGTCTGAATGTAGTTATACGCCAGATTGATAAAGTGGCTGAATGCCACCCCCACCACCAAGTCTACACCACTACTTCGAAGATCTTGAAGCTTGCTGAGTGCTATATTGGCATTGTCTTGAGTATCTTCGATCCGCATCTTGAGGTCCCAGTCTGCACCAATCATGTCTAGATACTCATTAAAGTCGTTGACGGCAAACTCCGCTGCAGTCTTGCTCTTCTCCCCTTCGGCCCATCCGGATATGTTGAAGACTCCACCTATGGTAACGGTATCATCAGCATACGCAATACTTGTACCCAATAATGTCACAATTAGACACATGTAACCTACAGTATGCACCAAGCTCGTCATACTACCACTCTAATATACTTTTAAGGTTTTACAGATTCTGAGTTAGTATCATAACCCCGCCTAAAATTTCCAAAAGCGGCATTTTTGGATGCGTGCTGTTGTATGATGGTCAAATACGCATGACGTGATATTCCATTAGTTAGAGGATAATGGAACGTTTACGCCAGCAGTTATTGTCAAGTATTTAAGACAAGTTGTTGCCTGGGTCGTACACTCTTACCTGTAGGAGTCCAAATTGACCGGGAATAGACCTGTACGGAACGGACCTGTTGAACCTGGTAATAGACGGTACTGGACTCAGTCCGACTGCTCGAAGCGAGTATATCCGGTTTAAACACAAGGTACGGCATGGATTCATCAGCTTGGCATCATACCCTACATCCGGATAAACCATAATGCAACGACGCGCTCCGGCGGGGTCAGCAGGGACAGAACCATGGCCGTCATGTATAAGCTAGGCGATGGCATTACAGACCTGAGAGGGTTTGCGCATCTGACAAAAGAAGAGCACGAGTCTAACCACAAAAAGTGGAAAAAACGTGTGAAATATGGTTCGAGATGGTACTGGTATCAAGACGAGCAGGCCTACCTAGGGCTGTCCGGCTGTAGGTCACTGCCCCACCGCCTCTCCGAATGGTCCTCTTCTGGGACTGCCCCGGCTGCGCGGCGGATGCCGTAGATGGTGACGGTTCCATCATCTGGAACTCGCGACGGTGGCGGTAAGTATATCGCTCCAGGCGCCGTTTCCGCCGCTGTCGTACCGGGCGCGCACCTTCACCTTGTACTCGGCCCCCTCCTCCAGACCGGTTATCGTATAGGAAGTGCTGTCGGGGAACGCGTAGCCGGTAGAGGCGGCTAGGGTCGGAAACCGCTCGTCCACCTTGGCCCAGGAGACGCGGTAGTTGGTGGGATCCTCGGCGGGTTCGCTCCAGTCGACCTGGATGGTTCCGGGCTGGGTGCTGCTGAGGGTGAAGCCGGTGATGTGGCGCGGATTGCGCGGTGTGGCGGTGGCCTCGGATGACGGCTGGCCGTCCCCCGCCTGGTTGGTGGCGATGACCCGGACGGCATAGGTGGTGCCGTCGGTCAGGCCGGTGACGGTGTAGTGGGAGTCGGTGGTGGTGGCCTCCGAGACATCGGCGGAGTTGCTCCAGCTGCCGGTGGCCTCCTTCCACTGGATGATATATCCGGTTATGTTGCTGCCGCCGTTGTATATGGGGGCCTGCCAGGAGATGCTCAGCTCGCCCCTGGCGGCCGGCAAGACAGACGAGATGCTCGGGGATCCGGGGACTGTCGGAGCCACTTGGGAAGTGGCGACGCTGGTCAGCGACTCTGGGTTGCCGGCATCGTCGGTGAATGTAACGCGCACCTGAATGGTCTTGCCCTGATCGCTGGCGGCCAGCGTGTAGCTGGAGGAAGCGGCGCCGGAGATCTCGGAGGTGGTAGCACCGTCGTTGGACAGCCACTGGTAGGCGAAGGTGGCGTTGATCATGCCATCAGCATCGGAGATGTCCGAGGTGTCCGCGGTAAGCGTCTGGCTCACCTGGATAGTACCGGTGATGGCCGGAGATCCGGTGGCGTGGTTGTTGGCAAGAGGGGTGGTGTCGGGAACATCGGTGATAGTCAGGGTCATCGTATCGGAGGCGGCGGTGTTGTGCTGGTCGGTGGCCGTGAGCGTGAGGGTGATGGTGGCGTTGGAGGAGACCTGCGGGGCGGCGAAAGTGGTCGATATGGAGGTGGCGTTGGCAAAGGCGATGGTCGGGGAGGATGGGTTCTGGGACCACAGGTAGGTCAGTGTGTCGCCGGCGTCGGCGTCGGCGTCGGAGGCGGTGCCTGCTAGGACTACCGTGTCGCCCTCGGCGACTGTCTGGTCGGGGCCGGCCGAGACGGTCGGCGGGGTGTTGGCAGAGACAGTGATGGTGACCTCGCCACTCCAGGGCCCCGGACCGCCGTCGCTGTAGCGTGCGCGCACCTGCACTTTGTAGGCCTCGCCCTCCTCCAGGCCCATGATGGTGTATCCGGGCGATGTGGGGAAGGCGTTGCCGTCAGAGTTCCTCCAGGCCAGGTAGGACTCGCCCACCTTGGCCCATGACACACGGTAGCCATCGGGCGTTCTGGCCGGAGCATCCCATGATACCTCGGCGGTGCCCGGGGCCGTGCTTGCAAGCGTGAGTCCGGTTATGTCGCGTGGGCCGGTAGGAGCGGGTCCTGCGGAATCTGAGACCGTTATCCCGAGCGTCCGCGAGTTGCCTGTTCCGTAGCCGCCAGAAGATGTTATGTTCACGGTATACGGCCCGCTGCCTTCCGGAACCGACTTTAGCCTGAGGGCGTTAGACTCCATCTCAAAGTGCCCGGAATCCCCGCCCGTACCTATCTTGTATGACGGATTCTGGCCGTCCAGATATGGGTTCAGGGTGGTGACGTACCCAACTATGCCGGGCACATCTCCCGGCCTGATGGAGGTGTCCTGCATTATGATGTACCACTCGCCGAGGTTCTGCTCAAAGGCGTCTGCGCGATACAGCATGGCGGTGATGCGGGTGTCCCTTTGGATCTCCCATCTGGATATGTCCGAGTTGAATGCGCCGGTAGACCTGAACATGTCCGCCATGTCGGCGACTCCCGATACGTCCCATCCGGACAGATCCGAGTCAAAGGACCTTGCGCCCGCAAACATTGCGTACATGGTCGTCACGCCGGATACGTCCCATCCGGACAGATCCGAGTCAAAGGAGTGGGTGTAGCTGAACATATTTGCCATCCCGGTCACGCCGGATACGTCCCA
>VYCS01000044.1:36586-40261 GCA_009843815.1 Cenarchaeum sp. SB0675_bin_21 | reverse complement strand
CCTTATATTCGGGCGGTATATCATTTTTAGTTATTAAATCTAATTTTCCCAAATATTTTATAATTATCTGTTTGGATGTTCTTTTGTTACTATCCCAGACGCTCTTTACTAGATATGCATATTCGACACCCTTTGCCTTTTTAACACGCAGATATACCATAATACATTATATGTCAATTTATTATTTAAATAATGCCTAAATCGACAACTAGTGCCAAGAACCCCTAATGTATGCTGTGCGGTACTATCTTTTTTGTATATGCTCGTGGCATACCCAGACGGTACCATTTTTGTAATCCAACAACTCTATATTTTTTGCATTTAATTCATTACGAATAATGTCTGCCTGCTTATACTCTCCATTCTGGCGCAGGCTATCTCTCTGTACTGTGTAATTTTGTATTTGTCTTGCATCTAAAGGCCTGCTTATCTTTAACCCAAATATCTCTATTATTCGTGCAAGTTTACCATACAGCACACTTGCAGTATCGGGATTTAATCTTCCCTTAGATGCCATCTCGCCCACCTCTTTGGTTATGTTGCCAAGTACTATGATGGCTTTATGCGTGTTAAGGTTAGATGATAGTGCCTGATCAAACTCATCACACACTACTTTATCATGTCTACTAGCAGTCTGCTCTAAAGTATAATAACATGACTCTGTGCGACGCCACAAATCTAATGATTCGACCAACAACTCTTCTGTATAATCTATGGGTTTTTGGTAGTGCCCAGACAGACAAAACAGGCGAAGAGTGTTGGGCCCCCACTCATCAAGTATGTTCCTTGTGGTTTTTATATTTCCCAATGATTTTGACATCTTTTGACCAGATATGGTAACCATGCCAACATGCATCCATACTCGGGCTAATGGGAGTTTGGTACATGCCTCGGTCTGGGCAATCTCGTTTTCATGGTGTGGAAATATTAGATCCCGACCGCCACCATGTATGTCGAATGTCTCACCTAAATGTTTCAGACTCATGGCCGAGCACTCTATGTGCCAGCCTGGTCTTCCAGCACCCCATGGACTCTCCCAGTGTGGCTTTGAGTCTGTCCTCTTCCATAAAGCAAAGTCCACCGTATCGTGTTTATCCTCTTTTGGGTCTATTCGTGTACCAGAGCGCAACTCTTTGATGTTCTTCTTTGAGAGTATCCCATACTCACTAAAAGACTCCACCATATAGTATACGCCAGACTTGGCTACATACGCATGCTTTAACTCTATTAACTTTGATATTATGTCGATTATATCTTGTATATGCGTGGTAGCCTGAGGATACATGTCTGCGCGTTTAACGTTTAATCTATCAAAGTCCTGATGATACCTCTCTATATATGAAAAACTCAGCTCTAATGCATCTACACCCTCTGCCTCTGCCCTCTGAATTATTTTATCATCTATGTCGGTAAAATTTTGTACCATTGTTGTATGCCTACCCATGTCCTCTAGATATCTGCGCAACACATCAAAGACGATTATGGTTCGAGCATGTCCTATGTGGGTGTCATCATATGTGGTGACACCACACAAGTATATTTTGATATTTTTATTATGTAGCTTTATAGGCGTACCGCTCATCGTATCATGTATCTCTATCGAGTCCACTGTCGTATTGTAAACTATGGGAATTATATAGATAAGTATACAGCCACAGCTGCGCGCTTGCCCCTTTTCTGACGGTCTTGTTGTATGGAACGGAGCATGGCGGGTGTTGGCTTGTAGCCCGCCTTCTGCCCCGACCGTCTTAGGACGACCTTCTCGGCCGCCCGATACAGGATATTCCAGGCGGCATTGACATCCGCGTGAAACACTCTGGTACAATTAGCGCAAATGAATTCGTCACGTGATATGCGTGACTTTGCATCCACCATACTGCACACATGGCACGTCTGGCTGGTGTATTTTGCCGATGCCCCCAACAACGGTATGTTGTGTATATCACACCACTGTACAAGTTTGCGCAGGAACTCCCCAACGCGATTCTCCCGCATGGCGCGGTTCATGGCGCGTTTGTAATTCCCACCATGTGTAGTCATGTCTTTTACGGAGAGCGACTCGACCACGACTGCGTCCACACCACTCGCTATGCGCGCAACTGTCTGATTTATGGTGTTCGCGGCTATGTTGTTGGCCTTCCTGTATAACCGCTTAATTTGGTCGTTCAGCATACACCACTTCCGGCCATGCTTCCGCCTGCGATCGCGCAGGCTCTTGAGCGCGTCTATCTCCCGCAGGATGGTTCTATGGCGCGTGTTGTGTATTGTAACATTGCCATTTGTGTCAACAGTAACTGCCAGGTGCCTGCCGCCTACATCGACACCCCATATTACACCTGTATTACGGTGTGGCTCGACCGGTACGCGCACGGCGATATGCAGCTCAAACATGTGGTCGGACGGCTTTGTGTATTTGGTTACCTTCTTGGTAACATCGACTATCTTGAATGACCGCATGCCCCATGCTGTATCAATGGGCTTGGTGGTCTCCACAATACCGTATCCGGGGATATGTACGGTGTGCTCATCCTTCCGTACAGGTGGTGTAACGGAACTAAGTATGATGCGGTCGTCTTTGCGGCGATACGGCGCGTGGTCTGAGTTGTCATCTATAACTCTTCTGTATGCAACCGAGGCATCCTGTATGGCGCCGCGGCCAAACGATACGGGACATTCGCGCACCCATGTATGTTTAGCACGCCACCCCGTAAGCTGTTTGTACATGCCGTACTTTAGTGCCTTCTTTGATGGCCCAAAGTCATATGCTTGGTAGTCATCTTCCAGTGTACCTGATGTAAAATCGTCCAGCATGTCTGGCAGTTTGAAGGGCCGTAGGATGTCCACTACCACCCTCTCTGTGTATTCGCCACCGTACAGATATTCTGATATCGCCCGGTTGTACACATATCTTGACACATGACTCATACGGCGCGTCCACTCGGCGAATTGCACATCCCTACGTAGCGGTACCTTAATTACCCGTATCACAATATATAATACGGTATACTAGTATTTAAGGAGGAGTTGATGCACAGGTATCAGGATTGGTAACTCATGTATATAATTCCCTAACTTATCGCATATAAAAAATTAAAAAAAGTATCACTCTAGATTCAACGGTATTGATGCAGAACCAAATGATTCACTGATTCTAAAGTGGTACTCTTTGGTATCATCATATACAAACGTTGTACCACCATACCCTATATTTGGTCCAAAGATTATCTCGAACTCTCGGCCCTGATCTGGTTTTAGAGTGATACTTCCACTAGTAAAGTCTGTTGACGCATACTTGTATGCGTTGGTACCATCCGTCACATCATAGTTGCATATTGCAGGGCCTGAACATGATAGTGTAACGTTGTCATCTCCATGGTTTATTACATACATACGAATGGTGAGTAGCGGCTGGCCACCTGCGGTATTCTCAAGATGCGCACCAGGGTAGTAATATGTGATGGGGCCCACCACATAAGAAGTAGCAGTATCGGTGTACTCTTCACGTAGCATCTCCTCTCTGATGGCATTCTCACAGTCCCGTATCTCGTATGCCCTTGTAAACTCAGCGCATACTGCTAGTCTGTCATCTGATTGTATGGATATTACTCCAATCTGTATCAGATGAGTTATGGCTGCAACAAACTCAGCATCCGATGTTATGCCATCTGCCCACCA
>VYCS01000044.1:23157-36486 GCA_009843815.1 Cenarchaeum sp. SB0675_bin_21 | reverse complement strand
ACAAACTCAGCATCCGATGTTATGCCATCTGCCCACCAACCTGCGGTGGCCTTTATCCACTCTGGGATTACATCATCTGATGCTTGTGCTGTGGCAACCCCCACTGATATTACTAGTAGTGCTATGTATGGTATTATATTCATTAAATAATTTATGGCCTTTATAGTATATAACTAGTGGTAAAATGTTAACCTAGTGCTAAAATCATCACACATCAACGTATATGCTGCTATCTTGTACTTTTACCGGATATGTGCGTAATTTTATGTCTTTTAGATAGTCTATCAGCTCGCCGGTTCGTATGTTGTAGTGCCAAAAGTGCAGAGGACATTCTACTATGTCGCCATCCAAATTGCCCGGGGCCAGCGAGCCGTCTTGGTGTACACATATGTCATCAATTGCATGGTATCCATCTTGATTGAATACAGCTATCTTGTTGCCATCTATATCAAAGGCCTTGCCCTTGCCAGGTGCTATATCTCCTTGTGTGGCTACCTTCTTCCAGACCATTACAATGTCATCTATGGCGAGGTATAAAATTTTTAGTCATCGTATAGGTGCTTTGTCTCAAAGTCATCTATCTCCTGTGTCATGTGGCCATCTTCAGTAAGTTTCTCCTGTTCGATTAGTATACGCCTTACCAGTAGCCAGTATATTGTGGCTAAGGAGCGGCGACCCTTGTTGTTTGCTGGTATTACAAGGTCTACATTTGCTGTTATGTTGTCTGTATTGGCAATGCCTATTACAGGAATACCAGCGTTTGTAGCCTCTATGATGGCCTGCTCGTCTACTTGGGGATCGGATACCAGTATGAGCTTGGGCTCTATGTAGTACTTTAAGGATGGGTTTGTCAATGTGCCAGGCATAAATCTGTTGAGTTTCATCTGCGCACCTGTGATCTCGCAAAACTTTTCAATAGGAGAGTAGGCAAACTCTCGACCACTACATACTAGTACATTTTCAGGACCCACCTTGTTTATGAACCGACCTGCAGCGTCTATGCGTTGTAGCGTGGTATCCATATCAAACTGGTACATACCGTCCGGATTGGCCATGGTTATGAACGGTGCCATGAACTTTGTCTTGACGTGTGTGCCAACACGAATCCCTGTACTTAGTATCTTGCTTTTGACATCTAGCGGTTCCTGCATCATGTGTTTATAACTCTCCTAACCCACGTATTAAATCGTTTCCAGATATTCGTAGTAATTCGTTCAGTTTGGCGACGCGCTCACCACCTAGTATGCCTGTCTTTAATAGTGTCGAATCAGTAGATATTCCCACATGTGCTATCTGAGAGTCGTTGGACTCACCAGAGCGGTGTGATGTTATCAGTTTGATGTTGTTCTGTGTGGCCATATCGGCGAACTGCATGGCTTCGTATAGAGAGCCGGCCTGATTTACCTTTAGTATGGCAGCATTGCAGGATTTGTCAGATATGGCCTTTTGCAGTATTGTATAATTGGTGACTGTGAGATCATCACCAACTATTAGGACATCTGGAAACCTTGATGTTAATATGGACATATCTTTGAAGGCCTCTTCATGTACTGCATCTTCGACGTACTTTATTTTGTAACGCTTTATGATATCTGAGACAAACTCTATCTGCTCACCTGTACTGTTCTCAAAACCTGCCCTGTCGTAGATGTACCTGTCTTGTTCTTGGTTGTACTGTGTGGATGATGCAAAATCAACACCAAGTGCGACCTCCTTGCCGAGTGTGTATCCCAATGATTCACAGGCGCGCGCCGATATCTCTAGTGCCTGTTCATTGTTCATGTTGGGCGCCCAACCTCCCTCATCACTTCGACCTCGTGTAAATGTAATGTCGCGCTCTGCGAGTAACACACCAAGTTGTTTGTGCACATCAATGTTTGTCTGTATGACATCTCGTATGGAGCGACTTGCCAGAGTGAATACCAGTATCTCTTGTATGTCTGGCGCTCCATGGCCAGCGTGGGCACCACCACCTAGTATGTTACCCAGTGGTATGGGGAGTTTGTAGTGTTCTTTGGAGTGTATGGACTTGTATAGTGGTATGTCTTGTGTGAGGGCGGCCACCTGTGCTGACGCCATAGATACAGCATAGGCAGTAGAGCCGCCAATTACAGAGTAGTTGTCTGTACTATCTATGGTCTTTAGAGCTTCGTATATGGCCTTTTGATCTGTAGAATCTATACCTATGAACTTTGAGGCATTATCCTCTAGTATGTCTAGGGACTTTCGCGCACCGCCCTTTGGAAATGCAGCCGCCTCGTATCGGCCCACACTAGCACCAGATGGGGCTGCTGCACGACCAGTATGAGTCTTTGTGGATATATCTACTTCTATAGTCGATTGGCCTCGACTGTTGTATATTATACGGCCTCGTACAGATGTTATGAGTGTCAAATAATTTCCCGACGTGTCTCTTCGTTTCTTTTGTGCATGGCCTCATAGAATGGTATTACCTGATGTATGGTCTCTACAGTAGTGAGTAGCATTCGGCGGCAACAGTATCTGTGTAAACCTAGACTATCTAGTATCTCTCTGGACTCTCTTCCAGCCTTTAACTCCCTTTTGTATGCACTCATCTTATCGGCGATTAAATTTCCACATGTAAAACATCTAACTGGTACCAGCATATGGTACAGCTCCCCTCAAGGAATATAAAAACCATACATCATATTTGCCATGCGGGCGTCGCCCAGCCTGGCCAAAGGCGCTAGCTTGAGGGGCTAGTCTCTTAGGAGTTCGTGGGTTCAAATCCCATCGCCCGCATCTCTGATATTAGATATTGTCGTCGCCTCTCCTCAGTGATTATTGCCCTAGAGTTCTCTAGTGTTATGCGGCATACGTCCAGCTTACGCTTTGACTCTTTTAGTATGGTGTTGTATGCGGCAAACGGATACAGGTCTTCGTATAGTGACTCCATTGTATCAAATGTATTGTAGGCGGTATCTGGGTTGCCATTGCGGATGCAGTTCAGCATGAAGCGTTTCAGCTCTCCAATGGTATCTAGCATGCCTAGTATGTAGGATTCGGGACTAACACCTATCTGGTCTGATGTGGGGATTGTGTTGTGATTTACTATATTGTATAATGTGTAGGCTTCCGTGTACTCTTGCTCAACGGTGACTATGTCGCGGGGTATGGCTATGCGTTGTAGTTTGGTCAAGCTGGACTTTATGTTATGTAGCATCTCTTGAGCTTCCTTGCCATCTCCTTGGTGTATCTGTATTATGGTCCTGCTACAGTCAGCTATTATACGCCGGGACTCGGAGTGTATCTGCTCTCGAAATCTCTGCGCTTTCTCCATGTACTGTATTATATCATCAAAGTGTTCCATTATGCTACATTACTTGTGACGATTAAAATTGTTGCTGATATGTATATTGTTTTGCTAATAGTCAAACTCTTGCGTACTGTCGTATGGATGAGGCCAAAATCCTTGCTAATCGTATGGATTCAGGTATGCGACCCTGTATGGTTATGCGGTTCAGGAGGCGTCTTGTCTCATGCATGGTGCATCCAGATACATGCACATCTAGTGTATGGCCTGTATGCAGATGTACTGTATGTCTATCTGGTAGTGCGTTGTAGATATGGAGCTTTTCAGGCGGTAATGTATTCGATATGTCTTTGTGGTGCGTATCTGATATTGCCAGTACGGGTATGTTTAATGACTCTGATATGCTGCATACATCCACAATATTGTATCTAGATAGTATGCTCCCCCATGTTATGACATATGACACATCGCATCTTGAACGGCACATCTTTAGTATCGTGTCAGTAGAGTCATCACCTGTAACTTTGATGGCATCAAAGACAAAACCATCTAGTAGAAGGTCATTTCTCATTATTATGCCCGCAAGGGTAGATGTTGCAGCCGATGCAGAATAGCTCTCGGCAATGGATATACCTCGAATTCCATGCTTGTCTAGGTGTAAGTGTCGCATTGTTATCATATCTAGATGTAATGGTTTTTAAACGGGCTATAGAATAAATCGGTACTTGAGTGAATACCGCCATATAGTGAGGATACTGGGAAACGACATACCCGGTGATAAAAAGTCCATAGTGGGACTGACACAGATTCGAGGAGTGGGGTATAACTTTGCCAATGCCATCCTGTTGAAACTAGATATAGACAAGAACTCTAGCATGGGGTATATGAGTGAGGATAATGCCGCACGCATAGAGGAGTTGATACAGAACCCACAATCTGCGGGATTTCCAATTTGGTTTTTAAACCGCCGCAAGGATATAGAGACTGGTCAAGATGTGCATCTGTTGACATCAGATATTCAGTTTACAATTCGCAAAGATATAGAGAGAGAACGCCAGGTGAACAGCTGGCGTGGATATAGACATCTATACGGTTTGAAGGTACGCGGACAGCGCACCCGCACCACAGGACGTGGAGGCGGTACGGTGGGAGTGGCAAAAGGAGGAAAGGCCCAGCCAGGCAAGAAGTGATGAATGATGGGTGACCCAAAGTTTCCACGTAAGGTGTGGCGTAAACCAGAGCGTCCACTAAATTATGATCTTAAGATGGAGGAGCTACGTACTCTGGGTTCGTTTGGCTTGCGCACAAAGAGAGAACTGTGGAAGGCGCACACCGAACTGTCTAGAGTGCGACATCAGGCCCGCTCTCTTTTAGCTCTACGACAAGAGGTCCGTGCAGAGCGCGAGCCCATACTTATGAGATCCCTTACACGTATAGGTCTGGTAAATGAGGATGCCACACTTGATGATGTATTGAATCTGCAGGTGACTGACCTACTATCTAGAAGACTACAGACTGTGGTGTGGAAGAATCTAGGATTCAAGTCTCCGTACCAGGCACGTCAGGCAGTGGTACATGGCCATATATTGATAGGTGATCGTATAGTGAACATCCCTTCATATGTGGTGCGACCCGATGAGGAATCCACAATACGGATAAATCCATCATCAACATTAAAAGTAGAACCAAAGACCAAACAATAATGTGCTCTATAATTGGATATGTGGGTAAATCTGATGCTGCACCCATTTTGGTCAAGTCACTACACAGGATGGAGTACAGGGGATATGACAGCGTGGGTGTCGCCACACATGATAATGACTCAATATGTATGCGCAAGGGAACTGGCCGCGTACAAGAGGTAAACGACCAAAAGGGTTTGGATGCGCTCTCTGGTGTTACTGGACTGGGACATACCCGTTGGGCTACCCATGGTGCCGTAACTGATATCAATGCTCATCCTCACATGAGTAGCTCTGGGGATGTGGCCATCGTACATAATGGCGTTGTAGAGAATCATGAGACATTACGTGACAGATTAAAAGAAGATGGCTATACATTTGCAAGCGAAACAGATAGCGAGGTTATAGCCAATCTATTACAGTATCACAAGGATAGAACCGGAGATATCAAAGAGTCACTAATCAATACCATACAGGATATACAAGGCCATTATGCGTTTATAGCGATGTTTGATGATGGCGCTATGGTATCTGCACGATACGGCGAGCCACTGATAGTGGGCATGGCAGAGAATGGTATCTTTCTGTCTAGTGATGTACTAGGATTCATAGAGCATACCGACGAGGCCATATATCTGGAGAGTGGCATGTGCTGTATAATACAGAATAACGATGTGCAGATTATGGACTATGCGGGGAATGTTATAAAGCATCGTACCACTACAGTATCAAAGGAGTTTGGCGATACACGCATGGGCGAATACGCCAATTACACACTAAAAGAGATACACGAGCAGCCAAATGCCATACTACGCGCCGGCATGAATTCCCACAAACAGATGGAGCAAGTATCTGATATGATACGGTCTGCAGGTTTTGCATATGCTACAGGTAGCGGTACTAGTTATAATGCCGCCTTGATAGGCCAAAAGATACTAAGACGGTCTGCCGGCATACGACTTGAGGTTATACTGTCCAGTGAAATGTCTGCAGAGTCTGATATGCTGCGGTCCGGCGATGTCCTCCTTGCAATATCCCAGAGTGGTGAGAGCGCCGATGTCTTGGATGCGGTACGCATAGCCAAAAAGGCAGGCTGTGTAATTGTATGTATGGTGAACTCTGTAAACTCATCACTGGCAAAAATATCTGATGTGATACTCTTGATGGACTGTGGTCAGGAGATTGGGGTGGCCGCCACAAAGAGTTTCATGGCACAGTGTGGCTTGTTGTTACGTCTAGTCGATACACTGACTGATGGTGCGGGAATTGATCATAATAAAATATCCAATGCAATATCTGATGTAATATCTAACTCTGATATGATCCGTGATGTGGCGTATACACTTGGTGATACCAAGGATGTCTATGTTTTAGGGCGGGGCATACACCATTCGGTGGCACTTGAGGCCGCCCTGAAGATAAAAGAGTTGACGTATATTCATGCTGAGGGACTGAACGGTGGCGAGATGAAGCATGGCCCCCTAGCATTGATAGACAAAAGCAGTGTTGTAATCGTAATGAACCCACATGATGATACCTACAATGATATGCTGCTTGGCGCCCGTGAGGTGCAGGCTAGAGGCGGTACCATAATAGGAGTATCTGATAAGAGTAGTGATGTATATGACCACTGGATTGGCATACCATCTGGTGATGGTGTTACATATTCACTTGCAGAGGTTGTGGTCTCCCAACTACTTGCGTATTATACCGCCCTGGCCCGGGATATCAACCCGGACTATCCTAGAAACCTGGCAAAGTCAGTCACGGTCAAGTAGTATGGTATCGTACTCCTCATCTATACGTGGCAGTATGTCTGTATTAGTTATGGTCTGAGCCGCATATATGGCGCCCCCCGCGCCGGCCCCCTCTTTGGCAAAGCCCTCTGCATACGCCCGGATTCCTGCATGTCTTGAGTCTTCTAGATGTGGATTCACTGATATTACATTAACGCCAAATAGCTCAGCCTGCTTATGGAATGATACTTTTGGGTCATCGGCCACATATGTGGTCGTCGCCAATGTTGTGTCTTGTATGTTATGTTTCATCTTGATAGATAAAGCTAATACGGCTAGCATCTGTGTGCCACCTGCTAATATGACATTTGATGATGATCCATTTAGCATGCCGGCCACAAACAGTATCATGGGGTCGGCGGTCTGCGCCGCTACATTCAGATATGTGTCCATGTTTAAGCGTGACAGGGCAGCAGATACTACCCGCTCTTTTATATCTGTAGGATTGTCTGGCATTGATGAGCTCACTTTATACGGCAAGTTTAGTCCCCGTAGGAGCGCCAATGCCGTAGTGGTACCCGCAGGTATGGACTCTCCTATGATTAGATTGTCACAGAGTGATGATAATGTATGACCCACATACTCGCCTACCTGCATCGTGTATAAGGCGTCCTTATACGACATGGCAGGTTTCACCTCTATGTTGTTTCCAGGTTTTATGCCTGTGTGTATGTGTGGCATCTGGGGTGACACGGCACAGCCGGCATCTATTACGATATGTGGTATATCTGCGTATGTTAGGGCTGCTCTTGTTAGTAGAGCGGGTGTGGGCTTGCCGTCGGGAGTTACCGGCAGACCTGGTATGGATATGCAGTGACCATGGTGTATCAACTCGGCATCGGCAGGTGGCGTATATATTGTATCTTGAGGGCTGGCCCCAGCAATTGTGATTCCAGGTATCTTTGCTGTATCGGTATATGATAGTACAAGTGAGAATAGGGTGCGGCCCGGCTTTAGAGTCAAGATCATCCCAACAATGCAACAAACTCTTCTTCTGTGCGGGGCTGTAGTGCTAGATTGGTTGCTCTCTGTTCTTGTATGGTGCTTTTGGTGGTTCTGCCATAGTTGTGTCCTGGGTATATGGTATATGTGCCGTCTAGTTTTGATAGTCGTTGTAGTGAGTGATATAACTGCGATGCATCGCCTCCCGGCAGGTCTGTTCGCCCACAACTACCCACAAAGAGCGTGTCTCCGGTGAGAATTATCTTTTGTGTATCGTTTAGTAGAGATATACTGTCTTGTGAGTGGCCTGGCGTATGTAACACTTGTAGTTTACTGTCTCCAAAGTTTACCGTATCACCTTCGTTTATGTCTATATTGTGAGGCATACCTGAGCTGGCATGCTGTATAATTGATATGCGTAATCGTTGGGATAATACCTGATTGCCCAGTGTATGATCAAAGTGACTATGTGTGTTGACTATATTGATTGGTTGAAGATCTTTGGCTGATATGTAGTCTGTAATCTTGTCTAAATCCCATGACGGGTCCACTATGATGGCCTTGCTGGTGTGGCTATCATGTATCACATAAGTAAAATTTTGCATCGAACCTACTGATATCTGCTTTATCAGTATCATTATATGATGCCCTCCTCGGCTTCGGGAGGGATTCCTATACGTTCTGTGTATAATATACCGGTTATATCTGGCCGTTTGGGAATGCCCCGTTTCATCTTGTGGAACGTCACAGTTACATCCGCATGTATGCATGCGTCGGCATGTAGACCTGTATCTGGATTCAGGCCAGATGGCACATCTACGGCCAATACAAATGCCTCTGAATTATTTACGTACTGTATGGCTGTACTGTATGGCTCTCTTATCTCTCCTGTTATACCCGTACCTAGCATGGCATCTACTATTATGTCGTACTGTATTGTAGTATCTATACTGCCTGATATTGTTATGGATGGCATCTTTGTTAGTATATTGTAGTTTTGTTGACACTCCGTAGTCTTTATCTTTGATGGCTCTCCCATCAGACATATGGTGACATCGGCTCCATAACCGACCAGATGTCTTGCCATGACTAGGCCATCGCCACCGTTGTTGCCCATACCTGCTATGACAAGTATGGTTTTGGATGATATGTCATCTGTATGGCTTAGCAGTCTTTGTACGGTGGCCGCCCCGGCATTCTCCATCATCAATATTTTATGAAATCCCATTTTGTGGCCAGCATTTTCAATGTCGTACATCTGCTTTACCGATATCTCCATGAATGTGTAGTATAATCATCCTGATAATATCTTTTGCAAAATCGACAGCGGTTCATAATTTGTGACCTGGCACAACCTGGACAGTTCGGCCGCCATGCGAAACCCGGACCGCGCGGCACTCTGTTCTCCCTGCGGCGCGCATGATGTATTGGGTTTTTTTATATGTGGCAATCTTTGTAGCAATTTTTATCATCATATGTTCGGATTTTACCGCCCGGAGCGCCTCGCCCAGCAGCCTCTTGAACGAGGATGCCCTTACCGATCATCCACCGTGTGTATGCAATGCTGCCCATCAGCAGGTCTGAGTATGTGCATGGTCAACCCCTCTTGGAGCAGTCCATCTCATCCATCTGACTGCCCATAGGGATCTATGATACCGACCCGTAGCCGGGAGGCATGCAAATTATGAAACACTATCATGAAATCTGAAACATTAAAAATTAGGCGTTATACACGGGGAGTATGTACTATGGCGTACCTGATGACTATGAGAGCATTCGTACCATAGGCGACCTATTGGATTCAGAGTATGAGTTTGCAGATGCTCCAAGACAGTTGCGGGAGAATCTGATGATGAGGCTAAGTGATGATGACAGATATCCGGGTATTATAGGCCTGGACTCTGATGTGATACCCGCCTTGGATAGGGCCATATTGGCTGGTCATGATGTCTTACTGGTGGGACAAATCGGCCAAGCAAAGACTCGCTTGGCGCAGGTGATATCCTCCACACTACTATCTCCCATGCCCATCATACATGGCAGTATTACCAATGATACCCCATATGATTTGCCATCTGCGCAACTTGCCGCACTATTACAGAGTGATGATATTGCTTCTGCATCATCAGAGTTCTATATCAGTCCTGAGAGTTCTGAGTATATACGGGATAATGGTTATGATGCTAAAATTAGATGGGTATCAGGTTTGGATAGATCAAAGTTTGTAGTGGCCACTCCCGACATTACTGTAAAGGATATGGTGGGATATATTGATGTGGCCAAGGTGGCAAAGAAGGGTGTCGAGATGTATGATGTGTCAACATACTCACCAGGTTATCTAATGCAGGCCAAACATGGCATATTCTGTATTGATGAGCTACCCGTCCTAGATACGCGCAAGCAGGTTGCTCTGCTGTCTGTACTACAAGATGGACTCTTCACTGCAGGTTCGTATCCTGTAGTGTTTAGGCCTCGTACTGTATTATTCGCAACGGCAAATCCTGTGGATTACACGCACTCGGGGCGTATCATAGAGCCATTGTATGATAGATTAAAGAGTCACATACGCACCAGATATCCCAATACAATACAAGATGAGATGCGTATAATACTACAGGAGGCCAACACACCAAAGAGTGCGATAATATCTGATACCGTATTACATGTATTGGCTGGGATAATACGTAATGTGCGCGCCAACCCACTGGTAAATCAGGAGAAGGGTGTGAGTGTCCGTATGGGTATACATGGCTTGGAGTTGTTAGTTGCTGAGGCGTATAGGGCAAGACCTGATGCGATACCCTCCCCTAGAATTTCTGATATGCATTGTCTGTATCAGGTGGCCCGCTTTGAGTTATCTGAGATTGATGATACATCTCAGAACCGACATGATACACTACATGATGTAATTAATCAAACAATACAAAATTATGATGATAATATCAATAATGTTACAATGGAGCCGTCTGATGTGGACAAAATAAAATCAGAGTTTGAGGGAGCTGAATTTCATACATCAAATACAATGTCGTATATAGAGCAGTTGCAGATTTTTCCTACTTTATATAATATTGTGGAGCAATTTACCAGTAATGGGAATTTTCACACCTTTAATACAAAAAATAAGAGCGAAATAAAAGAGGCGGTCATGCCGGTAATGGTAGAGATTGTACTAGAGCGGTTGTGTAGACAGACGCCTAAAATATTGGAACGTCGTGACTCTAAATATGTCCTCGCATAATGTGTATACGTCTGCCGGTCCACAGGTAACTGCGCAACAAAATGAGGATGAAATAAATCAAGATAATGGTGAAAAACTACTAGAAAGATTATGCCAGCAAGCACTAAAGGGAAAGAGCACACTAAATGATGTCAATAAGGCATTTGTTTTGATGGAGGGTGATAATAATACTGAGACTGGTGAGACGATTGGCGATGGAAAGTCGGCCGTAAAGAGACTACAAAACATGGGGTATGTTAAAGATGAAAAAAAGTGGCTTACAAAGAAGGGGTTTGATACCATTAGCCGAATGATACTGCGAAATATTATGCAGAACGCAAAATCCTCTGGTGTCGGGGAACATATGACCAATCTGAGGGGAAGTGGTGAGATTACCATGGATATGACCCGTAAATATGAGTTTGGAGACGACCCAAAGAATTTGAGCGTACATGATACGTTATTTAATGCAATATTACATCATGGAAATAATAAATTCCCACTAAATGTAACAACACAGGATATGGCCGTACATGAGACATACTCGGATACTCGGGCTGCCATAGTGTACTGTATTGATTTGAGCTCTACAATGAAGACAAAGATGAAGGATGGTACCAGTCGTATGGAGTCGGCCAAACGGGCGCTCTGGGGCTTGTATGGTGCTAACACAAAATTATTTCCTGACGACTCGGTGTATATTGTGGGATTTGCGTCCATGGCGGCGCGTATAAACCCATATGATATACCATACTTGCGCGCCTTTGATGCAGATGAGTTTCTTCATTATACAAATTATCAGGCAGCATTGCAGTTATCCCGTAGTATTTTACGTAATGTGACATCTGATAATAAAAAAATAATTTTAATTACCGATGGCCAGCCTAGCGCGTGTTATGTTGAAAATACATATCAAAAAGATGTAATATTATCCGAGAAACCCTACTCTAACTTTTATGCGCCAGAACAAGATATCTTAAATCGCATATATGCAGAGAAGAGCATGCGACTGGATGCCAATAAAGATAGGCAGGTATACCTATGTTATAGATACAAAAAGGTAGACGCGCGCATACATGCGCAGACCATACGTGAGGCGCGTAGGTGCCAAAGTGATGGCATATCCATAGATACGGTGGTAATCACTGATGAGCCAGAGCTTGTTGAATATGGACAGACATTTGCAAAAGAGACTCACGGTATGATGTTTCATACATCTGATGGCAGCATGGCCGATATTCTTGTAAGAGACTATATTGGGCGTTCACACATTCGGACTCAATGGAACATGATGTAGATAAAATACGTGATGTACTGTTTGATGAGCGCATATCACTGGCTTTGGCTGAACTTGAGTCTGGGCCAAAAAATATTGATTATTTGGCGCGTGTAGCTGATATAGATGCTGAGGTTTTAGCCAAACGCCTTGAATATGCAGTACAAAGTGGATTTCTATATTACACTAATAATATGTACTCGGCAAATACCAAGAAACTGGAAGAGTTCTTGTCTAATGATGGACAGTTCGACTCTGTTGTGGATAGTATTACAGAGATGGATAGTTACCTGAATTGATACGGCGTCTCTGTATTATGAGATATACTGCTGATGCGATCATGCCCACTACTCCGACCAACAACATGTATGATGCAAACAATCCCAGGGATGTGGCCACTTCATCAGGTTCAGGCCCTATCACTGCTGTTACCGATACTGGATTTAAGTCGGTCTCTATTACCAGTGTGTATTCATGCGTCTCATCCACTGGGAATCTCTCTTCGTACACACCCTCATCTATTGTGGCAGATGTGGTTACTGCCCGCAGTGGCCCTAGGACGGTCGCCTTGACGCTCATGTCTTCGGTGTGATCCATAATCTCTACGGCGTATACGCCACCTGCCCCCCTTTCGATTTCAGCAGTTATCTCTAATGGTACGCCTACCTCTACCATGCCCGTACCTACACTGAGATCATCAAATATCATGCTACTTGAAAATGTGCCTATGCCCAGTCCAGCAGCCAGTAGTGCAGCCATACTTAGTAGTAGTATAGTGGGTCTCTGCATTATGATGAATCTTTGTGTAGACGTGATTAAAACGTATGCTGACTAGTGATTATACCCAAATATCTTACGTTATTCTCACAATGCGTTATCATTTTAGTACCAACACCACGAAAAAACTACTTGTTCGTGTAGATTCATCTTGATATATGGAAAATAATCCCACCTGAGACTCAAGGGCGATATATTCCTGCCGAGTTTATTCATAGCGCACTGGTTCATATAGAAATACTATTTTTTTGCGCAAGTGACTTGTTATAACGTGTCGGGGTTTTTGCTGCGCCATTTGACCATGCTCTATATAATAACGATCTTAATTAACCATTATTTTTGTATACAAGATCGTAAAATTT
>VYCS01000044.1:15940-23147 GCA_009843815.1 Cenarchaeum sp. SB0675_bin_21 | reverse complement strand
ATTTCGTGCTTAAAAATACAATTAAAAAACTATAATTATTTTGTTATATAATTATAGAAAAGGTACATCCTCTAAAGATGTTTAGCTTTGAAATATTGTTCTGAAAATGATATTAGTAAACTCTATTGACCATAGAAGATCCTATAACAACGAGGGGTGATTCTGCTATAGCCATATGACGAAGCGAGAAGTCATGTGAACATGCTAGTGCGGCTTGTTACTCGCAGTTCTATTATACGTAATATTGGAATTGCATTTTATTGTTTGATACTATAATAACAAATGTATCAAGATTCTATATTTTGTTTATATTCACAAAAAAGTGTTGTAATGTGAACTTATAGTGTCATTTCCGAGATATTTTTGTATTGATCCTATTGAAGCTTACCAGACAGAGACACGCTGGCACCCTGTTCTTGCATTTCCAAGGTATTTTTGTCTCAGCCCCACTGAAGATTGTATGCCATTACATTTTTGTAACAAAAAGTTGTAATAAGCTAATAAATTTAGCCCAGGCTAAATTTTATATATCCATACACCACACACAGAATCATTGAATATATCCCGCACCCATCTGATGGCCGCATCCATAGGAATGTCGTTTGTCATATTTGCCCTTCTTATAACGCCACATAGTTCTACTGCAGTAACCGAGCAGACATTCGTTACTCATTCGGGTGCCGTAATAAGTACCACCGGCGAGGTACTAGACCCACTATACACAGAAGCGACATTTGAGTTTGATCCCGACAAGTTCCTGCGCAACTTTGAGTATGGTCGTATAACCACACAGCCGGATGGCACCACACTACGCGAATACACTATAATAGCTCAGGATGACCAGATACAAGAGATATCACCTGGCGTATTCTATAACGTGTGGACCTATAATGGGACTGTACCTGGCCCAACCATACGTGCTACCGAGGGCGATACAGTACGAATACACTTTATCAATCAGGGCTCAAAACAACATACCATGCACTTTCACGGCATACATCCTGCAGAGATGGATGGCGTCTTTGAGATTGTGGGTCCCAACGGTGGGCAGTTCACATACGAGTTTGAGGCCGGACCCGTCGGAGTCCACCCGTACCACTGCCATGTTATGCCCCTTGAAGAGCATATAATACACGGACTGTATGGTGTCTTTATTGTAGACCCTATACAAGGCAGGCCAGCTGCAGATGAGATGGTCATGGTACTGAACGGCTTTGATACTGACTTTGATGGCGAGAACAACTTTTATGCTGCAAATACCATCCCCTTCTATTACCAACATCACCCAATACAGATATCACTAAATCAACTAATACGAATATACGCAGTAAACATGGTGGAGTTTGATCCCATAAACAACTTTCACCTACACGGAAACCTATATCACTACTACCCCACAGGTACTGATACTGTTCCATCCACATACACAGACATGATCACGCTATCCCAGACTGAGCGTGGGATACTAGAATTCTACTACTCTTATCCGGGCCAGTATGTATTTCACGCACACAAAGTAGAGTTCTCTGAGAAGGGCTGGGTTGGAACATTTCTGGTCTTAGATTGAGCCCTAAAACACTGGCAGGCGCCACCATACCATTCATACTGATTACCATACTTGTCATATACATAACAGGCCCCGGCTCAGACTATATCATAATAGGTACACCACTACCTGAAGTGACACTAGAACGTATAGATTTTGTAGAGAATGAAATACAAGTTACCATACGAAATACAGGCCCAATACCCGTACAGGTAGTCCAAGCAGACGTAAATGACAGAATACAACCATCTGCTATAGAACCTGATGGAAATTTAGAACGG
This sequence comes from Cenarchaeum sp. SB0675_bin_21, assembly GCA_009843815.1. Lineage (GTDB taxonomy): Archaea > Thermoproteota > Nitrososphaeria > Nitrososphaerales > Nitrosopumilaceae > VYCS01. The sequence goes on along the minus strand of VYCS01000044.1, from coordinate 21,320 downwards.
TTCGAGACAGCATTGGTTCGCATACCATTCTTCTGGAATGAAGCCGAACCATACAATCTAGGCATAACCATACATGATGGTACCCGCTTTGAGAGGGACGTAGCTGCTGCCTCGCCAGCAGTCACACCCGACATTCAGACAACGACAAAATTTGCACTGGCAGGCGTATACATAGGTGTAATACCTGTATTCATAGGACTATTGTGGCTGCCCTTCATACGAAAATTAGACTCTAAAAAATTGGGATTCTTTCTGGCCATCACAGTGGGCCTCTTGATATTTTTGGGAGTCGATGCCATACAAGAGGCCCTTGAGGTGTCACAAGAATCCCTGGCAGGCTCCATCAACGGACCATTACTGATACTGGTCGCAGCATCGGGCGCATTTCTTGTATTGCAGTATATATCCGGACGATTCTCATCACATCACACAAAGATAACGGCAGCCATTCTAGTCTCCATCGGCATAGGTTTACACAACTTTGGTGAAGGGTTAGCATTGGGGGCCGCGCTAAATTTAGGCTCGGTCGCATTCTCTGCATCTTTGATGGTCGGCTTTGCCATACACAACACCACCGAAGGAGTGGCCATAGCCTCACCACTATCCAGACAAAAGAACATACTGCCAAAATTAATCATATTAGGCATGGTGGCAGGCGCTCCAGCCATACTTGGCACATGGGCCGGCGGCTTTGCATACTCGCCCATTTTTATAGTAGCATTTTTGGCGGCGGGGGCTGGCGCAATATTTCAGGTCGCAATTGCAATATCTCAATGGATGCTAAAAGATAACACATATCACTCATATCAGATATGTGGAGGCATATTCTTGGGTATGATAATCATGTATGCAACTGGTATACTGGCATAGAATCACGTTTTAATTATATCATATAATCACGTATAGTATAACATGATAGATACTACCACCAAATTAAATGATCATACAGTAAGATATCTGGATTCAAACTCAAACAAGCAACCTGTTATACTACTACATGGCCTTGGTGGCTGCTCTGACAAATGGAAGTCTGTCATAGATATACTATCTGCATCGTATCGTGTAATCGCACCAGACATCATAGGATATGGCCAAAGTGACAAACCTGTCGTAAACTACACTCCCACATACATGGTATCGTTTGTAAAAAAGTTCATTACAACAATAGATATTGAAAATCCACACATAGTGGGCGCCTCTCTAGGCGGACAGGTGGCAGTACAATTTGCCGCCAGATATAAACAGTACATGTCAAAATTAGTATTGGTATCTCCTGCCGGCATAATGAAGCGCTCAACTCCTGCATTGGATCAATATATTATGGCTGCATTATACCCCCGCGAAAGCAGTGTGTCTCACGCCCTGCAACTTATGGAGGGTAGCGAAAGACAGCCATCCAAAACACTAATCCAACTATTCATGACTAACATGAAGCGTCCCAATGCAAAGATGGCTTTTATGTCTTCACTACTCTGCTTTAAAAATTCCAATACAATACACAGACACCTAAAGAAGGTAACGACTCCCACCTTACTGGTATGGGGAGCTGATGATCCTATAATACCAGTATCATATGCTGGCAAGTTTACATCCGCACTGCCAAACTGCACATTTACAACAATTTCTAACTGTGGCCACACACCCTACGTTCAACATCCAGAACTCTTCTGCAAGATCCTCTCTGACTTTTTTGCCACACAAAAACACTAATTTGGCCACATTACAACATCTAAACACTTGACACTTCCTAGAGGTATGAAGGACATACCATACATAGAGACTCAAAATATACGATATATACAATCAAAGTTTGAGGTACTCGCCGAATCATACGGTTATGACACAATACATCCCTCACCACTAGAGTTGCTATCCACACTAGAGACAAAGTCCGGCGAGGCCATCAAAGATGAGATATACGAGTTCCAAGACAAGGGCGGTCGACACGTGGGATTGAGATTCGATCTTACCATGGGCATAACAAGATGCATAACTACTGATCGCTCTGCATCATTACCATCAAAGATATCTAGCTTTGGAGGCGTCTTCAGATATGATGAACCCCAAAAGAATCGTTATAGATACTTTCATCAGTGGGATATTGAAGTGTACGGAAGACCTCACATATATCAGGATATCGAAGTAATAGAGTTTACAGCGCGCTTCTTTGAGTCACTACCACTACAGGTAACCATACATATGAGCCATCGTGAACTTGTCGAGTCTCATATATGCCACACATTTGGCGCTACACCACATAGTGATGTCATACCCGATATGCTGCGCGCCTTAGACAAGATGCAAAAGAGATCCCGCACCGACATAGTGGCGGAGTTTGCCAAATATGATGAATCCCAATTAAACTGTATACTTGATATGGCATCCCTACACGGTACGCCTGAACAGGTTGAACCAAAACTGCCATCTCATATTGTACGCCATCCAAAATGGCTACATCTCAAAGATGTAGTATCATCATTATACAATATAGGTATACACAACATACAGATAGACTTTGGTATAGTTCGGGGATTAGACTACTATACTGGCATGGTCTTTGAGGTGTTTGGCAGTAATGATACGGCCCTGGCAGGTGGTGGAAGATACGACTCTCTACCTGGTGCCTTTGGCCGTACAGATATGGGTGCGGCAGGCGTAGCCGGTGGCGTTGAGCGCATAATATCCGAGTTGAATCGTAATGTACAAAATACATACGATGTGGCCGTAATCTATACTCCTGATACATACGATGTGGCCTCCAAACTGGCCTCTACACTACGACAGAAAGAGATGCGTGTCCGCTTTGATGTATCTGCCCGTTCGCTTAAAAAGCAACTATCTATATCCTCACAGGACTGCCGCTATGGTATTATCATCGGCCCCTCCGAAGTCAAGGATAACACCGTAATACTGCGAGACATGAAACTACGAACACAGCATACAATACCGTACGCTGATATCGATAAACATATTAGCCTATAAAGGCGCGAGTCAGCATCATTATCTCTGGACCTGTGGTCTGCCCACCCACAACAACTGCCTTGTTGTTTGCTAGTATGCCCGAGGATACATAGGGTACGCCATTATTTATGGTGGATGGCTCTACTCTGGTATGTAGTATCTCAGATATACGTTGTATCTCATGTTCATCGGCCAATGGATGTACCACAGTACCGGTATCATTGGTCTTTGTGAGTGACCCACACTGCTCCATGCCAGCTACTTTCATACGTATAACCTCTACATCCAAAGCATCCTGTATCATTTTGCAGTCTGCATTGCTCAACAATGGCGAGACTATGGCCCCTCGACTGTTTGCGCATATGAGATTTCCTAAAGCTGTATACTGCGCGTCTATTACATGTACATCTGCCACACCTGATAGCGCCTCATACTCTGACACTAAAGCCGTCTTTGGCAATAATATTGTGGACTTTACATGCACTGACATTGCCCCAGATAATCTAGTACCGCATACGGATACTGCGTGCCATGGCACATGTAGTGCATCGGCTAGATTTTGCGCCTTTAATGGTGTAAATCCACTGGGTACTAACAGGTAACTGTCACATACTGACGCATACAGACCAATATTGGGCCCACCATATACATTGCCATGTGTTATATCCATTATACACCAAGATAATGTTTGACATTAATTCGTTTTTATTACAATTTAGCCCCAACTAATTTTACTTAGATTTAAATAAGAATTACACATCGATATAACATGCCAATTCCAGAGAGCTTTCCTGAAGGTTTTGAGCCTAAAGGTAAAATAAGCAACTCCGATGGTAACTTTCACTTCATGTGGGGACCAGGTAGGTCTGATGCAGAAAGTTCTACCAACGACGAGGTGCAAGCTGCATACAAAGAGCGTGGCGAAGAGTACGTACCACTAGGTGTCAGCGGCACCATGGTGGCCGTGGATTGGGACTCGTGCGTGGCTGATGGTGCCTGCATTGAGGCCTGTCCAGTACAAGTCTTTCAGTGGTATAGAACTGAAAAAGATATACCTGCTGCAGAGGTAGCTGGTCAAACCTTTGATGGTACAGGCGAAGCCGATAGAGAGAATCGCCTTGACTATACTGACAAGGCTGATCCGATTAGGGAGCATGACTGCATATACTGCATGGCATGCGTCTCGGTCTGTCCTCCTGAAGCGATACAGGTAGATCAGGCTAACATGGAGGCCCATGACAAGGCTGCTGGTACCTTTGTGGAGCTATCCGGCGGTGTTAACCCGCACGCTCACCACTAGATACATTTTATTTTCCCTTTTTGTCCTAACAATTTTATCTTGTACATCATTGTGTTATACTGCAGAGGTCGCCTAGCCCGGTAGGGCGCGGGCCTTGAGAGCCTGTGTCAGCAATGACGCGGGGGTTCGAATCCCCCTCTCTGCGCCACTATTATAATAATATGCAGATTTAGTAAACTATACAAGATATACTGTGACTAGGCATGAAAGACTCAATAGTTTGTGAAGGCCAGTCACATAGTCAGCAGTCTTTGGTGACTATATCATACCGTATATGGAGGCATCGCAACAGTGTGGAATGTCTACACATTTGATGGTGCCCTTGAACCTGCATATGATCCTCACAAATAGGCAATCATCATAACATTTAACAAACGATACGCCGTAATAATGTACGCACTGTTTACAATACACAACATATATATACAATCGCCAGGTTTAATTCTCCAATGAATAAAGTTATATACGGAATAACTATAATAGCGGCGACTTTGTTAGTAGGCGGAATACCAAATTTGGCCACTGCCCAGGAACAGATACAAGTACAAGCATCCTTCTTTCCATACTATGAATTTACCAGAAATGTAGTTGGTGATACTGCAACTGTATCCCAGTTTCTACCAGTAGGTGCGGGACCACATGATTGGGAACCAAGCATACGTCAGGTACAGACACTGAGTAGTGCCAATGTCATAGTGTATAATGGACTAGGTGTAGATATGTTCATAGATAGGCTGCTCGAATCAGGAGATTTGGGTGATGCACATGTTATAAAAGCTACTGAGGGCTTGACGCTTCTTACCACTGGCATCTCTGATGCAATATCTTTCATACTAGAGGAGCATGAACATGGTCACTATGACGATGATGAGGCAATAGATGCAATGCATGATGTTATAGATGATTATAACATTCGTGGCATATTACAGGAGTACCGTGCAGGAGATCTGTCCACGACAGAGGCACTAGGTGAAATTACTACTATATTGCGTGGCGCAGAACATGGTCATGACCATGACGACCACGATGACCACATGACGACCACCGACGATCATGACGACCACCACGATGAACACGATGAACACGATGAACACGATGAACACGATGAACACGATGAAC
>VYCS01000044.1:0-15930 GCA_009843815.1 Cenarchaeum sp. SB0675_bin_21 | reverse complement strand
CACGATGAACACGATGAACACGATGAACACGATGAACACGATGAACACGATGAACACGATGAACACCACGACGAACACGGCGATGATGCTGAGATTGTCCACGAAGTTCATGAAATACTAGAAGAGGCTGAAGAGGGACACCTCACCAACGCTGAGGCACTTGAGGAGATAGAGCATCTCTTAGATGACCACGCCCACGATGATCATGATGACCACGGTGATGAGCATGCTCATGATCATGGAATATACGACCCACATGTCTGGCTAGACCCAGTATTGGCTCAACACCAAGTGGAGACCATACGAGACGGTCTTGTCGATGCAGATCCAGATAACGCTGCTGCCTACATGGCAAATGCAGAATCTTATCTACATGAACTTGAAGACCTACATGATCAGTATGTTACCACACTGGCAGATTGCAGGCATGACACCATTGTGACATTCCACTCGGCATTTGCCTATTTGGTGGAGCGATACGATCTGAAGGTCGAGTCTCTGACTGGACTTGATGGTGCTGACGCTATAAGTACTGCTGATCTAATCGAGCTTGCTGACTTCATTAATGATAACAACATCGATTACATTCTTACTGAGTTTGGTGTAGACCAACGTAACTTTGAGGTAATAGCCGAAGAGACCAATACTACAGTACTAACACTTAGCCCAGTAGAGGGCATTTCACAAGAAGACGTTGATTCAGGCGCCACCTACATCAGTAAAATGATGGAAAACCTCGGTGTGCTAAAGACAGCACTAGACTGCAACTAGATACAATACTAAGTGATTTTTTATTTTTATTTGCCTTTTCGACAGATCTATGTGCCCAGAAATCATGCCGTCCCTATTCATTGATATTTATCCAAGTATGCGTAAAATCGCCATCAACCGTATTTTCTAAAGCATCAAATTTATCAAGCATATTTCCATATTACATATGGTGGCAGACAAGTGGACTATAATGATAGTATCTGCAGGTATAATAGTTGGCATATCTGCATTAATAATCATGTTTAATCAGGCACCAACACTACAAATTTCGCCATCCCAACAGGGCGGCTTTCCACACTGTCTGCGCACATTACAGTGCGCCAACGTTCCAGAGTTTGATCAGATACCATACGAACAACTACTCATCATATCCAAAAACTATAACCGGTGCTTTGAGGACTTTAAAATCGAGCAGACCTGCATCGTGCAGGTATCTCAGGATATAGAAAGGTTCCACGAGATGGGTTTTGTAACACTACGCTAAACGTCTGGTCTGTAATACTTTTTAGACTCACTCAGAAATAGCTTAATCTCATTCTCATACCAGACATCATTCTTGTACTCAAATCCGCCACTATACGCATCATGTATGCCCTGTATATCTTCACTACTTACTCCAGCACGCTCCAACCCTATGCGGTTTATCTTGGTAAATATGCCCCTGTTGATGAGCGCAAAGGGCGGCACGTCTTTGACAATAGGACATCCCATACCAATCATTGCATAACTGCCAATTCTGCAGTATGGGTGTATAGTCGCTCCCTGTCCTATGTTTGCATGTCTATGTATGCTTACATGTCCGCCCAATGTCACCCGAGTCGATATTATCACATTATCTTGTACTATACAATCATGTCCAATATGACTATACGCCATGATATAGCACCCTGACCCAATTTTAGTCAACTTCCCAGTGGGCCCATGCACGGAGCTATAATCACGCATTATGTTGTTGTCCCCTATTATGATACGGCCATTGGGCTTGTCATATGCGGCATGCTGCGGACCTGTACCTATTACCACATACGGACCTATCTTGTTGTTACTACCTATGGTGGTATCTCCGCGTATAATTACAGTCTCATCAATCTCTGTCTTTTTGCCTATCTGTATGCCCATGTGTCTAGTGTATATGGAATTGTTTATATATAGTATGTTCCAATTATTACCAATGAGTGGTACAAATAACCCATATGATCCGATGGATATGTACAAGAAGTGGCTTGAGCAGAACCGTCAGCTACAAGACAACTTCCAGCAAGGATTCGATCGTGTCACACAGCAGATGAGTGATATACAAAAGATGTCCGAGGCCTGGAGCCGTATAGGCGAGCAGATGGACACCATGACAAAGCAGGCAACATACCCCAGTAATGCCATATCATCCCAATTTGTCGATATGATGAAATCATACACAATGCCTTGGCAGCAACATGGCTTTTCATCGATTCCAAGTATGTTGACAGGCTGGGCGGCGTTCAAGACCAGCATTGGCAGCAATGGACGCATATCAATCCCCGAAGCAGAACGTAGCGCACTAGGACTTAAAGAAGGTGATCTGGTGCAGGTTATCGTACTTCCCGTATCAAAGAAAAAGGAGGTGAAAGAATGAAGAATGATCAATCACAGGATAAAACAAAGGATGTATTTGCTGCATATCAGGATATGGTAGATAAGGTGTTCAACAACATCAACCAGACAGTACCAAAGTATCACCAATCCATAACTGATGCTCAACAGGAGGTATTCAAGACACTAGAAGGAAACATTACATCAGCAATCAAATTGCAGAAGGAGGTGGCTACCAAAAATGGACTACCTGCAACAGTCCCGGATACTAACTTGCGCTTTATGAAGGACTCTGTAGAGTCTTATATCAAACTGGCCAACATTGGCAACCAGATGGTGCTAGCTACAATAGCTACTGCACAGCAGGGTGTCAAGACCGGCAACGAAAACGCTAAAGCCATAAACGACTTGAGTCAAAACGTAGCACGTTCTTGGATGACAGCATTTGCCATCCCAAACTAGTCTGATTTTTTAGACAACCAACTGCCCAATTCGGGCAGTACCATTTTTTGCGACAGACTACTGGCAATCATGCCCACATGGCCTGTTGGGTATAATCGCAATGTCTTCTCTTTACTGGATACAGCATAGTGTAATGGCATACTGCACTCTGGTGAGACGAGGTGGTCTCCCACAGCAACCTGTGTGAATATGGGCATTCTTATCTTGCGCAGGTTGACTTTTTGATCTGCGACAACCATCTTGTTTTGAATCAACAAGTTCTCTTGGTATATGTTTTTAATCCACTCTCTGAACAGTTCGCCAGGTATGGGTGGTGTGTCACTGAGCCACTTCTCAACCCGTAGAAAGTTGTCGACAAATCTCTCATTGTCTATATTTTTAAAAAAGTTGATGTACTTTTCGATTCCCTGCTCGAATGGCTTTAGAACTGAAAAACAGTAATACATAAACTCTGGAGGCATATTGCCAACCGTGTCTACCAGCTTGTCCACCTCCACATGCTTTGAGAGATTACTGATTACAGTGGTGTCCTTCCAGCCATCAATGACCGGCGCCGTTGCAATATAGTTTCTCACCTTTTTGGGGTGCAGTGCGGAGTATACTGTGGATATAGTTCCTCCAGTACAATACCCCTGAAGCGTTACACTATCTGTTGATGTTATATCAAGTACATGCTCTACACATGAATCCAAATATACATTGACATAGTCATCAAAGTTCAGATACTTGTCTATGTCTGTGGGCGTGCCCCAGTCTACCATGTATACATCGTATCCCTGTTCCATTAGGTTTCGCACCCAGCTCTTTGTGGGATGTATGTCTAGTATGTGGTATCGATTGATTAAGGCATATGCGATTAGTATGGGAGTTTTGTGTGTAATTTTTTGATCACTTTTATAATGCAGTAGTCGCACCTTGTCTATACTGTGTATTGTGTCATGTGGTGTTATCTCCAAGTCTATCTCGTCGGGAGCTTTGACTAGATTGGGCGCCCGGGCCATGTTGGAGCTGAACTTTAACAACTCTTCTATAACTTTGGAGTCTATCTCTAATGCATCCTTCATCTCTTTCTCTCCTTATTTGATAACTCTAGTTTGGCTACCCTACGGCGTAATTCGTGTAACTCTTTGTATATCTCATCCAACTCTTGACGGTTGGGTAGATTGGCCGACTTTAATATAATTCCTGTAATGCTGTTCCAGTGATTTGCCAGTTCCAACTCTTGAGAGACCATCTTGCCGTAGTTGGCACCAAAAGACTTTGAGTCAAACAGTTCGGTAAAGTCATTGTCGAATATGTCAATCCATACCCGTTTATAGGCCTCAAAGTGTTCGGGATCCTGGGGCAAGTCCGGTACCTTGAGATTTACCTTCTTTTGCGCCTCGGCCCATGTGTCTGATAACTGCTTGTAGTATTCAATCAGATATTGATTGAACCCTTCAATCTTTTGATTTATCTCGATTAACTCGGCTGCTATCTTTTTGTTGTTGGCCGCCATGGTTCTCATGGGCCCCACCGATGAGAGCGCCTGTGGTTTGCTGGACATAAGGTATAGTAAATCCGTCCAAAATAATGAGAGGTGCTTGTAGTAGTCCTTTGTATCTCCTATCTCTGGTATCATGCTTGTATGTTATCCTCTACTAACTTTAAATTATTATGTAAAATCATGTAGATTTTGCATTATCATTGTTCTTTATCATCTCGCGAAGACCTGCGCATCTATTTCGTATGGTGACCTCGGTTACGCCCGAAGCGTTGGATATCTCTTTTTGTGACTTTTGCTCGTCGGTCTCTATACATGCCAGATACAAGGCTGCAGCAGCTATTCCCATTGGATCTTTACCTGCTACTAGACCTATCTCTTTTGCCTGGTTTAGTATTACAACCGCCCGCCTCTTGGTCTTCTCTTTAAGACCCGCCTCACTGGCTATTCTGGACACTCCCTTGACTGGGTCTACCACCGGCATCTGCAACTCCAACTCTCTATATATCAGTCTGTAGCAGCGCGCCACATCCTTTCGCCGAATGTTTATACTCTCTGATATGTCATCTAGTGTTCTTGGAGTCTCTGTATTTCTACATGATGCATAAAGGCATGCCGCCACCAAACCTTGTATGGACCTACCCCGGACCAACTTTTTTTCCATGGCCTTGCGATATATGTATGCCGCCTTCTCTATTACCGCATCTGTAAGCCCCATCTTGCCTTTGAGCTTGTCCATCTCGTTTAATGCCTGTCTTAGATTACGATCTGCTGATGATGCCGCCTGGGTTCTACTATCCCAGGTGCGCAACCTCTCTATGGAACTCTTCATGTTGGCAGAGAGTGGCTTTCCTGCCGAATCCTTGTTACTGGCATCTATTATGGTTGATAGCCCCATGTCGTGCATTGTGATGGACGTTCCCGCACCTGCCCGGGCTCGACTTCCCTGATCATTGGAGAACGAGCGCCATTCGGCACCCATATCTTCCACCTTGTCTGTCATCACCCTTCCGCAGTTACTACAAAAGAGTTCTCCGGTCGAGTCATCAGTAACTATCTTTCCCTTTACGCAGTACTTACAACGTGAATCAACTGTTGTATCACTCACATATGACAAAACACAAAGCCCGTTTTTATAGTTTTATATATTAAAAGGGTGCGTTCCCCCGCAAAGTCGGGTGGTGGTTGATGTGTGTTGGATAGTGTTAAATACGTTATTAAACCGTACTATATGATGGCTCTTGTAAAAAATAGTAGGGCGATAACGCGTACATACACAAAAAATTTGGGTATGCGGCATGTGTTTGAACATGTCAGGAAGGTAGCAGAAGTGGCGTACATTATAGCGAATAATACAGGGAGGAATACCTATGGTGTTAACGCATTGATGTATCGTATAATGCGCGGTCCTGACCCCAAAGTATATTCGTCCATAACGCAGACCGCCATACGGGATGGGGTTGCCGCCCATAAAACGTACCGGACAAATGCTGCGCAGGGCATGAAGGTATCTGAACCTGTATTTCGCAATCCGGTTGTAAAGTTAACAAATCAAAATTGGAGGCTGAATCCGATAGCGGGCGGATATATGGCTATTGCGAATGTTGGCTCATCAAAACATCCACATTTAATAACAATTCCCGTCTCTTTAGATTTGGTACGTAAAATAGGGCACAATGAGTTGGGCGAGTTGTGGATCACGCCGACCACATACACCATAACATATCATAATAAAGTGCCCGAGGTTGAAAAGCCCCACCCACACGGCAAGTCGGAGATCATCGAATTGCTTACGGATGTGGGTTGTGTGGGCGGCACACCAAAGGATGTAATTGGCGTTGATATCAATGAAAAGAACATCACCGTAGGCGATAAAGATACAATGGTACGGTTTGATCTATCCGATACGATACAGGCCATTGAGGAGGCAAAGACTGCGGATGTAAACAATACGCATACACGTACACATGATAATATCGTATATGCGGCACGTACCGGAAGGCGTGTTGTACACAAGAAAGAGGAGGAGCGCAGAGAAAGGCAACAAGTCATATGTGGTGGTCACAAGTTACACAACAAACTCAAACGCAGATACAGGAAACTCAAGAGGGAGGGCAAACATAGGAGGGCCGCCGAGATAAAGAGGCAGATGAATAAATGCATATTGAGCATACAGCATAACCACACAAAGTCAAGGAAGAATGCTAAAAAGCGCAGGGTAACCAAAGCCGTGCGCCACCACGAACATGTGCTGAACGTGATAGCGTTATGTATAGCACAGTGGGCCGCACAATCTGGGTGTTTGGTGGTGTTGGAGGATTTAACCCATATATCGTATGGTTGGCAGAGGGGTGGAAGGTTTGGACGCAGCTTACGTCGCAGATTACATTCTGCCATGATGCGAAAGGCATCGGATTTAATTTATGAAAAGTCCCGGTTTTTGGGAGTGGAGGCATTACATATGCGTCCACACAACACATCCAAGCTATGTGCTGTATGTAGAACCCCACTAACTGGAACTTATCATAAAAAAGACTACACCCACTGCCGTACAGTTGGCGTAGATCGTGACGTCAACGCAGTGGAGAACATACGGCGAACAAGCGCCGTATCCCGGTATGGTCGTAAGGTTTCGGCCAGTCTGGGCGAAGTCCGTCGTGGTGTGGATGTAATCCTCGATCCCACACCACTCATACAGGGTTGCTGGAGCAACTGGGCTGACAGACTATCCCGCATGGCGGTGGTGTAACATCACCCAACTTTGCGGGAGGAACCAAAGGGTGAAAAGTTTAAGCATTATTGCGTCTATACCATATTAATGTCTAATATAGCAGAACAGCGACAGCGGTTACAGAGTCTACTTGTAAAGTTGAATAATTTGGGCCCGATCCCAGATGATATAGACCAGTTTACAATAAACGCCAATAATATACGAAAGAATGACTATCTTGTACAATATAACCAGATACAATCTGAAATTATAGACACGTATGGGTTGTATGTTGAGTTTTTAGAGGATAATACCACCTCACTGCTTAAACTTCACGGAAAGATGCTTGATATAATCAAAGTTCAGACGGCCAGATAATGTCATGATATGATGACCCGTTTTATATTATCCTCCATCTGAACGAGGAGGGCGCCATCTTTATCTATGTCTATAGCTAAGCCTTGAATATCTCCATAGTGTACCATGTTGCCTATGGTGGAGCACTCTTCTTTGTATATCCTTTGTATGTCTCTATACTGATTCATATGGTGTCGGTTCAGCTCCTTGAGAAATTCCAACAGTATCTCATATGCGGATGCATCTGTTGTATGATTTGACACTGTATCTATACCTGGCATATCTTTTGTTTCTATACTTACATTTACTCCGACACCTATGACTGCCCATTGTATGACATCTGATATGGCAGTATCGATCACTATTCCTGCCACCTTGCCGTCAATCATTATGTCGTTGGGCCACTTTATGCTTACGGCAGATGTATACCTGCAGAGCACACTGTACAGTGATACGGCCGATGTCATCATTAGTGTTCCAGCTTTGTGTGCTGGTATACCTGGGCGTATCAACACTGAAAAAGTTAGCGAGCCTGGTGGTGATAGCCAGACTCGACCGTGACGACCTCTCCCGGACAGCTGACTGCGTGTCAACCATATGGTTCCATCTGATGCTGAATCTGCTATCTTTATTAGCGCATCCTGAGTGGATTGTACAGTATCACTAAATATGATATTACTACCAAATATGTTAGAGTCCTTCTGTAATGCAACTCGTAAATAATCTATCTGCTCTTGTTTGATCAAAAGCCAAAGTCAAAGTCGCCGCCACCAAAGCCGTTGTCGACTCCCACATCTCCCATGTCACTGCCCGCATCACCACCAGCATCGCCGGTGTCAAAGCCTTCTGGAATGCTCTCGGCCGGTACATAATCGGTCATAGTGGCTCCCATCATACTGAACATCATACTGAACATCATGATATCCATTATGCCAAAGAACATCATCATGGGCAGAAATGAACGGTTCCCATCCATCATATCTTGTAGGCCCTTCTTGTCTTTTGTCTGGTAGAGTTGTTGCATGCGTCCCCACTTTTCGCGTGCTTCATAGAGGCGGTTGTCCAACTCGTTGGAACCCTTGTCGGTAATCAGTATCTCTATCTTTTTACCCAACCAACTCTTCTTTGTTACCACCATTATGTGGCCTAGTTTTTCAAGTCGTGAGAGTATGCCTTCAAGCTCGTCCGGTTTGATATTTGTCGCCCTCTGTATCTTGTTAAAGTTCTTCTTACCTTGCCTTATGGCTCCTAGAACTATTACCTCGGTTGGTTCTGTATCCATCAATACACCATATTTTGTCCTATCTTAAAAATTTTTTTCGCAACTTACTGTTGTGCATGTCTTGTACATTCTGCTGCGTATACACACAAGACGCACAATCATTAGATGTATAGTTGCACACTACAAAATTACATTATAACATACAAATTCATTATAATTTTGTATCACGGCCTTTGTATCGTTTAGGGTGACTATGTCTGTTGTAGTGGGCTTTGGTTTGTACTGGGTTCCAACTGCAAACACGGGGGTTCCCGCACTACAATACATCACACATCACTCCAGAGGGCGACAATACATGATGCATCTCGTTCCCCGGTCTGTGCTTGACGCTTCTCAGGGGAGTTAACACAAGAACCCTCCACGTCCAGACACCCCCTAACATGGGTGGATTTTTGCCCCTCATCCGCCCCGTTCCGGCGGGACTTTACAAAAAACCGGCCCAAAATACATCCTGGCGGCCCCGCATGCCAGGTTCGGGCCGGACTGCGGCCTGGATCCGGGCCATTTAGAGCGACCGCCCGACTTTGCGGGAGGAACCTTTGTACTGCAAACAAAATATACTCCTAGATGTACACATCACATTATACATTGAATGACTTTGATGATACATGCGTACGTGTAAAAGAACAGCTGGATAGATCTTGCGCGACTGTTAGGTCCTCTAAATATACGGACGCTGACATATTTACCATATATGGTACTGATGTCTCCTCATTGAAAGAAGCCATATATGGTCTGCGCCACATTGAAGAGATGACGTATACTGTGGCTGAACACCATCCATATTGGCGGCTTTTAAGTGGCTTGGCAGAGGCCACCCGTATCACACTGGAGAGATGGGATAATAATATATCTGATCAGGATGCGGATGATATTCGATGGTGCCTATCAAGTGTTACCGATGCGTTGAATAAACTTCCTCACAATCAATAGATGGCCTCATCACTAATGCCTCTAAGTGTATCTTCCCTCATAAAGTATACCTCGTCCTGCTCTATATCGTTTAGCGGTAGATGCTGCGCATAAGACACATGATACAGTATGGACTCTACATGCTCTGAAAGATTGGGATTTGTCACTACACATTGTACTCCCTCAGACTCTAATGACTCTGCTAAAGAGCGTGTCCGGGAATTTAGCTCATCAAATAGTATGACTGTGTCACTGCTTTTTATCGAGAACAACTCCATGTGGGCGAACTGTTCTGCCCGGGAATAGTTTGCGTATCTGCCACGTATTTCATAACTTTTGGCAGCCGCATACATGGCTACTGGAAACGTATACTGATTGCCTACAAAGAAAGTACGTCCCCTCTGGTGTATTGTACCTGCATCCCTTTTGGCCTGTTTCATTATATTTACTGCATCATCTAAAATTATGGGACGCACCAAAGACATGCACACAAGAGCACTATTCAAAAAACTGATGCTACCTGCAGTCAGTATGTCTGAGCTGGGAAACTTTAACTCAATTATGTCGTCTGCCAGTAATGCCAGCTCGCTACCAGTATTGGTGGTTATGGCAGTAATGTGATTACTTGTATATCTTTGAGCCAGTCGTATGTTGGTTATTGTTCTGCCAGATACGGATATTACATACAATCTCTTGTTTTGTACAATCTGTGGATTGTATAGTATCTCCAAAGGGTCTACTGCTTTGGCTGTATAATTTGATAACGCTTCGGCCAACATGGCCGCCGCCAACGAGTCTCCACTACCTGTGAATATTGCATCTGCCATCTGTGTATCTGATAGCGGTGACGGCGCTGTAAAATCTCCAATCTCTACATACTGTTGTTTTAGATCTTTGATATATGCCTCCATAGACTTCATTATGGCAACAAAACTCTTACTATATTTATTGTAAAATCCACAATGATATGCCGTAGCTGTAACATCTACATGAGTTAATTATGCTACCCAACCATCATTATCATTATGATGTCGCTATACGACACCAGAGAGCACACCTGGAATAATCCTGGCAGTAAGTAAGATGGTCACAAAACTAAAAATCCATATCATTAGTCTTCGCGCGGCACTCGATTAAGTGATACAGAAGACAAAAAAGTGTAGACATTACCAATTAGGCCAACAACACGTTTACCAGATTGTCTCATCCAAGACCGACGTTTTATACAATTTGGATCAACTCACCATGACGCGCACACTGCCTATCACTACCTTTAAATGTGTATTTAAGCAGTGTAATAGCGTGACTGCTAACGATCCATTTGAGAGTGCTACAAAGCAGCTCAATGATGCTTGTGATATATTGGGAATTGATGACTCTGGCGTAAGAGAGTATTTGGCTACACCCAACAGGGTGATGCGAGTAAAGGTACCGGTTGTAATGGATGATGGTAAACTGCGAGTATTTACTGGGTTTAGGAGTCAACACAACAATGACCGTGGACCATACAAAGGCGGTATTCGCTATTTAGATCCCCAAGGCGGCATACAGTACATAGAACGTGAAGTGATGGCGCTGTCTGCATGGATGACTTGGAAGACTGCTTTGGTTGACGTTCCTCTAGGTGGAGGCAAGGGAGCTGTCTATGTCAATCCAAAGACTGAAAATCTCAGTAGCGGGGAACTTGAGAGAATAACCCGTAGATTTGCATTTGAGATATCTGAGATATTGGGTCCGCGCAAAGACATTCCCGCACCTGATGTCTATACCACCGGAAATGAGATGGCTGAGATCATGGATGTCTATGGAAAGCTCAACAACAAGACACATCAACCCGGAGTGATAACTGGAAAACCGCTAAACATGGGCGGCTCACAGGCGCGCAATGTCGCCACTGGTCTGGGCACTGCGTACTGTGTACGTCAGGCAGCCAAAAAGACCGGCATGAGTCTAAAGGGATCCAGTGTGGTACTACAGGGCTTTGGAAACGCATCCACCTTTGCAGGCGAGTATCTTGAAGAGATGGGCTGCGTAGTGAAAGGTGCTTCAGACACAAAGGGAAGTATACTGATTGCCGATGGTGCAAAGATGTCGGACTTGGAGAGGCACAAAAATGAGACGGGTACTGTAGTTGGGTTCCCAAATAGTGAAAAAGTAGAGACTGCACAACTATTGACTGCTGACTGCGATGTCTTGATTCCCGGGGCCCTTGAAAACCAGATTACCACTGATATAGCTGAAGGTATCAAATGCAAAATTATAGGCGAGGCTGCTAACGGCCCCACTCTACCTGATGCCGACCCAATATTGTTCGAGAAGGGTGTTCAGGTTATACCCGACATACTCGCAAATGCCGGTGGAGTCACAATATCATACTATGAGTGGGTTCAAAACAACATGGGGTATTATTGGTCATTTGATGAGGTGGCCTCCAAGATGGAAGCACACCTTATTCGTGGATTCGATGACTCATATGACATCTCTTTAGACAAGAAGGTAGACATGCGACGTGCTACAATGTCTGTCGCTGTCAAAAGAGTCTATGATGCCTTTATCACAAGAGGTATTTGGCCTTAGATGCATGATTATCTGACGTAAACTACATCAGTACAATATATGGTATATTGGGAGTTGTTTATGATGCAACTCTGACTATTAAAGGCCCCCGCATTGGGTGTTTGTTATGATATGATATGGTACATCTAGGCGAGACCCTCATCTTTGAGCTCTCTGGACTCGGCTAGAACTTGGTTGTATCTCTGCTCTTTGTATCTTTTTAGCGCTTCACGTATGTGACTAAACTCGTTTCCCAGAATCATGGCTGCATATATACCTGCACTCTTTGCCTTGTTTACGCCCATCGTCCCCACCGGCGAACCTGACGGCATCTCAGATATGGATAACAAAGCATCTAGGCCACCAAAAGCTGAGAACCTGCCGCCAGGACCCTTGTCTGCATATACCAGTATGGGAACACCTATCACCGGTATTGTGGTGAACGATGATATCATACCTGGCAGATGCGCTGCCCCACCAGCCCCTGCTATTATTACACGAAGCCCCAACTCCTCTGCGTGTTTGGCGTACTCCTGTAGTCGAGTTGGTGTGCGGTGCGCCGAGACTATCTGGTCTTCATGTGGTATATCAAATGAGTCGAGCACTTCGGCAGCCTCTCGCATAATCCGACGATCCGATGAGGACCCCATTATGATTCCTACCAATGCTATGTTATTGTTAGACATTATACCGACATACAAACTGATACGTATTAACCATGCTGTCCAAAATCAGTATCTATTTTTAGAGTTGAGTTTTTTTGTTGTACTATGAGTAAGGTATTGGGAGTTATAGGCGGAGGTCAACTAGGCATGATGCTCACGCAGGCAAGCTCTCGCATGAGTGATATATCAAAAGTAATAGTACTGGACCCCACAGAGGGTTGCCCTGCAGCGCAAGTTGGCGCAGAACAGATACAGGCTTCATTTGATGATGCTACCGCCATAAAAAAACTAGCCTCACTATCTGATGTCATAACATACGAGATAGAGTCTGGTGACAGCTACGTTTTAGAGTCTCTACAGGATGTTGCAGAGATAAACCCATCACCGCAGACCCTGCGCATAATACAAGACAAATATACACAGAAAGAGTTCTTGTCTCAAAATAACATACCTGCCCCGGACTTTGCCATGGTATCATTATACGATGATATAGTATCTGCTGCCTCAAAGTTTGGTTATCCTCTACTCTTAAAGGCCCGAAGAGGCGGATATGATGGCCGGGGAAACTACAAAGTAGACTCTATACGCGACATACAAAGAGCTCTAGACTATTTTGGTGATACACCATTAATGGTAGAAGAGTTTGTGCCATATGTGATGGAGATATCCGTTATAATATCTCGAAACATATCTGGGCAAATTGAACACTATCCCGCCGTTGAGAACATTCATGAACACAACATACTGCGCCAGACCATATCGCCTGCCCGCATATCGCCAAGTCTGGCAGATAAAGCTGCTGATATAGCAATGAAGACTGTAAATGTACTCCAGGGAGCCGGAGTATTTGGGATAGAGATGTTCTTACTACCTGATGACACAATACTGATAAATGAGATCGCCCC
Organism: Cenarchaeum sp. SB0675_bin_21; assembly: GCA_009843815.1. Classification (GTDB taxonomy): domain Archaea; phylum Thermoproteota; class Nitrososphaeria; order Nitrososphaerales; family Nitrosopumilaceae; genus VYCS01. The sequence goes on along the minus strand of VYCS01000044.1, from coordinate 2,258 downwards.
CCGGGTCCACAACTCTGGCCATCACACAATGCATTCTGCAGCGACCTCCCAGTTTGAGCAGCATATACGTGCCGTCTCGGGCATGGATTTGGGCAGTACCAAACTACATGGACCTGCCGTTATGTATAACATATTGGGCCCACCAAACTTTACTGGCGAGTATATGCCCCCACAAATATCACATGATGCATCGCATCTTGTCATGTATGGCAAAAAGATATCAAAACCCCTTCGAAAACTAGGCCACATCAACATACACGACAACAAAGAGTACACCGTATCACAACTGTTGGATATACTAGAGTCCATAAAACCACAGGCTGCTATCTCACCAATCTATTAATCAAACGATACACCACATAATCTCTCTTGTATTATGCGAATATTAGTGCCAGCTAACACATCTAGATCAATACTTGATGTGTGATGCCACACAGTCTACAGTATGGGATTACTGCTCGCCAAGGACACTATACGCAGATGTGATGATTTATTAGTGAATTACCAACCAATTAAACTACAATGGCTATTGTTGCAGGGTTTGTTATGGCATCTGTGGGGTTGGCCATGCTCATAATATATGGCGCCGATGTGGCAGTTGGGGGTGGCGGCGCCGGTGATGGATTTCTCCCACTAGATGGAATGACAAGAGGCATAGGATTTGGTATGCCTCCCATAATACTTGCATTTGTGGCCTTCTTTATCACTCGTCAAGAAGCGTCTATACCTTTGGGCGTTATACTATTGGCGATTGGAATTTTGGTAATTGTAGGCGGTGCTCATACGGTGGCAAACGCTGATGCTGAATCTGCGGCTCGAGCCATGGGTGAGGGTGGCTCGCTTATCGGCGTAGGTGCTGTCATTGCAGTTCTGGGCGGAATAAAGATCAAAAAATCCACCTCTCTATAGATATGCCTACATGCGCAAAATGTCATAGTGTGGTACAAAAAGTATATGATTGTGATCACACAAAATACGCAGGTTACTGCAAGGAGTGTTATATGGAGCTACACTATACTCTCACAGAACCATGAACTGGTTTGAGTCACTCATACAACCAATCTTGTCTACAATAGCCGAGAACGTCTATCCTGGCGTCTTCATCGCGGCATTTTTAGAGACTATACTGCCCCCAATACCCAGCGAGATAGTATTCCCTCTGGCCGGATACAGCATACTTACAGCTCAGATGGCTTGGCCTCACATAATAGGTGTGGGGGTGGCTGGCGGAAGTGGAGCTACTTTGGGTGCGTATATAATATTTCTAGTCGCAAAGAAGGTGGGACGACTAGGACTACTAAAATACATGAACCGCATACGGCTTACTGAGTCAAAACTACTCCGGGCAGAGAGATGGTTTGCCAAATATGGCGACAAATCAGTTCTGATTGGACGATGCATTCCCGCAGTCCGTGAGTTGGTATCCATACCTGCTGGCATACTCAACATGAATAGTGTAAAGTTTTTGCTGTATACATTTGCTGGCTCATGCGCTTGGAGTACGGGCCTTACTGCCGTCGGTTACTACTTTGGCGTCGCTACACTCTAATTCATTACAAGCATATCATTCTGTATTATACCCATGATGGGCACATCCATCATACCCTCTAGACTTTTTTGTAGTACATCTATACTGTACCCATCATGGTGCATCTTGTTTAATATTATACCATCTAACTGCACATTCCTGAATCTGCATACATGTACACTCATTATGCAATGATTGACTGCGCCTATCTTGTTGTCTGAGACTATGATGGCCGGCAGTCCCATGTCTCGGGCAAGATCCATCATATAATAGTCGTGTAGTATGGGCACCATGCAACCACCCATGCCCTCGACCACCATCGCATCGAATCTGGACTCTAATGCTCTGTACTGTTGTATTATATTCTGCGGGTCTGGTGCGGTATAACCCATCACACATCTGGTGTATGGCGATGCTTCCATCTCTTGATGATCTGGATTTATACTTGAATCTGGTATTACACCTGCAGCTTTGGCAAGTATGTGGGCATCTTCAGATTTGGCACCGGTCTTGACGGACTTGCCTGCTGAATACGGCTTCATCACCCCCACACTCATACCTGACTCTCTCAGATGCCTTATGATGCGTACTGCTGCATACGTCTTACCTATACCCGTATCTGTTCCCAATATGAAGACCGATCTCATACTACACATCACTGTATGATGTTCTATATAGGGAATTATATACAAAAGTACACAGCCTCGGCTGTACACTCATGCCTTTTCTG
>VYCS01000021.1 GCA_009843815.1 Cenarchaeum sp. SB0675_bin_21 | reverse complement strand
GCCTTTCGAGGGCTATTCCTTCCCCCGCGGGAACCTTCATACCGGTCCCCCGTTGAATTATATTCACCGACGCATTGCCGTCGGCGTTTGCTACATGCCCACATCCCATACACTTGAACATCTCCCCATTTCGATTCTCCTTGTTTGTGTAGCCGCACACACTGCACTCCTGACTCGTGCGTTTTGGATTCACTTATACTACACGGATGCCCAACCGCTCTGCGATAATGCGTATCTTTCGCAGTATTGCATAATGCCGAATGAACCGCATACCGCGATTCATACCCTTCTTGTGCCTGCCACCGCGCCTGCTCATGGCCTCAAGGTTGAGCTGCTCGACATATATTACATCCACGCCCTCGCATATCTTCTTGGCTAGAAGCCACTCCGCATACTCGCGGTCATTCGCATTACCACGATTGTACTTTTCTCGTTTGCGTTTCATCTTGTGTGTTGTATGAGAATGCTTGTTGCGGTGTGATATGGTACGGCGCACACCATCATTCCATGTACGGTTCGTGCGGAATGCGGTTGCCGTGTCATACGATATTATACACGAAGTGTTGTGGTCTGTCTTACAGACAACCGTTGGATTTGTTATCCCCCTATCTATACCGGCAACAACACCAGTCCTGGCGCGCCGTTCGGGTGTAGGTACGTCATATGTTATGTGCAGCCTGTATATGTGGTCACCTGGCTTAACATGTATCCACGACTTTGGTGTTACACATACCAAACGGAAAGACCTTTAGCCATACAGCCAGTTGTGTGGAAATTGGTATGGCTGCTCCTCAGGCAACTCAACAACACCAAGGCCCGGCAATGACGCATGCTTGTTGTCCACAAATCGTGGCTGTACATCACATGATACTGCCTTTGTATTGTCGCGCTTTCTGGAGCGGAAACCTAGTTTGCCGTTGCCGTATTTGTTCGAGACATCCGCAGCAGTGCGGGCCTGCTGGATGGCCGTATTTTGGTATATGCGCTCCACTTCCTGTAGGTGCGGTGTACATCTGCGAAGTTTGGTAAACTCACTTTGGAGATCGTATGCGGTGAGTGTGGGGTCGACCAGCAACTTCTCTACGGCCCAATTATACACGAACCGCTGTGAGTTCCGTATTTTGGATATGTGACGCGCCTGAGGGCGTGTCAGGTCTATGCGGACACTATGTGATCTATATATACCGTTCTATACACTATAGTACTTTAAAAACCTAACTCATGAGATGGGTTTACAAGTCTGGCTGTTTTTAGGTTACAGTTACAGGGATAAGTCCTGGATCCTTGTGGGACAGACATATAGCACCTAAACGCATGTCAACACCCCGTTAAAAATCTCCACCACAGTTAGCTTGTCAAAAAGTAAGTCATGGCAAATCCACCAACTGACAAAGTTGAGACAAAAAAGCGCGACACCATACACATATTACATAAATTGATCCTTGTTTAGCCGTGCCTGCAATCCAAGTTATTGAGTCAAGCCGCGGGTGCTATGGAATGAATAAATATAAAAATTAACATAATGTGTAGTGTGTAACATGGCGTTACTATCCGTTCAAGATTTGTCTATACAATATAATTCGATGGCAGGTCCAGTCTATGCTGTGGAGCATGCCAGCTTTGAGATGGAGTCTGGTGAGACCGTAGGCATAGTGGGCGAGAGTGCATGTGGCAAGAGTACACTGGGTTTGGGCATAATACGCAGTCTATCCGGAGGGAGTATAACAGGCGGCTCAGTCATCTTTGATGGACACAATATAAATGACATATCCGATACGGAGTTTGATCAAAAATATAGATGGAAACAGATATCCATGATGTTTCAAGGGGCCATGAGCTCACTAGACCCCGTATACACTATACAAGAACAGTTCACCGAGATACTACAACATCACAAGTTTGACGGCAATACTAACGATGCCATCTCTGGTGCCATTGCAGCAGTAAATCTGGAAGAGTCAGTACTTGGTAGATATCCACACGAACTGAGTGGAGGAATGAAGCAGAGAGTAATAGTTGCCATGGCGTTACTGCTAAATCCTCGCCTTGTCATTGCAGATGAGCCCACCACGGCGCTGGACGTTCTCATACAAGCTCGAATCATAAACATGTTAAAGGACTTAAAGTCCACAGGTATGTCGTTTCTATTCATAACTCATGATCTGGCTTTACTATCTGAGATAGCCGACAAGGTAGGCATAATGTATGGTGGTCAGTTGGTAGAGTTTGGTACTTCTGAGAATATATACAACAACCCACAACATCCGTACACCAAAAAGCTGTTAGAGTCCGTACCTCGTCTGCACGGCTCGCAGCCATCATACATATCTGGAACGCCACCAAATCTCCTAACTCCCCCCACTACATGTAGATTCGTTGATAGGTGTTCTGAGGCGATGGATAAGTGTCAAAGAGATCCACCAGACTTGGTCACAGCAAACGGCATGGTAAAATGTTGGTTGTATGAGTAGTTTAGAGTTTCAGTGAGTATTCTTTTACTAGTGGTAGACATGAATCTATTATTCGGAGTACTTCGGATCTAACCACCATCTTGTCTATCGACATCCAGATATGTAGGCTACCTATGGTAAAGTAGATTATCTGCACCCCATCTCGCTCCTCCCATACAAATTTCACTTTGCCCAGACTCTTATCAAAGAAAGCATCAAGGCCAGTCCTAATGGCAATATGGGAGAACTGATAATGTGTACTTTTAGAGTCCAGTAAAGGTTCAAGGTCTTTACGTCTACTATATGCCAACAGCTCACCACGCTCCCCTAGCACCCCGACGAATCGAACTGCAGGGCTAAATGTCCGTATGGTGCTACAGATCTTTCCGCAGTCCTCGGAACTTAGCATGAGTATCCTTTAATTTTATCTGTTTTATATTTATCCATTTAGATTGTGTGTGGCGTATTCCACTGGTGTAGGGCTACCGGGGGAGACTCCGCTGGATTTATGACTGGTGTGACACGCCCGACTGTGTGGGGGGATTTCGACTTAGTGTGTGTTAAATATCACGCCACAATAAATTCGATGTGGATATTGCAGCATTGCTTCCATTTGATTCAGAATTAGGTTATCTGGGTTTGGTACTGTTGAGTTTTTTTGGGTCACTGGCGCCATTCATCCCCGTACCTTCTTTCATACTACTAGTTACGATGTCAGTGGGTGAGACGTTCAATCTGCATATTTTAGCCATAACATCGGCGCTGGCCGCAACTGCAGCCAAACAGATAATATTCTATGTCAGTTATAGTGGCCGCCGCATGATGAACAAAAAAACCCGCAAGCGGATAGTTCCATTCCAACGATTGGTCAAGCGGTATGGTGCAGCAGCTGTCTTTGTTGCCGCAGCCACTCCCATACCTGATGATATGGTCTATGTGCCGTTGGGTTTGGCAAAGTATAATCCCAGACGGTTCTTTATATCCACACTTTGTGGCAAATTGGTTTTACATTATGTCATAGTCGTACTCTCACACTACCTAGGACTATCCATAGTGGAGACATATCTGGGGGACGTCATAAAAGTCACCGACATCTACATTGGTATCATAATATTTGGTGTTGGAACTACGCTGGCAGTCGTATTGCTGCTACGAATGGATTGGGCACGGGTTTTAGGTAGGGTTGCGCCATGGACACTGGACTCGGATGATAATGATGACACTAAAACGAACAGCTAAAATTCCAATCTATGGTGGATTTCACGCCCACACGTGATTTACGTACTATGTTTTGTGGGGCCATATTGGCATCCTCAATGTGTATTGTACCATATGTGGTCAAATCTTCATTGTTCTGTTCTGTGGTTATACGTAGAGATTGTGTCAGTTTGGCTGGCCCATCAGTCAGATTTGTGAGTGTCTCTCTTTTACGATTTGCCATCATGTGAGATACTCCATCTTCGGGTTTTATGGATCGTATAAGCACGGCACCTGCCATTACATCTGGAGCCCTACACACTACATTAAAGCAGTAATGCATACCATATATGAAGTAGACATAGACTCTACCTACCTCTCCAAACATGGGAGAATTTCTATTGGTGCGACCATTATATGCATGACTGTCGGGATCATCGTGGTGGCCATACGCTTCGGTCTCCTGTATTATTCCCGAGAGTTTCACATTGTTTATGGTTCTAACTAGTCGTTTTCCCAAGAGTGATGTTGCAACTAGATTGGTTTTATTGCAATAGAACTTTCGAGGCAGAATCAATTTACTGCACCGTCATTCAATTGTATTATATCAAATAGTTTTTTAATATCCTGCTCAAGTGTATGGGCCAATTGTGGGTTATACAGTACTGCAGCAGGATGTATTGTGGGAAAGTACAACATGTCATCTTTTTGAATAATATTGCCGCGCTTTGATGTGATTTTATCATCGCCCAATAGTGACTTTAATGCAACATTTCCCAGTATGCATATTACATGAGGTTTTAGTATGCGCAACTCGGCATCCAGATAGTCTTTACAAGACTCTCGTTCTGTTTTGTTAGGGTTGCGGTTCTTTGGGGGCCTGCATTTTACAGTGTTGGTGATGTACACATCACGTCTAGATACACCTGCCTTCTCTAATGCCTCTGTAAGTATCTGGCCTGCCCTGCCTACAAACGGCCGCCCCCTAAGATCCTCGCTTCGGCCAGGAGCCTCTCCCACAAATAGAACTTTTGATTCTTTGTTACCTATGCCAGGTACTGCGTTGGTACGACTCTGACACAAGTCGCATTTTGTACATGTGGAGACTGCATCTGCGACCTCATCTAGACTATTAAAATCTGCCAATGATGTATGATGAGAGACTTTAGATATATAGATTAGATAATTTGTTTGGTTGATCAGGCTCTACGCATCGCGTTGTACCACACAAGATACAGGGTTCAGACTAAAAACGACTACAGTAATATCTTTGGGGGCGCGGTCCCTGCAAAGGGTTTAATTTCGCATTACAAAACACATGTTAAGCTCCAGTGGTGTAGACCGGTCAAGCATTTCGCCCTTTCAAGGCGAAGATCTCGGGTTCAAAATCACAGATGAAACTCCCGACTGGAGCACCAATTTAATCACGCAATGGCATGGTAAACAACAAAAAATGAAAGTTATACGCACCTGCGCAAGGGCCCATATAATACACGGGCGCCGCCAAACTATACAACAAGTCTTACGACAAGTCGTACGACAAGGCCGGGCTGGCCTTGAAAGATAGAATGCATCTTGATAACCGTACGACTTCTCTGGTGGCCGGGCTGCTGGCACGGGCACCCTCAGCAACCTCATATACTGAATGGCGAACGCGCCAACAGGTATACAGAGTTCTGTAAACAATGTATATAATTTCCATGTAAAGTTGTATCAGAGATAATACTGAGTTCGTATAATGTATAGTAGTGTGAAATGATCGCAATGCACAACAAAAAACACAGAGTTTAACTGTAATGGCACAACTTGGCAGTGTTGTCCATCTCAAGACTGGGGAGATTTTGGAATATCTGATGCTAGACAGTGTATAGTCAGTGCTGGCATAATTTTTGTTGTATCATATAATCTGTTACACTTAAATCATGACTGAAATACCTTCATGAAGGGTTTAAAATAGTAACCAAGGAGTCAAAACATACCGGAATGTTTGCAGCATTAGTTCTAGATGATGGGGTTGTTCTTGAGGGAGAGGGTTTTGGGTACCCAAAGACGGTGTTCGGTGAGGCCGTATTCAACACAGGAATGGTGGGGTATATCGAGACACTGACAGATCCCTCATACAAAGGCCAAATCTTATCCATAACATATCCTTTGGTGGGAAATTATGGCGTCCCCGACCCCGCAGTGACTGATGATTCAGGAATACCATTGAACTTTGAATCTGACAGTATACAGGTACGTGGTCTTGTCATACACGAGTTAACCAAAGTTGCCAGTCATTGGAATCTATCTATGACTTTAGATGAATGGCTCTACAAAAACAACATACCAGGCATATCTGGAATAGATACAAGACACCTCACAAAATCCCTACGCGAAGATGGCGTGCGCATGGCCGCCCTAAAGGTCTCAGAGCACCCCATAGATACAGACATACTAAAAGAGCAACTGCCAGATGCTCCCCAGTATAACTCAGAACATCTAGTAGATGATGTATCTACCAGGAAACATTTGACGTTTGGTTCAGGTCGCAACGTGGTAGTTGTAGATACGGGTGCGAAGAATGCAATTCTGCGCCACGTTGTAAATCTAGGCTATCGTGCAGTAAAGGTTCCATATAATACAAAAGTATCAGACATACTCTCGTACGATCCTGCAGGCGTAATTATCAGTAATGGGCCCGGGGACCCAATTCATTGTCCAGACACCATACATGCTGCACGTAAAATACTAGATGAGGACATACCGATGTTGGGAATATGTTTGGGGGCACAAATCATAAGCCTGGCTGGCAATGCAAAGACCTACAAACTAAAGTATGGGCACCGAGGTCAGAACAAGTCATGTCTTGATGTATCCACAGGCCAGGTTCACGTAACCAGTCAGAACCATGGCTATGCTATTAGTCCCGAATCCTTGGCGGATTCGGAGTTTGATTTATGGTTTACCAATACCGATGATGGTACCGTTGAAGGTATAAGACACAAGACTCGGCCATGCATTGCTGTGCAGTTTCACCCTGAAGCATCGCCAGGGCCGTACGATTGTGAATTTATCTTCAAGGAGTTGCAGAGTATGATGGAGGACCCCCGGCCTGCCTAGACGTGAGACATTAAGGAATATACTGGTACTTGGTAGTGGGGCAATAAAGATCGGAGAAGCCGGCGAAAGTCGCCAAAATCGACCGCCAGTTCGACTACTCCGGCAGCCAATGCCTCAAAGCCATAAGGGAAGATGGGCTTCATAGCATACTCATAAACCCCAACGTTGCCACCATCCAAACCGACACACGCTTTGCCGATAAGGTGTACCTCTTACCAGTTACGCCAGACTATGTCAAATCTGTTATTGAAGAAGAGCGTCCTGATGCAATAATGCTCTCATACGGTGGACAGACTGCGCTAAACTGTGGCGTAAGTCTGGCTCAAAGTGACACGCTAAAAAAGTATGGTGTTGAAGTGTTGGGTACCAAGATAGAAGGTATACAGATGACCGAAGATAGACAACTCTTCAAGGATGCCATGGTGGACTGCGACGTACCGGTACTGCCAAGTGATACAGTAACCAACTTTGAGGATGCCAAAAAGACAGCCCAAAGGTTAGGCTTTCCGGTAATAGTCCGAGTAGCATATACTCTAGGGGGCAAGGGTGGCGGTGTTGCATATAACGAACTGGACCTGCACGAGATTGTAGAGAGAGGCCTCAAGGCCAGTATGGTTGGGCAGGTTCTGATAGAGGAGTACATTGGAGCATGGAAGCAGATCGAATATGAGATAATGCGGGATGCAGAAGACAATGGTGTCATTGTATGCAATATGGAGAATGTGCTATCCATGAAGGTACATACAGGCGACAACATAGTTGTTGCACCCTCACAGACATTGACAAACCGAGAGTATCACATACTAAGATCTGCAGGACTCCGGGCCACCAAGCACATAGGCATAGTGGGCGAGTGTAACATACAGTTTGCTCTGAGTCCAGACTCTGAAAAGTATGTGGCCATAGAGGTAAATCCCAGACTTTCTCGCTCATCAGCCCTTGCCAGCAAAGCTACCGGGTACCCGTTGGCGTACATGTCTGCCAAGATAGGCTTGGGATATGGACTGCACGAGTTGACAAACACAATAACCAAAAAGACTACTGCATGTTTTGAGCCGTCATTGGATTATATAGTATGTAAACATCCCAGATGGGACTTTGCCAAATTTGACATGGTAGAGCGTAGATTAGGCCCCACCATGAAGTCTGTCGGGGAGGTCATGGGAATTGGGCGTACATTTGAAGAGTCCCTTCAAAAGGCCATACGCATGTTGGATATAGGCATGGATGGTCTGGTGCTGAACAGGTTTGCAACTAAAGAGTATACAGAGGAAGAGCTTGAAGACAGACTTGTCCATCTTGATGATAGCATACTGTATCATGTTGTGACAGCCATCATGGCAGGATTCAGTACAAGGAGAATAACAAAACTTTCAGCCATAGACCCGTGGTTTATAGAAAAGATACGACATATTGTGCAGGTTCAGACATCCATGGCATCATCAAAAGATACCAGTATATTGCGGGAGGCCAAAGCTGCTGGTTTTTCGGATGTACAGATTGGCAGAGCGTGGCAGAAGACAGATGCGCAAGTACGCAGTATGCGCAAAGAGATGGGCATACTGCCCAGTCTCAAACAGATAGACTCGTTGGCGGCCGAATGGCCTGCTGCCACAAACTATCTATACATGACATATGGAGGAGAGACTCACGATATAGCCACACCCAACGATGATGGTAGAGGCATAATGGTCATTGGGGCTGGGCCATACAGAATAGGGAGTAGTGTGGAGTTTGACTGGGGAACGGTCAATATGGTCTGGGGCATTCGGGAACACGGCAAGATGCCCGTCTCGGTGGTAAACTGCAATCCTGAGACTGTCTCCACCGACTATGATATATGCGAGAGGTTATACTTTGAGGAGCTTACATTTGAGCGCATAATGGATATAATTGAGTTTGAGCAGCCCCGGGGGGTAGTTACATGTGTAGGAGGTCAGACCGCCAACAATCTTACACCGGCCTTGGCTCTGGGCGGGGTTCCCATACTAGGGACGCTTGCGTCAGATGTGGACCGCGCAGAAGACCGCTCAAAGTTCAGCGCAGCTTTAGATAAATTACACATTCGTCAGCCTCAATGGCGAGCATTCTCCCAGTTACCCGAAGCTCGCTCCTTTGCCCGGGAGGTGGGATTCCCTGTACTGGTAAGACCATCTTATGTACTCTCAGGCGCCGCCATGAAGGTGGTCTGGTCCGATGATGAGCTGCGCACCTACACACGCAAAGCCACAAACCTCTCGCCAAACCATCCGGTGGTGATATCAAAGTTCATGTTAGACTCACTGGAGGTGGATGTGGATGGCGTATCTGATGGTACCGATGTTATAATTGGCGCCATAGTAGAACATATAGACAGCGCCGGGGTTCACTCTGGCGATGCCATGATGTCCATACCGCCATGGCGACTGAACAACAAGACCATAGAGACCATAACTGAGTACACCATCAAGATAGCCCGTACATTTCGTATAAGGGGGCCGTTCAATCTACAGTTCTTAATACATGATAATGAGGTGTATGTTATAGAGCTGAATATACGCGCATCACGGTCCATGCCGTTTGTATCAAAACTTGTGGGCATAAACATGATATCACTGGCTTCCATGTCCATACTAGGTATGAAACTACCCAAAGTACCCATTGATCATTGGAGAGGTATACCCAACTTTGGCATAAAGGTGCCGCAGTTCTCTTTTATGCAGTTAGAGGGTGCCGATTTGACATTGGGTGTGGAGATGCACTCTACTGGTGAGGCGGCATGTTTTGGACAGAGTTTTTATGATGCATTATCCAAGGGGCTGACGGCGGTAGGCTACAACTTGCCGTCTCATGGCACGGCGCTGGTAACTGTAGGCGGCATACGAAACAAAGAGAAACTACTACCTAGTGTGGCCAAACTACATGAATTGGGCTTTAATATATTGGCCACCGAACATACTGCAGAGTTCTTTGAGGAGAGACTAGGCGCCATCAAAGTAGTCCATAAAATATCTGAGCCAAATAGAAAGCCAAATATCGCCGACATGTTATACAACCGGAAGATAGACTTTATAATCAATATTCCCAGTACATCCACACTAGAAAAGTACATCGGTATGCTTGAGGACGAGTATCAGATACGGCGCAAGGCATTGGAGCTGGGGATACCTGTCCTGACCACCATAGAGCTGGCAGACGCCTTTGTAAATACACTCGAATGGATGAAGACAAACAAGACAACCCGCTATCCCATACAACCATATCTTATACCACCTACAGATAATAAAACATGAAGAGTACATCTAACGGAAGGGTCAAGGTGCATCGATTTATGCCCAGTGGCAGATGCATATGGACCATGATTGGCAAGGAGGCCGAGCATTGGATGGCCCCATCTTTTAATTACTGCTCTTGTCCTGCATACTATTACAACCCCAATGTACAATGCTATCACTTGAAGTGTGCATCAAAGGAGGAGTTCATTGATTATGTGGATTTTTCTGATGATGAATTTGATGGTTTTATATCGGCACTATTATCGGACACACTAAAGAGACAGTCTACATCTTTACCAGACGTCTAAAGGCTTTATTCGCATGTAGTGGATTAAAGATGTCTTCATCTTTGGCCCATGCCCGTATTACTTTGGGACTCTTGGATACGGCCTTCTTTAACAGACGTAATGCATCATCGTACTCGCCTATGGCAGCCCGACTACGCGATATTGCATATATTATATTTACATTATCTGCATGAGACTCTCCCATATTTTCAAATATTTTTATTGCTTTTTTGTGTTCGCCCATCTCTGCCAGCTGTATTCCCTGCTGGAAGGTAACATCCGGATGGGCTCCAAATTTACGTTCAATGTTTTCAAGAACTTTTAATGCCTCTTTATTTTTCTTCATCTTTCCTAAAATTATTCCCGAGTGCAGATGCAGAGCAGGGTTTTTTTTATTCAAAGATATGCTTTTTTTAATCAGTTCTAAGGCGGTGTCATAGTCTTGAATCTTTGCTAAAAGTACACCCTTGTTAAAATACGCCTCATAATCCTTAGAATTTGCAATAATAGCTTCATCATAACATTTAATGGCCGATTCAAGATTGCCCATCTCTGCAAAGGCTTTTCCTTTATTGTTGTAGGCGCCAGTATTTTTAGGATTTATTTCAAGAATTCTATCTGCATATGTTATTGTGTCGTTGTGTTTTTTTAAACCATTCAGAGCAATCCCAATTTGATATAGAACTTTTTCATTTCTTGGTTCCTGTTTTAATATTTTTTTAAATTCTCCAACAGCTTTTTTGTGTTGATTTTTTTGCATAAATAGCATGGCTTGACGCATTAAATATTCAGGATTCTCGTCTCTACCAAATAGGCCCACACAGTTACAACATAATACATCGATTTTAGTCTAACGCTTTATAGCTCATCGGCAACAAACCTTTCGGTTGCCCGAATAATATCTTTAACATCGGACTCATCATGAGCATTTGATACTGCCCCTAGTTTGCCCGGTAGAAAAAATATATTCTCTTTTGCCATCAGATACATGTGATAATTATACAGCATGTTTGTATCGCACTCAAATACAGTGGCTGCATCTTTTATTGGCTTGGTGATATCTTTGGGAAAATGTATCATAAAGAGGGAACCAGCACCGGTCATCTGTAATTTATCTTTTAATATTTTGCCAATTTTATCTCGAGTCTGCGCTCCCAGACGATTTATCTTTTGATATATTGCAGGATTATTTTTTAATGTCTCTAGGGTAGCAGCACCTGCAACCATGGATACCGGATTTGCAGAAAATGTTCCACCGCCTATGTAGCAACGTCTCTTTCGGGACATTTGTGAGGTGTTGGCAACATCCATTACTTCACTTCTGCCGCAGATGACTCCAATGGACAACCCTCCACCAACTACTTTACCTAAGGTTATGATATCTGGGGATAATCCAATATCATCATACATTCCCCCATACTTTAATCTGAACCCTGTAACTATCTCATCAAGCATGAATAGTGCTCCAGACTTTGAGGCAAATTCCTGCAAGCTTGCCAGGTAGTCATATTCGGCGGGTATGCACCCAGCTCCACCAAGAATGGGCTCCACCATAATTCCGGCCAGTTGCTCTTTAACGCTGGTTAGTATCTCTAGAGATTTCTCTATATCATTATACGGAATTGAGATTACGTATTCGTCTGATGTAATGCCGCTACTTTCAGGCTCTGTAAACGGCCAATTTACCGTCTTTAAGAGATCTGATGCATATCCGTGCCACCCCCCATCAATCTTGGCTATTATGCGTCTACCTGTGAATGCTCGAGCAAGTCTTGTGGCATACATGACCGCTTCTGTTCCGGATGTTACATAGCGTATACGCTCGGCGACGGGTATCGCTTTGGAGATTAGCTCAGATAGTTCCAGAGTCTGTCTGTTTACTGTACCATACATCCAGCCAAGGTTTAGCTGTTCTTTGATCTTTGTGAGTATGTAATCTGAACTATGCCCCAATATCAGAGACCAATGACCCATCCAGTAATCAGTATACTTGTTAGCATCCACATCTATCAGGTATCTCCCAGATGAATGTGCAGTTACAAATGGATATGGTTCGTAGTATCGTATGTTGTGAGAGACTCCATTGATGTGCATCTGTCTTGACTTGTCGAATAACGCTCTGGATGTAGGCGTATTTTTACGATATGTCTCTTCCCATCTATTCAATGATTGCCATCTGTTGTAAGCCCAATATTTGTTTACAGAACAAGACTGTTGCATATATTATACTGCGCATCAGACAGTTCTACAAGTCACGTATAAGATTCATCTAAAGCCTATATTCTTGCCGCAGTGTGGGCATCTGTCACCTTTTTTGTTCCGGCGGTACTCGTTAAAGGAGGTGGCGATTATTCCTGTGGGTACGGCATAGACGGCTATTCCCAGTATCGCAACACCCGCCCCAATAGCCTTGCCTATGGGAGTTACAGGTACAGTGTCACCATATCCAATGGTGGTCAATGTCACTATGCCCCACCACATAGATGCAGGTATACTGTAGAACACATCTGGCTGCGCATCTCTTTCTATGTAATACATAAAGCTGGATGCAAGTATCAACACTATGAAAAATATACAAAACGCCAATGCAAAGTCCGACGCTCTAGACCTCAGTACGATGGCAAATTCTGACATGGCATCGGACATACGAGCCAGCTTGAATACACTAAAGAGGCGTAGTAGACGCAGTATACGAATGAGGCGCGTATCCACTCCAAAGAAAGGCAAGAGTAGTGGAAGTATGACTATCAGGTCTACGATCATCATGGGTGATACGGCAAAACGGATCAGAGCGAATCGGCGGGATCCCATTTTGTGACGGTATAGTGACAGACGCAGTATATACTCACCAGCAAATATAATTAACGATACTGTTGCAAATGCCTCCATGTGTGCCCCATATAGTGTATGTATGGATGGTTCAGTCTCTATTATGACAAATAAGATATTCAAAATTATCAAAACAGTTATGCTAATCTGAAATGCAACACCTGCCCGTCCGTCGCCATTCTCCATTATACTGTAGATTCGTTCTGCTACAGCCATGCCTTTCTCTTGAACCATATCAGCATTATGGTGGAGATCACTCCCATTACGCCAAGCATAATAAAGTAGCCACCCTCCAGTTCCAGTTCAGGAACGTGGGCAAAGTTGGTGCCATATAGACCGGCGATAAATGTAATTGGGATGAATATGCTGGCGATTATGGTGAGCGTCTTCATAACCTCGTTCATCCTGTTGCTCACACTAGAGAGGTATGTGTCCAGCATTCCACCTATCATATCTCGGAGAGACTCTATTGTATCCATGGTCTGAACTGTATGGTTATATGCATCTCGCAGATAGCGTTTTGTACCATCGTGTATTAGGGGGGAGTCGTTTCGTTCCAGTCCATCTATGATTTCCCGCATGGGCCATATCACCCGGCGCAGTGTCACCATCTGACGCTTGAGAGTGTATATTGTTTGTAGGGTGTGGGGATCCGGATTGTCCATCAGTTCTTTCTCCAAATCTTCGGTCTGGTTGCCGATTCTCTCTAGTATCACAAAAAAGTTGTCCACTATAGCATCAATTAGGGCATATGCCAGATAATCGCTACGCATATTGCGGAACTCTCCTCTAGACTTTCTTATGTTCTCGCGAACACGATCAAAGACATCTCCATCATCCTCCTGAAAGGATATAACGTATTCATCTCCCAGTATGATGCTCAGGTGTTCAACGACAAGGTTATCATTTGCGTCGTAACGCGGCATCTTTAGGACCATGAATATGTGGTCCTCGCTGATATCAATAGAAGGACGCAACTCAGTGTTCATTATGTCTGCCTGATGCAACTCGTGCAGACCAAACCTCCTTCCAAACTCCTGAACCGGTTCGGCATCATGCAGACCGGTCATGTTCAGCCAATTTACCCTCATCGGCTCTGCGGCAAGACACTCATCTATATCGTAGGTTCGCTCTATCTCGTTTAGCTGTTCTCGCTCATACTGCATGGTCGAGAACCATATCTGATCGACCTTCTTTTTTCCTATATGGACCAGTTCCCCGGGCGCCATACCCAAAGTATCCGCGGTGGTCTTTACCTTCTCTTTGCCGAACTTCTTCTTTAGGCGCTCCATGTCTATTGCCCCCATACCCCGAGTCAGTTCCTTGACCTTTCTGCTGGCCCGACTTATCACACCCACAACAACAAATCCTGCCACCAGAGAGAAGAGTATGCTTATGCCCAGCGGTCCATAGTCTCCAGTAGTGGCCGCCATGTATATTGTACTGATATCAGTTACATTGGTCGTCGTGCCTATAATCAAGTCTACGACAAAGAATATGAACGACATTACAGCTCCCAGTATCACTATAGTAGGAAGAGTTATGGTGAGTGGCTCATAGATTCTCTTCTCGCCCTTGTATGGGGATATGAACCTACGGAATCGTACCAATTGTGTGGCTATCGTGGTAAACAGTATGGTAGATATCACCCACCATACAATGGCCCACGAACTGTCTGTCTGGTTAGTCCTCTCCAGACCCCATAGGAGGTCTTGAATTGTACCCGTAAGAGGTATGGAGAGTAGAGAGGTGGCTGCTCCGGTGAGTGCTTGATATATGAAGGCAAAGACAAATCCTACGGTAAGTCGATTTATCACTATGCCCAGTGTCTTGCCTAACATGTATCATGCCCACCCATATAGACAACATGATGCACAGTTGCTATATGGTTTTTGGTTAGTTGACAGCGTTTCGTATTCGCATGCCGGCCCGTAGTCAAAAGGCATGTAAATTATGAAACGCTGTCGGCTAGTACAGGATTGGGGCATAAGTTGAATTTGCTGCACAGTTACACTATACATTGGCATCTGTGAAAGGTTAAAGACTAGTCAAATTTCAAGTTGTGTATGCAGGGGTTTGATAAAACACACATCTAGATACTTTGGTATCAATCCCCCAGCTCGTCTATAACTGCGAATGTGACAAAGTCTGAATCACCAATAAACGACCATGTCGATTATGACAAGGAACGGTTGTATGTGATCTCGCTCACGGACAAGATAGCCAAAGCTGGGAGATGCACAGTTAGGTAACATACTCTCCTAGCAGTTTCGAAGAGTCATCATGTGTCTAACTCTCCACCATCATCCATGCCATGTAACTTCCCAAAACACCTTAAATATATAGTAGATATCTGCTAACTACATCTATGATTAAAGATTATTTGAAGAAGACCATTGATAAGGCTGACGAGGCCTATAAAACCGGAGACAAGGCAGTAAAAGGCAGTATAAAAGGAGTCATAGATACGGCTGACAAGGCCTATAAAGCCGGAGACAAGAATGTCAAAGGTGGCTTAAAGGAGGCCAAAAAAATAGCCTTAAGAGAGTCAGATGTGGATGCTCTAGAGAAGTTGGGAAGTATGTGGAAAGAAGGCCTACTAACCGACGAGGAGTATAAAGTGGCAAAGAGTAAGCTTTTAGGAAGAATTTAAAATGGAAAAGGCCAACATTCATGGCTCAGATGGACGGCGGGAGGTAAATCCTGCTTGGTTTACGGGTCATGTATGGATGAAGGATGTTTCATTAAACAGTACAGCAGCAGATATGTATCATGTCCACTTTGAAGGAGGTTCAAGAACAAAGGTTCACAAGCATGATGGATCGCAGACACTCATAGTAACAGAGGGCAGGGGCAGTCTTGAGATATACCAAGCAGATACCGAGGAGGGTGTTGATGGATCATTTAAAATTACAAAGACCGATGAGATACCACTGGATATTGGTGATGTTGTACATATACCCCATAATACATTGCATACTCACGGTTCGATCAACCCAGGTAAGACATTCTCTCATTTGGCAATAAACAATCGACCCTGTGGCGTAGGAGAATACATCACCACATGGTACAACACCAACAAAAATACCATAACTGGGAGAATCTAAATTAGTTGTTGAATCATATATTCGGATGTTTTGGTTTCAAAATCAAACCTTAAAAGTTCGCAATACATGTTTGAAGCTAAATGTGCCGAGTATAAGCAAAGGGCGGTTGTCAAAGGAGATAGGGACTCAAAGTTGTAAATCTTGTAGCTTGGTAAACATCTCTTCATTCTGTAAAGGGCAGTCAACATCTTCACACGACTATAAATACCACATATCCAGTCTAGATCGCAAAATGTCCAACTTTTTCTAGGTTGCTATCTCTTGCCGTCTTCTTATCAGATATATCGATATATGGTAGGCTTGTTTCCTTTTACGTCCCCCACCAAGGCAAAGTTGTGCAACGGGTATCTCTTCTTGTAATCCTTCATGTGGCTCCATGCAACATCATGGTTTCGAAAGTCAAGCCGCAAACCCTCAACTACAGACTCTCTTCCAAAGACATCAAATATCATTACACGATACGCCCGAGGTCGGTTTTGTGGTTTGGCCCTCAGCAACCATGCCATGGCAAATACAACTACCGCTCCCAATATCACACCGCCAGCAGCTACTTTGAATACAGTCTGAAATACGCCAGGTATTGTATTTCCAAATATCACCAAAAACACATTGGGTATTGTATTTCCAAATATCACAAGTACAATATTTACAAATGTTATTGATGCTACAACCATCAGCATATATCCCTTCCAGTTAAGCAAGGGAGAGATATTACTGTACATCGTCTTCATGGTACGCTGTATGGGGTGCATCTAGTCCGGATCCTCATATGCTTCTTTGCGTTGTATGCTTTTTACTTTTTCTAATGATTTCATCTTTTGCTCCAAATCAGATATTCTAGCTCGGTACCCTTCAGCATACTCCAACTCTGAGGGTACCAGTGTAGCCGGATGAATAAAGCCCTGACTCCGTATAGACTGAGCCCTCTGTACAGCAATATTGCGCACTGCATCCCAGTCTGCCGTCGAGAACCCATCAAATGGTCCTGTAAATTTACCCATCTTCATACTAAACACAGCCGATTCAACTATGGGTATGCAAAAGTTAATGGTGGCCGCAGAGTTGAGAGTCACCGGCATTAGGGGCATATTATGACTTCCGCGGGTGTTGCCTGCCACCAGATGTGGATTGCTAAATACGCTACCAGCCTCTTCGGTAGCAGGGAATTTTTTCTGTGTCCTTACAACACAGATGGGATCATCTTTGCCCACATATGTTCCTGCTATATTGTGTAATCGGTCAGTTGATGCCGCCATTATGGGTTCACCATCCTTAGTCTCAATAGAATCTATAACGTAACGACCCGGATACATCAAGGCTGCCTCTAGTGTTGGTTTATCCTGCCACAACTCCAAATCTGCCACGGTGCCCTCTTCTACATCCATAATTCTAAATCTAACCCCTTGTGCCAGTGATTTGTTGACTATCAGCCCTGTATTACTCAGTGAATCAACAAAGAGTCGATACATGGGATAGTTGAAAGCGCCAGGCTCTGTCTTATCAGCAGCAAAGACAACAAATGCCTCATTTGGTCTCTCTTCAAACTGCATCTCTGCCACACCTGGTCCCATTCCTTTTACATTACCTGAAAACGAGTCACTCAGTAGATCTTGTCCTGCTCCATACAGCCCTTCATCTTTTGCTACCTGTGTACCTGCCATAAATGCCTCCCATGCCAATGCATGTATCTTTGTGTTATCCACACCATGAGTATGGCTCATTATTATGTGAACATCATCACCACAGTATCCAATGTAGTGATCCAGCAAGAGATCTTCAGAACCTCTTACTACTCGCCGTACAGCATCAAGTAGTCCGTCACTGGGTCTTGTGTGCCCCCCAATACCACCCACATCTGCTTTTATGGCGGAGATTGTTACATCCATACTAAACAAAACAATTTACTATGATTTATTGTTAAATGTATCTGTACTACGCCGTTATTATTTTAGTTTATTTCTGCAAGAATATGTAATAATCAAGGTCATATTCGCTATTTATACACGTATGATTGTTAGTAATGCAAGACTATACAGAATACTGTCTCTCATTCATCACACATCTTTAAGAGAGGAGCCATTAATTACAAAAAAATCAAGATGGATTGGTATATATACAGACAGAATTCTAGATTTGTATGGCAGAAAAAGACCATCTAAACCTGATAATAACAGGTCACATAGACAATGGTAAATCCACTACAATGGGCCATTTTCTGATGGATTTGGGCGTGGTTGATGAACGAACAATTGCATCACACGCAGCCGAATCAGAAAAGACCGGCAAGGGTGATACTTTCAAGTATGCTTGGGTTATGGATAACATTAAGGACGAACGTGAGAGGGGCATTACAATTGACTTGGCATTTCAAAAATTCGAGACAAAAAAGTTCTTCTTCACTTTGATTGATGCTCCCGGCCATAGGGACTTTATTAAAAATATGATTACTGGTGCTTCGGAAGCAGATTGTGCAGTGCTTGTCTTGTCTGCAAAGGAGGGAGAGACTGATACCGCAGTAGCTCCTGGTGGACAGGCTCGTGAACACGCCTTTCTGCTACGGACATTGGGCGTAAAACAACTTGTTGTTGCCATAAACAAGATGGATGCTGTAGACTACAAGGAGGAAGGCTACAATGCGGCAGTCAAAAAAGGTACTGCACTGATAAGATCCGTCGGATACAAGGTAGATGCTGTGCCATTTATTCCAGTCTCAGGTTGGAAGGGTGATAACCTAGTTAAGAGATCTGATAACATGTCGTGGTATAAAGGAAAGACGTTGCTCGAGGCATTTGACGACTTTAAAGCCGATGAAAAGCCCATAGGCAAGCCATTACGAGTACCAATACAAGACGTATATACAATCACAGGAGTCGGAACCGTTCCTGTCGGTCGAGTCGAGACAGGCAAGATGGCACCAGGTGACAAGATCATAGTGATGCCATCAGGCTCTGTAGGCGAGATAAAGTCAATAGAGACTCACCACACTGCAATGCCGTCAGCTCAGGCCGGCGATAACATAGGCTTTAACCTTCGGGGAATAGACAAGAAAGATATCAAAAGGGGCGATGTTCTGGGTACTCCAGACAAACCGCCACAGGTTGCCAAGGAGTTTAAGGCACAAATTATAGTCATACACCACCCTACAGCACTAGCACCAGGATACACCCCGGTGATGCACTGTCATACGGCACAGGTAGCCGCCACTATTACTGAATTCTTGCAAAAGATGAATCCTGCAACTGGCGCTGTTGAAGAGGAGAATCCAAAATTCCTAAAGGTTGGAGATTCGGCAATGGTAAAGATTCGCCCAGTGAGACCAACCCCAATTGAAACATTCCAAGAATTTCCTGAATTGGGCAGATTTGCACTGCGCGATATGGGCGCTACTATCGCTGCCGGAGTAGTAAAGGAAATCTCCGAAGAGTATAACCCGTAGGTAGATCTGGATGGCCCAGACCGCCCGAGTTAAACTGACCAGTATCAGTCTACCAAAACTCGACGGTGTATGTGGTGAAATTATGGGAATCGGTAAAAATACCGGTGTTCGTATGAAAGGACCCACGCCTCTGCCCATAAAAAGACTTCATGTCGCTACGCGTAAATCGCCCTGTGGGAACGGGACTGAAACTTATGAAAAATGGGAGATGCGTCTGCATCGCCGGGTGATTGACATTAGTGCCGATGACAAGGTGATTCGCCAGTTAATGCGTCTGCGCATACCCGATGACGTTTATATCGAGCTGTTGCTGACATGAGTGATATAATGTCAGAGAATGAAAATGAAAAATTTGAGGTGCTCTATTCGTGCCTAAAATGCGCCACCGTCACATCCAATGACGAGCTCTCGCGATTACCAGAGATAAAGTGTATATGCGGATTTCGCGTCTTTGTCAAGCGTCGACCAGGAATAGTCAAAACTATTCGCGCCGTTTAAAGTTCACCTACCTGCGCATCAGATAGAGCATAGGTCATAGCTATGCCAGCTTGCATGCAGTCTGTTACAATTCCCGTGTCACATCATCACAAAAATACTGCTTCCCGTACGAATTTGTCTTGACAGGTCGTATGCTACCTGATTTTTTAGGAGTAGACTTGCTGCACATATCAGACTATTACTCTGAAATCATCCAAGTTCTGCCTTTGTATTGTCCCAGCACTCTCTGCATAGCTGCCCGTTCATATTCCATTTCGGCTTTGGGTTGTATCGTATAAACCCCAGCTTGGTACCACAATGTGAACACGTTGATTTCTCATTTTTATGGCCGGTCTCTTTCTTTTCAAAGCAGTCCTTACATAGTAGTCCATCCATGTCCCATTGCCAGCGCGGCTCCCACATGTCCGCGACACGACGACGTACACCGCAAACTACACATGGTTGAATTATCTTTGCCTCATAGAACTCTGTGGTCTTTGTTACGTAACAGTCTCCGCATAAAGGTCCCTTCACACCCCACTCACGTTTTGGTTTGTTCTTGTGTTTTAGTTTGGCACCACACATCTTACAATACGAGGGCTTTCTACTAAGCAATCCCATTATACAATTATGAAGTAAACATATCTTTAAGCCCTTTGCCATAGAATCATACTTTGGTAAGGAGTCGCTATGTCGCAGGTTCCTCCCGCAAAGTTGGGTGACGTTACACCACCACGCGGGATAGTCTGTCAGTCCAGTTGCTCCAGCAACCCTGTATGAGCGGTGTGGGATCGAGGATTACATCCACACCACGACGGACTTCGCCCAGACTGGCCGAAACCTTACGACCATACCGGGATACGGCGCTTGTTCGCCGTATGTTCTCCACTGCGTTGACGTCACGATCTACGCCAACTGTACGGCAGTGGGTGTAGTCTTTTTTATGATAAGTTCCAGTTAGTGGGGTTCTACATACAGCACATAGCTTGGATGTGTTGTGTGGACGCATATGTAATGCCTCCACTCCCAAAAATTGGGACTTTTCATAAATTAAATTCGATGCTTTCCGCATCATGGCAGAATATAATCTGCGACGCATATTATGGCCAAACTTCCCATTCTTCTGCCAACTGTACGATATATTGGTTAAATCCTCCAACATCACCAAGCACCCGGATTGTGCGGCCCACTGTGCTATACATAATGCTATTACATTCAGCACGTGTTCGTGGTGGCGCATGGCTTTGGCCATCCTGCGCTTTTTAGCATTCTTCCTTGATTTTGTGTGGTTATGTGGTATGCTCAATATGCATCTGCTCATCTGCTTCTTTATCTCGGCGGCCCTCTTGTGTTTGCCCTCCCTCTTGAGTTTATTGTATCTGCGTTTGAGTTTGCTGTGTAACTTGTGACCACCATGTGTGACTTGTTGCTTTTCTCTGCGCTCCTCCTCTTTCTTGTGTACAACACACCTTCCGGTACGTGCCGCATATGCGATATTATCATGTGTACGGGTATACGTATTGTTTGTATCCTCAGTCTTTGCCTCCTCAATGGCCTGTATCGTGTATGATAGATCAAATCGTACCATCGTGTTTTTATCGCCTACGGTGATGTTCTTTTCATTGATGTCTATGCCAATTACATCCCTTGGTGTACCGCCCACACAGCCCACATCCGTAAGTAGTTCGATAATCTCTGACTTGCCGTGTGGGTGGGACTTTTCAACCTTGGGCACTTTGTTGTAATATGTAATGGTATATGTGGTTGGCGTGATCCACAACTCGCCCAACTCATTTTGCCCTATTTTACGTACCACATCTGAAGAGACGGGAATTGCTATCATATGTGGGTGTTTTGATGAGCCAACATTTGCAATAGCCATATATCCGCCCGCTATCGGATTCAGCCTCCAATTTTGGTTTTTTAACTTTACAACCGGATTACAGAATACAGGTTCAGATACCTTCATGCCCTGTGCAGTCTTTGTATTGTACGTTTTATGGGCGGCAACCCCGTCCCGTATGGCGGTCTGCGTTATGGACGAATATACTTTGGGGTCAGGGCCGCGCATTATATGATATATTAATGCGTTAACACCATAGGTATCCTTTCCCGTATTATTCGCTATAATGTACGCCACCTCTGCCACCTTCCTGACATGTTCAAACACATGCCGCATACCCAAATTTTTTGTGTATGGACGTGTTACTGCCCTGCTATTTTTGACTAGAGCCATCATATAGTACGGTTCAATAACGTATTTAACACTATCCAACACACATCAACCGTCACCCGATTTTGCGGGAGGAACCATTAAACATATAATAAAATAAGCAGAGAGGCGCCTACCGCCTTTCTAGTAACTCTTCTAGAGCTTGGCTTGCATTAAGCATGCCATGCTTCTTAGCGTATGCCTCTATTGTTTTGTACTGCTCAATACTAAAACAGACTGGCATGGAACGATGGACCATACCATACATGTAAGATTGCTAGTTAATATCTGTTACAGAATCTGGGCATTGCTGCAAATTCGACTGATAAGATATAACAAAGTGTTATTTTCGTTTTTGAGACGCTATTTAGCACAAATACAAGTTATTGGCATACTCAAAACAACCATGCACATGCTTAAGACGAAATGAAAAATCGTTGTTCTGAAGCTATGCCATGAAGCATAATGTCATCAGTTGGATTTGCAACAATGCCCAGAATCTGGTTCCTCGTCCAAAGCTGGATTATGGACCAAATTCCTCAAAATTATGCGATATTAATGGATTGGATGGTTCTACATGCGAATGTGGTTTTTGGGCAAAATTCAATTAGATCATAAATAATAGCACGAAATCTGGCATTATTGCTATAGGGTCACAAGATACGCTCTTTAGCAGTTAATGAAAATGTGACAAAACAGTCAAGGTCTATACCAAGACCACAATGCTGCGCAGCGAGTTGCCCACGCCGGTCACCATCAGCACACTACATGTTAAGTATGAACTGATTTTATGGTATAGCCTGTCTTTACGGGAGAGACCAGCCATAGGAATCCCTATTAGTGCTAAATTGCACCACAAATATGTGAAAAAGACTCAGATATTGGTAATTGGTCATAATGATAACGGCTGCCTGCCACTACACAGAAAGATAGCTTATGATGTGGGGCATCTTGTAGCAGAGAGGGGGGCTATACTTTTAACTGGTGGTATGGGCGGAGTCATGAGGGCAGCATCATCGGGAGCAAAGGACGCAGGTGGTACCGTAGTGGGGATAATACCGCCAAAAGATGCTGATGCTGCCAATGAGTTTTGTGATATCGTAATACCTACAGGTCTTGGGTTGATGCGTGACTTTGTAAACGCATATGCAGCAGATGGCATAATCATAGTTGGAGGGGGCGTGGGAACATTATCTGAGATGTGTGCTGCCTACATGCACAACAAGCCCATGGTGGCAATCCGAAGTAGTGGGGGCATGGCAGAAAAGTATGCTGATGAATATTTAGATCACCGTAAACATGTTTTAATTGTTGGTGCCGACTCGCCATCAGAATCCATTGATACTTTATTTGGTATTCTCGACAAGGGATCGTAAGAATGGATCTGGTTCATAGAACGGGCCGTGTTGCTTTGCCAGATCATCCAACGAATCTATTATTCTCTGTATGCCCACCTCTGCGGCAGTATCAAAAAGTGGCCTTTTAAGACCCAGTCCCAGAGCGGCAGCTTTGTCTATCTCGGCAATATTGCTAACTTTGTTTGTAATTAACCATGCAGCATTATTTGTTATGTTAGATATC
Organism: Cenarchaeum sp. SB0675_bin_21; assembly: GCA_009843815.1. Classification (GTDB taxonomy): domain Archaea; phylum Thermoproteota; class Nitrososphaeria; order Nitrososphaerales; family Nitrosopumilaceae; genus VYCS01. The sequence goes on along the minus strand of VYCS01000021.1, from coordinate 16,809 downwards.
ATATCTATGGGATTACACTCTTTGGCCAATTCTGCAGATAGCTCGACCCTCTCATACTTTGTATCTGAATACTTGTAGAACCCCTCCCCACTCTTCTGGCCCAATCGATTCTCCTCGAATAGTTGTTGTATTGTAGGGTGTTGTCGTAGGACTTTTTTATCTCGGGCAAACATCTCATTGCTGGCCTTATGGATTACGTCTAGCCCTGTAAAGTCCGCCAGCTCAAATATTCCCATGGGAAAGCCCATATCGAACCTTACAGATGAGTCTATCGCCTCTTTGGAGATATTCTGCCTATCCATCGTGTATAAAGCCTCATGAACCATTGGTATGAACAACCGATTTATGATAAAGCCCGGTACGTCTTTACGACATATAACAGGAGTCTTCCCTAAAGTTTTAACAAAATTCTCCATTGTCTCTGTTATACTAGATGATGTACCAGTGCCAGGTATGACTTCCACTAGTTTCATCAGTTGGGGCGGGTTAAAGAAGTGTACTCCTATAACCATGTCTTTGCGGTTTGTAGTCTTGGCAATCTCTGTTATCGGTAATGTGCTGGTATTAGAGGCAAATATTGTGTCTGGAGCAGCGATATCATCCAACTCGGCATACACCTTACGTTTTAGGTCCATATTTTCAGGGACGACCTCTATAATCAAATCAGAGTTATCAAGTGCTTGGTTTATCTCCACAACCGGTACAATACGTGATAGTATGGAGGACTCTTCTTGCACAGTTATCTTGTTCTTTTTTACCATTTTACTCAGACTCCAGCGTATCTTCGCCATGGCATTGTCTAGAAACTCTTCTTTTATGTCTCGCAGTTTGACATTGTAGCCTGCTGTTGCAGATATCTGGGCTATTCCATGACCCATGACTCCGGATCCTAGCACTGTAACGTTTTTGATACTCTTCAACTACATGGATGCAATAAGAACCCTTTATAATACATAGGCATATTGATAATACCCATGGGACTCTTTGGTAAGAAGAAGAATAAGGGTACTAAATGCCCTGAATGTGGTGTAGAGTTGCATACTACAGAAAGACTACAACGTCATCTTAAAAAAGCTCACGGTAATGTGCCAGAAAAGAAGATGGACCCTGGTGATGTAGGCGGTAGTGTCTGGTAATGGGCGAGATGACATTTGGCCGAAAGTATACACTCATCTTTGTAGGGATTCTAGCTCTGGCCGGAATTATAATATCCACGGTAGTATTTCCTTTCTGGAATCTCATTCGTGAGGACGTATATGAGAATGTTACAATACTATCAAACAATAATGGCGTATGTGTTGCGGACACCTCTGATGAGATACCAAAACATATCGAGAACTGCACATATGATGCGGGTGACACTGTGACCATAAAATACGGCGAGGGCCTGGCATGGGCAGTAATAGTTGAGCCATGAGTTGTATATTTTGTCGTATTGTATCTGGAGAGGTACCATCAAAGAAGATATCCGAGAATGATAACGCCCTAGCTTTCATGGATGCCTTCCCGTTAACTCGGGGCCATCTTATAATCATACCAAAAAAGCACCGTAAAAGATTACAAGATATGGTCACTGCAGAAGTATCGGATGTGTTTGAGCTAGCAGCAAAGTTGATATCCAGAACTGATGCCCTATCAGGGTCCACGTTGTTGGCCATACATAACGGACCATATGCAGGTCAAGAGATACCCCATGTCCACGTACATTTAGTGCCCAGATATGGGAATGATGGTGCCGGGCCAATTCATGGTATGTTTAAGAAGACTACATCATCTGAGAAAGATACCGCCAGAATATTTGAGAGACTGCGAGACTAAAACGGATACAATCTCTCGCCAGTATCCATATTGTCTACCAATATGGCTTTAGTGGGGCATGTCTCGGCAGCATTCATGATACGATTCACTCCTGCACCGGCTTCATTCTTTACAGTAGACTTTGGGTTGGATCTAGCGTTACGATTTATCTCAAATACATTGGGTGCTATCGTCTCGCAACTACAACACCCTATACACAAACTCTGATCCACATTAACTCGCAGGCGGGGTTGCGCATCAGGTTCCCGGGCATTGTCGGACTTACCACCGCCATTGTTTCTGCCCTCATACTCCTCCCAGAAACGGGTCTCATATGCCTTCCACCATGCCTCATCTTCCTCAAACTCTTTGGTGTATTTACTCCAATCCTCTTCTGGTATATGATCTGTGGGTCCAGCACCCCATTGAGCCCTATTCACGTTTTGTGTCTTTGGTTCTTCATCTACATGTTCACTGTCTGTTAATGTATGGTATGCTTCAGTGATGAGTTGAAACTGTTTTTCGTCCCCGCCTTTTTTGTCGGGATGATATTCCAAGACAAGTTTTCGATATGCTGCTTTTATCTGCGTTGGAGTTGATCCCTCTTTTACATTTAGTACGCTACGGGCCTTGCCTGTATTCATACAATAATTACAAATCTACTGCTCTAAAAATTATTCCATTAGGCGGTGTTGTCTATATACTGTGTGTAGATATTTTAAGTCTGGACGCGGCATCCTTCAAGATGGACTTGCCATTATCAACAGATGGAAGTGTAACTGATCATATACCACAGCATGTATGATAGAAACCTTTTTGAGGACTCAAAATAACACATCACCATGAACAGTTATGATGACAGGCTTGATCGTGTACTAGGTTTGGACAGCAATATTAGATTCGTTGCAGTCGCAGACATGGAGGGCGACCTTATCGCCCACAAAGCAAGGCCAGGACTAGCAATACACCTTGGACTCGCAGATACTAAAAAGACGTTAAAGCATTCGGTAACCGCTTGGAAATCCCGCATGGACCATTATGACAAGATAGGTGCGGGCATCTATACACTTGCGGTCTATGAAAAGGTACGCAGGATTACAGTACCCCTTAAGAGTGGAAATATCCTTCTGGTCACCTTTGGTAATGATGGTGGGCAGCAGCAGATAATCGACAAGGTGCTCAACGAGGTGCTCTACCACGACTATACCAAGGCTTAGAGTTCTATTAGTTTAGAGAAGACCCATTTGGGCATGTATCCTTTGGCAATGTGCCACCCCAGTTTTACGCTGGATCATGTAAGGTTTTGTTTCAGTTATACTTAGATTGAACTTAAGGTTCCTCCCGCAAAGCTATCTACACTTTCCAAGATAGTCTGTCAACCCAGTCTACTTTTCGTCTTGTATGGTTGTAACTCCAGTCTTTTTACGACATGTCAGGTGGGGAAGGTCTCTTTGCACCCAACAGCAGACTTCTGGACTTGAGTGTCCGGCGGACCAATACAAATCCCATGGCGGTGGTGGCAGCACCAAATACAATGTTTAGAACGTTTGCATCTTCGCCGGTGGACATCATTGTGAATATCAGTCCCATGACCATCATCAGTCCCCCCAATCCTGCAAATATCATCATTGTGAGTGGTAACTGTTTTGGAGGGGGGCGAGGTCCCGACTTCTTTGCTTTCTTTGGTATAACTCCATTCTTAATTGCCTCATTACATATCACACAGTACTTGTGGTGCTTGCCTTCTCCCTTGCCAGACTTTAAAAAGTAGTATTCGACACCACACATGTGACAGGGTGAGGCAATGCTGGTCAAACGGCCATACTTGTCAAACTCTTTGCCCAGCTCCATCATACAAGATTTACAGTAGTACCCTGGTATGCGCCACATGCGTTGAAACTTGTACTTCTTCCAGCCCAATGTACAGCCGCATCCACTACAGTGAGCCATTACTCTTCTCCTGTAGGAGTAGCTTTGCGGCCTCGGGCCACCTTGGCGATACCGTGTCTAGCCTCTATTATGGGCAGACCCACTATAAAGAACGTAGCAACACTCACCCACACTATGGATATACCTACCCATAGTGAGTAGAACCCCATATCAAAGACATAGTCCGCAAAGAATAGGGGCATGGGCCACGCTATTATTAGAATCAAAGTCATAAGACCGCCACCCTTTAGACTGAATTTGAATGCCTTCTTGAGTGTGGCCTCATCCACTTCTAGCTGTTCCATCTCAGCTTCTGATATATCTACAAGCTTTATACGTTCTTTCATCTCGGCCCAATCGAACTTGGTTCTAGTAGCCAGACTGCCAAAGCCCGCAATGGCGCCACCGGTCAATATACCCGCGATATTACCAAATAGCATTGAGTAGTTATCTCCCAGGCTAGCAAGGGTTACCTCGCCATACTGTGCCGCGGCAACTCCGGTCCAAGTTATAAGTGCCACAACCAGGCCAATTATTGCACCTGCCGTAGCCGCATACTTGTTGGTCCTCTTCCATGTTATCGTCAATGCTATGGGTATGACCGCCGAGCCTATGAGAACTCCCATGGCCAGATAGACGAATCCCAAGCTAAGTCCCATCGATAGTAGTATTACTGCCAGGCCACCCATGCCTATACCAAAGCCGATTATGGTATATCGAGAGACCTTTAACAGTTTCTGCCCCGATGCCTTCGGATTCTTATACGTCCTATACACATCATACGTCACCAACGACGAGACCGCAATCAGTTCGGCAGATCCTGCAGAGGTAACTGCCATAAACAGCATGGTCAGTACTAATACGGCTCCAACCTCACCCATCAGGACTGATGCGGCTGCGGGGACAGTCAGACCTAGTTGTACCTCCTCGGGTGTAAGATCAACGCCCAAGGCTACTGCAGTAAGGCCCATCGTGGTGGCTAGTGTAAATGGAATAGCAAACCAGCAAGCACCACCCAATAAAAAGCCCTTTACTGTAGACTGGGGTCGCGCCGCTATAGCACGTTGCCAATAGGCCTGGTCCACAAAGACAGTACCAAAGTTTCCAACTATATTTATGATACCAAATATGAGGCCGCCTAGTGAGGCCATCGTAAGATATGCTCCAGCAGCATTCCCTTCTACGGGATTTATGGCAGCAGCTTCGGTCAGTTTTTCAAACATGCCTTCAACACCCCCGGTCACTGGACTCACAAAGTACACTGTACCTACAAATGTTAAGATCACCACAAATATAATTATAGTATGCATATAGTCTGCCACAAACGTCGCCTTAAGACCACCTACTAACGTGTATATCATGACTCCTATGGGTATCAAAAATGCCGCCAGTGATATGTCCATGCCAGTCAGGCCGTTTACGACTGCTGCACCGCCCAAAAGAAGCATTGCGGTGACTATCATGTTTGTCATTAATGCAAATACCAAAAAGACCCGGTGCGCCGCTTCACCGTATCTGGCTCTAATTATCTCCAAGAATGTGTGAGCGTTTGGCGCTTTGCGCTTCAGCTCTATTGCCAGTATACCAAATAATAGTACTTGTATGGATGCGCCCGCTGCATACCAGAACGGTCCGCTGATACCATACTGATACGCTACTGTAGATGATTGTAGTAGGGTTGCCGCCCAAGTCCAGGCGGATACTATGGCTGCGGCCGTAAGACCTGTCTTTATTACACGACCAGCAGTGTTAAACCATTCAGAAGTTTGCGAGACACCCAGATATCTCTCCTCTATCTTGGTCTCAATTGTAATTACAATGGCAAATACAGCACCCAATCCCACTACTATAAACCAGCCCCAGGACTCATCAAGTACATCACCTATTGCGAATCCTTCACCAATGGCGCCCGCTGCATAGGCGGATGATGGCCCCATAACAGCTGCAATACCTAGAACCATCAAACACAACATAGTGCGATTTACCATGCATACTATTACGTTATGTTATACTAGATCTTTTACAGATAATTTTCTTTATATAGCTGTTTTTTGACGATGTAGTTCTGTCGATATCGGCAATATTGACAAAAGTGCGCAAGTACGAACTCACACAATATACAGTATTTAGTACAGATTATACAGACGGGACATGGACACTACACTGGCAGGTTCCCCATCAGACACTATACTGCCATCAACACGCACCTCATATGTCTCAGGGTTTATCTGAATGTCCGGGGTCGCATCATTATACATCATGTCTTGCTTTGTTATGTTTCGACAGTCTTCGACAGCTACAAACTGCCTATTTCCAGACACCTGACCCTTCTCTAGTGCAATTTTGGATGTGAATGTTACTGCAATCGAGTTGCGCGCCGTACCCAGCGCCCCCCACATGGGCCGATACATTATGGGTTCGGTAGTGGGTATGGATGCGTTTGCATCGCCCATTATAGAGTATGCAATCATGCCGCCCTTGATTATCATCTTTGGCCTCACGCCAAAGAATTTGGGACTCCACATTACAATGTCTGCAAGTCTGCCCGGCTTTAGTGTGCCCACATGCTTTGATATGCCATGTGTAATTGCCGGGTTTATTGTTATCTTTGCCAGGTACCTTTTGATTCTAAAGTTGTCGTTATCACCATCCTCCATAGCTAGGCGGCCTTGAGAGATCTTCATACAGTCTGCCGTCTGCCAGTTTCGCAGTGTGACCTCACCTACACGACCCATGGCCTGACTATCTGATGACATCATACTTATGATGCCCATGTCATGTAGTATATCCTCTGCAGCAATGGTCTCCCGCCGTATGCGAGACTCCGCAAAAGATACATCTTCAGGTACTGAAGAGTTTAGGTGGTGGCAGACCATCATCATATCTAGGTGCTCGGCAAGTGTGTTTACTGTAAATGGCCGTGTTGGATTTGTGGATGAGGGCAATACGTTACTCTCGCCGGCCATCTTCATTATATCTGGAGCATGACCGCCCCCGGCGCCCTCAGTGTGGTACGTATGAATCGTACGGCCACCAATGGCAGATATGGTATCATCCACATAGCCGCACTCATTTAATGTGTCTGTATGTATTGCCACCTGAGTATCGGTCTTATCTGCCACTTTGAGTGCGGCATCTATTGTGGCCGGTGTGGTACCCCAGTCTTCGTGCAGTTTCAAGCCACAAGCACCTGCCTCTACTTGCTCCAACAAGGCATCAATCTGTGAATCGTTCCCCTTGCACAGAAATCCCATATTTACGGGAAACTCTTCGGCGGATTCCATCATGCGATGTAGGTTCCATCTGCCAGGGGTGCAGGTTGTGGCGTTGGTTCCATCAGCAGGTCCTGTACCTCCACCAATCATTGTGGTAATACCCGAGCATATGGCATCTATCACCTGTTGCGGCGATATGTAATGGACATGGCTGTCTATTGTGCCTGGTGTGCATATGGTGTGCTCACCAGCTATTACTTCGGTAGTTGATCCTATGGTCATATCTATATCATTCATGGTGTCAGGGTTTCCAGCATTCCCCACTCCTACAATACGGCCATTCTTTACACCAATGTCGGCTTTGACTATACCAAGTATCGGGTCTAGCACTATAGTATTTGTAATCACCAAATCCAAAGCATCTGTATCAGATACTCCACTGGACTGTCCCATGCCATCTCGTATACTTTTGCCTCCACCAAAGACGGCCTCATCTCCATACCGTACAAGATCTTTTTCAATCTTCATAATTAGATTTGTATCTGCCAGCCGTATACGATCACCGACAGTAGGTCCATACAAAGATGCGTATCGTCGACGAGGTATGCTGCTTGTCATGTCCCCTTATACCCCCGCTGAACAGCCAGTCTTTTGGCATCCTCATATCTCTCCTCTAAAGAACCATTCACTAATCCTCCAAAACCATACACCACCTTATTACCTCCGTATTGCACCAATGGTACTGTCTTGGCATCGCCGGGTTCAAACCGTATGGATGTTCCTGAAGGTATATCCAGACGAAATCCGTATGACTCTTGACGGTTAAATTTGAGCATCTTATTGGCCTCAAAGAAGTGTACGTGACTCCCTACTTGTATGGGCCTATCTCCAGTATTCTCTACCTGTATAGTTCTGGTCGGCATACCCTCGTTGGCTTGTATTGTTCCTTCTGATATGTAGTACTCTCCAGGTATCATCATGCATCACCGTATCGGATTGTGCACCGTTACCAGCTTTGTCCCGTCATCAAATGTAGCCTCAACCTGTACTGAATCTATCAGGTCTGCAACACCAGGCAGTACATCATCACTTGATAATACATTACGACCTGAGCTGGTCAATTCGGCTACTGAACGCCCATCTCGGGCACCCTCAAGTACATGATCTGCAATCAAGGCTATCGCCTCAGGTCTATTCAGTTTCAAACCCCTTCCTTGTCGCCTCCGGGCCAGCTCTGCTACTACAAATATCTGTAGTTTGTCTGTCTCGCGAGGGGTCAGCATCATTACTCTACAAGATACTGCGTACTTAATAATCATTAATGGTGTCTGTATGATGTGATAAGGCTAGATACAATCTTAGATGATACAACAAACACAAAGAACTTGGATGTCATATCATTAGACAGGGTACAGATGCAAAAGAGTCGCATCAGACATCAGTCGAAGAAGGGTTACGATATGGGTATCGATTTGCCTGTCGGCATGACTTTATACAATGGTATAATACTGCAAGGCGATGGTCACATCGTCACCATACAACAGATGCCAGAGTTGGTATGTGTCATACAGATGCCCCGTAATGTTGCACCATCCACACTCGTACTGTTGGGCCACATCTTGGGAAATCTACATCGCCCCATAGACATACAAAATAATCAGATACTACTCCCCATACAGGATGTATCTGAAGAGGCGACATTCCGACGCATATTAAACAGGCTAGACATCGATGACATCGCAGTTGAGATGCGGGTATTTGTACCACACAACAACGCCAATGTGAGTGGCCATGCGTAACATGCTAAACATGATGCAGTTGTGCGACAGCATGTTTCCAGCTGGCCTGTTTAGTACGTCCAATGGAATAGAGTCCATGTATTTGGCTAAAGATATAACGTCAGGTGTAGACCTAGAAGAGTTCTGTGCTGCATACTTACAGAATCAGGTGGGACCAACCGACTGTACGACTGCCGCTTTAGCGTACAAGTATACCGCCACACACAACATCAAAGAACTGGAGTTGTTAGATCAAAAGATCACGGCTATCAAGACGGTACAAGAGTCGCGCAGAGCATATAGGAGGTCAGGTATACAGACGGCGCGATGTGTGGCCAACTTTATACAAAATGACACATTAAAGTGGTATCTACAGTATGTATCTGATGCAGGTTCAGGTTCACATCCTGTAGCAATTGGCGTATGTTGCTGCGCCATGAATCTGGAGCATATGATGGCGCCGCTGGCCGTATCGTACAGTTTTGTGACTTCAAGTATGGGGGCGGCCCTGAGGTTGGGCATGATACATCATCTAGAGGCTCAAAGTATAATGTATTCACTTCAGCCAAATATACTACAGGCCGCAGAGTACGGATATACATCAAAAGATATCTGGCAGTTCTGTCCGCAGGCAGAGATAATGCAGATGGCTCATGAGCGTATGGATGCCAAGATGTTTATTACATAATTCGATGGTATAAAATGGTGATCAGTAGGATTCCCCGGGTCGGTATTGGAGGTCCGGTGGGCTCTGGCAAGAGTCTGTTGATAGAGCGGATGGTTCCCATATTGTATGACCGAGGCTATGTGACGGGCATAATATCAAATGATGTCATATCAAAAGAGGATGCAGATAGAATTCGACATACACTGTCTACAAATCTGAACATTATACCCAAAGATTTAGTAGTCGGACTGGCGACCGGCGGCTGCCCACACACGGCTGTTCGCGAAGACCCTTCCATGAATCTGGCAGTAATAGAGGAGATGGAGCAGAGTCATCCTGAGCTGGACATTATAATTATAGAGAGTGGTGGAGACAACATCACCACTACCTTTAGTCCCGTATTGGCGGACTACTTCATATATGTAATAGATGTAGCCGGGGGAGACAAGTATCCCCGTAAGGGTGGGTTAGGCATACAGAGTTGTGATCTTTTAGTGATAAACAAGATAGATTTGGCCCCACACGTTGATGCAAATCTAGAGACCATGAGTAAAGACTCGTTGCGCATGAGAGACCAAAGGCCGTTTTTGATGTCCGACTGTAGACATAATACAGGTGTAGATAGCATAGTAGACCACATCATATCAGATATACTGTTTGATCAGGCACCAAAGGCGCATACACAATGACGTATCATGTAGGGAGGCAGGGGGTTCTGCGATTGGTGCTAAGTGGAGGTAGAAAGACCACCATTACAGAACAGTTTGTGCAACCACCATACCACATACAGAGAGCCATTCACTGTGATGACACAATATACGATATGGCGCATCTATACATGATGAGTAGTTCAGGTGGAATTCTTGGTAAAGATAATCACACCATACAGATAACATTAAAGGGTAAGGCACGTGCCCGCCTGACCACTCAGGGAGCCACGCGCATATATGATACTCAGGGTATGGTGGCTACCCAGAGTATATCCATCACCTTGGAGCAGGACTCGTACCTGGAGTTTCTGCCAGACATCACAATACCGTATAGGAACTCCAGATATGTACAGAGTGTCGATATTGTCTGTCATCCGTCGGCCACCATAATATACACAGACATACTGTCTTCAGGGCGGCGGGCTTTTGGGGAGATGTTCGAATATTCATCGTTTAAAAGTACAGTATCTGCCAAAAGTGATACAGATACATGGCGGCTGTACGATGCATCTCAGATCGAGCCCACACAAAATAGCATCTCTAAATATGGCATAATGGGTACATACGACATTGTATCCACCATATACATACTAGCACCTGCCAGTATAATACCAAAAGTATACAGTGACATAAATGACACAATGTTGCATCATAAGGACGTGTCATGTGGTGCCAGTATAACGCATAGTAAAGATGGCATAATAGTACGAATGCTCGCTAACAAAACTGAGGCGATCCTACATATGATGTATAGTGTTGTGCGTGTAGTGCGCCATCATGCAGTTAGTCCAGTAGTATGACCGGTTGGCGCGTGGTCCGGATTACATTTTGAGTGACATGGCCCAAAGTATCATCAGTGCCTCCCAGGCCCCGGCGCCCCATGGCTATCATATCTACATGGAGGCTCTCGGCCATCTCGACTATTCGTGTAGATGGGTCTCCAACCTTCACTATACGGTGCACGTCTCCAGCTTCTCTGGGAACCACCACACTCTGTAGTACCAAGTAACCCTCTTTTTGCATCTGATGCATGATATTTTCATCGGTCTCTTTATTCTCCTCGGGCCACTCTATCACGTATAATAGATATAGTCTGACGCCAGCCATCTCCTGAAGTAGATTATGCATCTTACTCATGGCACGTAAAGATTGTATTGAACCATCTATAGGTACAAGAACACTAATTGAAGGCGTACCCATTACAGTGTCTTGATCATATATTACATCATTATGATCTTCAGAGTCCGTATGAGATATGACATGCCATATACTTCGTCTAGCCTCAAAGAGTGGCAGTACGATCACCACTATGGCGCCGGCCACCGCCCATAGAGCCGCCAACCAGACCCACACAGTAAATGATGACAATGTAAAGACATATCCGCTTAAAAACAGAGGCGCCGGCCAGACCACCACCACCGTCATTGTTGCTGCCAACCCTATCCTTTTAGATATTGTCGAGGCACGACGTAACATATTCTCATCTGCATCCCTATCTATAATGGAGCGCATCTTCTCATCGAGTACAACAATCTTTTGTCGCAGCATCTGAAAGTCAAAGCGGTTGCGAGTCAACATGCTGCCAGCCACGCATATTACAAGACTAGTAGATATGGAAGATATATTTCCAGCCAGCATTGGAATTGTATCTCCTGTAGCCAATACAGTGATCTCGCCGTGTATGGCATATGCTGATGCCAGCCAGACTGCTACGCCGGCCACCAATCCCACTATGGCTCCAGATATTGCCGTATGTGGGCCAGTTCTAGACCACAATAGCGACATGGCAATTGGTGCAACCGCAGAGCCTATCAATATGCCCATCAGAAGATACACATACTGGAGCGATAGTCCAATATGGAGTAATGCTAGCCCCAACAATCCCATGCCCATACCAAATAACAGTATTGTATATCGCGACACCCGTATGAGTTGGCGGCCTGTAGCCGAGGGCTTCATGTATGTCCGGTATACATCATATGTCACCAGTGATGAGACACTTACTAGTTGTGATGAACCCGCGGCAGTGACGGCCGTAAAGATTATTGTTAGTATCAAGATTGCGCCCACATCACCCATCAGTACTGATGCAGTAGTGGGTGCCACAAGGCCCTGACCCACCTGATCTTCGGTCAATATCACACCGCTGGCTACTGCTGCCAGACCCAACGTAGTGGCCAGCGCAAAGGGAATTGCAAACCACGCCAGACCGCCCAGTATGAAGCCACCAGTAGCTGATTTTGGCCGCGCGGCAATGGCCCTCTGCCAATATGATTGATCCACAAAGACGGTTCCAAAATTCCCTACAATGTTTATTATCCCAAAGACCAAAGCTCCAGCCGAGGCCAAAGTGAGAAAGCTGCCTGCAACGTTTCCTTCCACAGGGTTAAGTAATGCCGCCTCAGTGAGTTTGTCGTACATCCCAGGTATGCCCCCTATAGTCGGGCCAGTAAAATATATCGCCAAGACAAATATCAGAACAACCACAAATATGAAGCCGGCATTGATATATTCAGCAAAGAATGTAGCTTTTAGTCCTCCAAAGACTGTATACGCAACTATCCCCACGGGCAAGAGAAATGCGGCCAGTGTAATATCCACGCCAGTCAGGGAGTTCACCACTGCTGCGCCTCCCAAAACCAGCATTGCAGTAACTATAGTATTAGTCAGTAATGCAAAGAAGAGAAATACTTTGTGCGGGTGTTTCCCGTATCGGACATATATCATCTCGGGAAATGTATGGGTCATGGGGGCCTTGCGTTTCAGCTCTATGGCGATTATTGAAAAGAGGACCACCTGTATGCTGGCTCCGGCGGCATACCAAAAGGCTCCGGCCATACCAAACTCAAACGTTACAGTAGACGACTGCAACAGTGTGGCTGCCCAAGTCCAAGCTGAAACTATAGATGCAGCAATGAGTCCAGTCTTTATGGTACGGCCTGCCGTATAGAACCATTCAGAAGTCTTACGGGTTCCCAACCACTTGGTCTCAACCTTGACCATCATAGTAACAACGGCCGCCATCGCTAGTCCCACACCTATGAGTACCACATATCCGATAGTTGGTGATAGCACAAACTCCAATAGCTCGAAATTACGCTTAGCATACCTAAAAGAGTTATCGCTGTAGACTGCCGCAGATACAAAGAATGTTTCAAAATCCTCTAAATTTGATTATAATTAGTACGACATATTTGCAACGAGCGCTCATCTTTGATAGAGTTCGAGCATATGAATTATAAATAATCACATGGCTCCACAGCATGTATTGTATATGGTTGTGATACGACAGTCGGACGGCTTAATGAGTTCTGGTGGAATGTCAAAGTCTCCAGACGGCGCAACTTACCAGACATGAACAGGGCCGCTTTAGGCAGATACGCAATGTTGATTGATGTGTGTCAGTCGGTATAGACTGCGCATCTCATATAACTTGACGTATCAGGGTCAATCTCTTTTATGATATAGGCCAGTTTGAAATACGTGTCTGCTAGGTGGTGTACTGTTTGTACAATCAGTAAAGCCATTCCTCACGTTGCTAGACATCCTGCTCATTATAATTGGGCATGTGTTTTCTTACTTGTTCCAAAAACGACCGCCCCAACCTTTGGATTTCTTTGGTGCATCATCTTCTCTCTTTGAATCTGTATATTTTGGCGTATCAGATGTCACTATAGGTACACCATGGGCAGTCCCCCACTCGCCCCAAGAACCATCGTAGCTGGACACGTTAGGGTAACCCAACAGGTACCTAAGAACGACCCATGAGTGAGCAGCCCTCTCTCCAAGTCGGCAATACGTTACTACATCATCATCGGATATCACTCCATGGGATTTATACAGCTCCAATAGCTCATCATAACTCTTGAATGTACCATCCTTGTTAACTGTCTGACTTGCTGGGACATTGACGGCTCCGGGTATATGACCTCTCTTATCCATCTCGTCTAATCCCAAATCTTTGTTGGATGTGGTCTTGCCCGAATATTCTTCAGGAGATCTTATATCGACCAATGTCACATCTTTACTTTCAAGAGAGTCGTAGACATCATCTAATGATGCACGAAAGTCACCCTCATTGTTGGACTTTACTTTGTATTTGGTAGGCTGCACCTGTACCTCCTCGGTAACATACTCGCGCCCTTCTAGTTCCCACTTTATTCTACCCCCGTCCATAAGACAAAGGTCTTGATGATTGTATATCTTAAAGAGCCAGAATGCATAGGCAGCAAACCAGTTGCCATGATCTCCGTACAGCACAACTTTTGTATCTCTATCTATACCGTGGTTTGACATCATCTGTTCAAACTCTTTCTTGTCCAGTATGTCCTGAGGAAGGCTATCATCGTACGAGTCCATTCCAGGTAGCCATGTCTGCCCAAATGCGTTGTCCACATAGCTGTCTTCTTTGATCAGGTCCCCCCATCGAATCAGTGTCGCGCCTCGTATATGGCCCTTCAAGTATGCCTTCTCTGGGCGATAGTTAACCTCTATTAATCGAACACCTTCTTTTAGACAGTTATCTTCCACCCAGTCTGTATCTACAAGAATTTCTGGGTGTGCATAATCCATGTTACAGTATAATCCTTGTTTCATATAAGGGAACTGTTAAGTTACTGAGGGATGAAACTGAGTGTTAAATCCGAGGGATAAACAGCCTGTGTTTCCACAGATGTTGGCGATGAGCCGCCATTCAGAGGAGCTCCATTGAGATGTCTTTTGTTGGTCGGGTTTTGACACCCAACCTTTGGACAGCCTGTGCCGACCATGATGTCATTAACACTGGGAGGAAGCGTGCAAGTGCCAAGATGTATCTTTCCTCTCAAGACCATTCCAATCTTGTTTTGTAGTGCATAGACAGCTTGCACACGCCTACCCCACTGCACTGCATAAAAAATGAATAATATGTTGAATGCCACGTTGACACCTACGTGCATTAAAACGCCACAATTGTGGCGCCTGAATTGTTGCTGTGGAGCCATGTGTTTGTGCTGTCGCACATGCAGCATTGCTGTGAGGTACCTTTCTGGTCAATCAGGCCCATAGACTGTAATTTTATAATATTTTAAGAGATTTAACAGATATTACACACCACAAGAGGTTAATTAATTAAATAACCGTTATGCTATTACATATTATGGATGGAGCAGATCATGTAATATTATCAGCTCTGAGTCAAGATGCTCGACAGGGAACGTTTGCCATATGGGACTATCTGCGGGGCTTTGGGTACAGCATAAGTCAGGATGAGATAGAGTCTCGCATCAAACAGATGGAGGCCGATGGCGTAATTCGTGGTTATACAATATCTGTAGATACAAAAAAGATACCTGGACGAATAGTACACATAGATTTAATGACGTTTCGAATATCTCAGGCCCTGCCAAAGAGGTTGGAGGGTCTTAAAAAGTATCTCAACGAGGCACCTTTTGTTGCATACTCTGGAAAGACCTTGGGGGGCTATGACTGGATAACTGTGAAATCGTTTCTGACCAAAGATATAGCATATGAGGAGAACGATATATTCAGAAATCTCTTTGGAGACATACTACAGACGTATGAGGTATACGACTTTGTCCCGCAGACTGACGCTTCCATGTATGCATTAGTGTATACAAAGGCCGAATATAGAAAATTTATGCAGGAATGGGCACCACCATTTTTGGGCATATAATCTGTTAACGTTTAGGCCGACTCTTTTCAAACCGTATGGTCTCATCTATCATAGAATGGACTTTTAATCGCATATCCATCAAAAAAGCAACCAAGGCAGCTCGCTGTTGAGGGTCGGTGTCATGGGCGGCCTCCACCAAGTCATCAAACCGAGAGAGTGCTATCTTTAGTGCAAATATGCCTCTCTTTGTTATGTTGGACTCTTTGGATTTGGAGTCTCGTCTACGTTTGGCCACAGTTCCAGGATCTTGGATGTCTGTCTTTAGATGTCTTATCTGTTTTACTGTAAGTCTATTATTCACTATATCATCGACAAACATATCAGAGTTGGGAGATCCCACCAGTTCCAGCGCCTGACTCACATTCATACTCTTGTCTATGATGTGGCTTTTTACGCTGTCTGGAAGCCGTAACAGCTGTATTCTATGTGACACATACTCCTCACTCTTTCCTATACGCGCACTCAAGTCCGCAACACCACCCCATCCAAACTCCGTTACATATTTCTGATAGGCTTCAGCCTCCTCTAATGGGTCCATACTCTTTCTTTGTAGGTTCTCAGATAGTTGTATCTCAAATGCCTGCTGATCGCTAAATTCGCCTATGCGGCACGGTATAAACCTGTGACGCAGTGATCTGCAGGCAGAGAATCGTCGATGCCCGGCCACAATCTCAAAACCTTGTTCTAATGCTCTCACCAATATGGGTTGTAGTACACCATGCTGTCTTATGCTCTCCTTGAGTGACATCATCTCTACGGTGTCATCAGCAGAGTATCTGACAGGAAATTTCGAGGGTCGAATAAATCGTATCTCGATGGGTTCAACAACTAGATCATTGTAATCTCCCAGATCAATAGGCATCTTGCTATATATTAGGGTGCTAATTGTATTTAAAAATTTCATTCATCTGTCAAATGTCACAGGTGGCTCCAACTAGTTTTTTATTATGTTTTTTGTCAATTTATCAAAATTTCAACGTAATGCTACATTCGAGAAGAATATCGTAGTTGAATAAAAGATGACATCTAAAAACTATAC
>VYCS01000030.1 GCA_009843815.1 Cenarchaeum sp. SB0675_bin_21 | reverse complement strand
ATCTCGGACTTATACAGAATAATCAAGATTCTCACAAATCTGTACTATAAAGCTGACATAAATTCAGATCATAAACAGTACAACTTGCGCAAAATTTGTTCAAAATGGCACGTACCAACCATCGAATTTTTGGGCCAACATGCGTGGATTCTAGTTGTGCGGCGAATTATAAACACGATATAACATATAATAAAAATACAAAAATATGTTTAGATATTTAGGGAGTCTTTGAGTCCTTTGTAACGATTCCTGATGGTAACTTCAGTTACGTTGGCAGCCACTGCAATATCTCGCTGAGTCTTGCTTTCACCATTCTTGACACATGCCAAGTACAAAGCTGCGGCGGCTAGACCCATTGGATCTTTTCCTGCAGACACTTCTTTCTCTTGTGCCTCCTTTAACGCTTGTATCGCATACCGCTTTGTCTTCTCAGCTATACCTATCTGGCTGGCAATTCTCGATACGCAGTGTATGGGGTCTGGTACAGGCATTCGAAGATCAAGCTCCTTGAGCAACAGTCTATAACAACGGGCAATATCCTTCTTTTTTATATTGGATGCAGCCTCAACATCTTTGATATTGCGCGCCGTTTCAGTGTCTCTGCACGCAGCAAACAGGGCGGATGCCATCAGGGCGGATATAGAACGACCCCTTACAAGACCCTTGTCCAAGGCTTTGCGGTATATGTATGCAGCTTTTTCGACTACAGTATCGGATAGTGCTAGTTTGTCTTTTAGTCTGTTTAGTTCGCCAAATGCTTGCCGGAAGTTTCGGTCCATGGGTTCGTGTACCTGACTTCTATTATCCCATGTTCTAAGACGCTCGATTGTACTCTTCATGGATGAAGCCAAAGGTCTGCCAGAGGCATCTTTGTTTTGTGAGTTTATCACAGTCGCCAGTCCCATGTCATGCATACTTAGTGATGTGGGCGCACCAGCGCGAGCCCTGTCGCCGCGTTCGTCTTGTGTAAATGATCTCCATTCTGGTCCAGACTCTTGTAGTTTTTCAGGTACCACGTATCCACAACTGCCACAGTATATCTCACCTGACTCATTGTCTGTTATCAGTGAGCCTTTACTACATCGTTCGCAGACGTTTCCCAAGCTATTACTCGTCATAATATGTCAAGTATAGTACTCACTTATAAATTAAAAACCTTTTTAAGTCAATTATATATGTGTCACCTGCATCAGATCTGGAATCGTATCGCTGAGTAAGCACGCCACAATGCGTACAATCTCACACCAAAACCAGAATTAAAAGCAAACAATTTCGTATAAAGTACGGCGACCACACATACCCACCATATAGCTCGGAGTATACAGTGCGTTCTGTGAACTATCATGTATGATTCCCATAAATTATTATGTTTGGAATCAAGCCAAGCATTATGGGCACCAGTGTACTTGTAGACGCTCAAACAAAAGGGTGGGGAACGGACAACGAGGAGCAGATCAGACAAGCATACACGGATGTCAAATATGTCGGAGAATCACCTAATCTACCATCCGACAGTTCAGACCACGTAATAGCATCATACTGTCTAGATAACGATTGTGATCTGCTTACACAAGACAAAAAAGCATACACTCCGTGGTTGGATCAAGGTGTCGACAAAGTACACATATCGATATTCAGTAGAGGTAAGCAGACCATATATCTAGTTCAGAAAGCATAATCGTACTATTGATATTGTAGTTGGTAACATCCTTGAATGCATACAGACGCAGCAGGCATACAATAGAGCTAATGTCAAACAGCATCACCTCTACAATTACAACGTAAAGTATTTGGAAGATTTGTTATGGTGGAGGCACATACGGGTAACATATGCGCATACCACGTATACCTACCCAAGCATATAATGCCCTACTAAATTATGATCACGTATAAACGCTCTTGTGGAATAGGTTATGGGAAGCAATAATTGCTGTGGCGGCAACAACAACTCCCACAAAATTACGGATGGTCATCATAAAGTTTGGTTCGGTAGAGATAATCGATGCGTCAAACACAACATAAAAGTTGTCAAACAGCCAAAACGACAGCGTCACCCAGGCCAGGACCCCTGCAACCATATAACCTAATCTTGTCTCGTTGCGAACCATAATTACTGCAAATGCAATAATGACATACCATACAGAAGAGACAGACAGCCAAAGTGGTTCATACACAACAGGCCGATCATCCAACCAGTAATATGACGTACCGCATATCCCCAGGGCAATCAGTGAAAATAGTACAATCTTTTGGTTTAGTCCAAACCTGGTCTTCGCATTGCGTCTAATAACAGCACTATCAGAGTTGGAGTCTGCTTCTTTAATGGCAATGTCAATGGACTCGGTGACCGTCTTTAGTTTCATCGGTATTATCTTGTCAATCGATGAATCTGTGACAACCGAGTCGTGTACTAGACTGTCTATCAAAGGCCTTGCAAGCGCCGCCTTGACGGGAGTTATCAGATCAACCCACAAGGATGACAGGCGAGTCGTCAGAAATGGTACATTTAGTATAAATAATGTACGATCTAAATATGTAGAATACGTGCGCATAAGCTGCTCATATGTCATCTTGTCCGGACCACCAATCTCAAAAATTCGACCAGTCGTCTCCTTCTTCTCAAGGCATCCCACAAGGTACGCCACCACATCATCAACCGCAATTGGTTGGGTATATGAGCCCACCCACGATGGACAGACCATAAACCTAAGCCTCTCAACCAAGTACCTCAACATCGTAAAGGATCCTCCGCGAGCACCGATTATTATGGACGCACGCAGTTCTGTAACAGGAATACTTCCCGATGCAAGAATTTGACCTACCTTTATTCTACTCTCCATGTGAGGTGAGAGTTCAGAGCCATCACTACTGACCAGTCCTCCAAGATATATGATTCTCTTGACATTTGATGTATTTGCGGCCTGAAGAAAGTTCATAGCTTGTTCCTTCTCCCTCTTGGCAAAGTCTTGCCAGTCACCTTTGCCACCCTCCATGGAATGAAGTAGGTAATATGCCACATCTACCCCTTTCATGACACTAGTCAGACTTGGAAGATCAAAGACATCTGCTTTCACATATGTGATGTTGTCATGATCATTCATGTCCTTTCTTGTCAAGCCGCGCACAGAGTATCCCATTGAAGATAGTCTTGTTGCAAGATGGGAACCGATAAATCCTGTACAACCGGACACCATGATGGTTTGGTTTTTAGTATACTCCAGATGTCTTTCCCCCTGTTGAGTTGTGGAGGTCACCATGTTATGTACATACTCCAACACGCATACCGTATATAATCTGCGCGTGCAAGATTGCGGAAATAACATACTTAACCGGACATATCGAAAACCAAAACTCCACATTTTTAAGAGTGATACGATGCCATGTACATCGGATTCCGCATGATTCGCAAGCATGCCGTATCGGCGATATATGGCATGTACAGCGCTTTGTGTATAACTGAGCCGTTGAACGGCCAGCCAGACATGCTACGTGTATAGACAGGAAGAGTCAAAATAACGAATTGTGCTCATGCATATCATGTGGGCGACTACGCCGACTCCAACGCGCCGGCGAATATACTTCAGCGGGCCTACTTTACATCTGGTTTTTGTTCTAACCCTCCATGAAGTCTGTGGGGCTGCTTGGATTATATAGCATATCTTGCTGTATCGTCGGTTATGAACCCCTGTGAGCCTTGGCTTGAGCCTTCCGAAGCAAATTTTTGCATCACACGCTATATGCACAGTAGGTGCTTTTATACATAAAAGGAAAGCATAGCGTTGTATGTCATGGATTCCGTTATACAGTGTAGCAACAAGGAATCTAGATTCAGATGCGCCCATATTAAGAGAAATATTTGATCATCTACAAAGCATGATAGTACACGATACTGTATCATATAGATTCGATGATGATGCAGAGTTTGCTATGGGTTGGTGGTTTTTTACTATACATGTTAAGGAGGATTTCATCAAAAAATTGGTGACTCATCTACATAAGCAAAACTCAAAGGTAAAAGATGAGGGGACAATTCTTGAAACTATCCAAGCATATCTCAAATCCAAAGACAGTACTGTGGTCATAAAACAACAGGGAGGCCAGTCCATATTTGCAAAATATTGGTCGTGGTTGATGCGCTAAATCTTACATTTGTTTTGTGTTACCAAAATATTTCCTGTATTATATTGAAATCATTTCGTCCCATTGTTTACGTCCTCCTCCATTCAGGTGGGGCGGCTTTATTGTTTCGAGAGATCTTTTGTTCGAAAATACCTTCAACGATGTCTGGTGATTGTTGATGTCCAGTGAGACGCGAAGTCTGCGCTCGTTGTAGGATGTCACGTATTCGGACAGAGTATCCCAATGCTCCATCTCCTCTTCTACACTACGGTGGAACCTCTCCAATTTGCAGTTGATTTGCGGGTGGTACGGTCTTGAGTTTATCAATTCGATTACACGATCAAGAAGATCAGCCTCAAATTCAGTGGACATCCCCCACCCATATTCGGCTGGGGCAGCATGAACGCGTGCCACACTCATACTCAGCACGAGTTCGCCAGCCCGAACCGGATGGAGGCTCAATGGTTGACGGCAAGAATGGGGCGCGGCATGACTCTTGTAAATACAATACCAGATGAATAAATAAAAAAAGAAAAAAGAAAAAGAAATGTTAGTCTTATCGTCCGGTGAAGTGTGGTCTGTTCAGCAACGGATCCTGGTCTTGTTTCTCAGCAGGCTGTCTGAGCGGGGCTGTCCCGTCCAGCAGTGTTGAGAAGTAGTCCCAAGCCGCGTTGCCTATATCGCTACACGTATTGAGCGACTCTTCTACTGCCGCTCTGAAGTGTAGACCAGCCCATATCCTACTTTCCGCGCAATCTTGCTCATATTCTGTCCAAGTATCATAGGTTACTACTACGTCATTGGCAGGGGTCACTCCTGGTTCGTGTATGGACGATCCTGCGGGCAATATTCCGACGAATCCGTCGACAACCTCCCCGTTGGGTAGGGTAACGTCTGGGATTTCATCTCCACCTAGATAATTCCTCCAAGCTTGGGCTTGCGCCGCGCAGAAGCATGCAGTAGCGGATGGGTACTCTGGATGATCTCCAGTGTTAGCGTAGCTGTACCACTCGCTGCCTGCGATGGATCTCGGACCGTCTCCGCCTATTCCATAGGTCTGAACGATCTCATCACTATACAGATAGTTTATTGCGGTAACAGGGCGCACGGCATCGTATCTGGCCTTCTCTTGCCAAGCAACAATTCCTGCATCAAACTGGGCTATGTGCAACATAAAGTCTAGCTGCCAAAAGTCCATTGTGTTTGGGAGCGCCTCTACAGCCGGGAAGAACAGTGTCTCACGTGCCTTGTTGTCGAAGTATTCCACCAGCATCTTCTGTTCGTCCGTCAGGCCTGCCACTGCAGCCAGTACCTCGTCAGCCTGTGCCTTGTAGTCGTCCATAAAGGCGTGGTCACTGGCGAACGGGGGTGGTGCTCTGAACTCTCTCGGATCGATGTCCGAGTATGGCTCGGTCACGGCCCACTGTGGTGTGGTGAACTGTTGAGATACCCAAGTGCCCTCTCTGAGTTGTTTTATCAGAGGTTGCCACCTGGACGGATCAACCAGCTCGTTGGCCGAGTTGACGGGTGAATAGCCTGTGGTGTCCCGGAATGGTTGTCCTGGTGTTTCATCTCCAAAGTGGTTGAAACCATCAGACCACCGCGCCTCCAGTACACACTTGCTCGCCAAGTTACCTATGGCGATGGGCGAGTCTAGTTGGTGCGTCTGGGAGCAGTCTAGATCCAATCCGGTGTCGTCGTCAGGGTCCAAGCCATTGTTGGTCATCATGGCCCGCCATTGCGGTTCACGGTCTGGGTCGAACGCCATCCCCATCCGGTATCCCGAATAGATGGATGCAACGTTTATGTTGTAGCTGTCGGCCGATTCGCTTGCCGGGCGGTTGTCAATACGTGAGTATACGCCGACGGCCGTCTCGTGATAAGGCGCCGTCGCGTCGTAGCCAGCATTAAGAATCAGCGTAACATATCTGAACGACAGGGACGGGTCCGCAAAGTGTGGGGATACCTCTTGGTGAATCCAAGTACCCAAGTTTGGGATTATTACCCCAAAGATTGCGTTGCCGTTGGTCATGTCGAAGGGTGGCAGCGGAAGATTAGAGGTTATCTGACCGATCATAGCGTGAGGGAAGTAGACTGACTGTCCGGGAGCAAACGGTGATGGGGGCATTGGGGCTTCCATTGCTTCCATCGACTCCATTGCTTCCATCGACTCCATTGCTTCCATCGACTCTCCGTTCTGTTGGGCGTATGCGCTAGTCATCGTAGCTCCTGTGGCAACAATCGCTGCCAGCAAGAGCATAATTAAACTTACTTTCATTTTTAAGTGTAACACACAGTTGGTATATAAGAGTATATTTATACCAGCTGGCTATACGTCAGCCTCTTCCCAACCACACTCCTGACCATCATATTCAGGACCCTGGCGTGCAGTCTCCCCGTGCACTTGTTGGCGTACCGGTGCAAGCGCTTCTTGGACGAGTGGTGAAACGCCCCGTCATAGCCGCGCCGTAGCAAGGCCCAGAACGACTCCATCCCGTTGATATGGACCCATCCCCGGACGTACTAGCCTGTCGAGTAGTCGACGGCCTCGTGGTTGAGCAGGTTGCGGCAGACCGCGTTGTCGTCGGCGTAGATCTTGGTACCAGTGGCGGCGTGCCTCTCGATAAAGTACGTCAGTCTGGCCCGGAAGGTCTTGAGGGTTGGCATCGTCCGGATCATCCCGATGGCCCTGTCCATATTTGCAAAATATTGGTTGTGGCTGATGCGCTAAATCTTACATCTGTTTTGTGCTACCAAAATACTTCCATATGATATGTTTGGATATAAAATTGCTATAATTAAAAAGTTACACAATAAATTCCCTATTCAGTACATATTTAATTAGTATTCTATATTATAAGATGAGTGCAAATGTTTGTAGGTAACTTATGGGTGTTTTATGAATCAGATATTAGTAGTTTAAAGTTCATTAATCTCAAATATTTAATAGACGAGGAGGTAATAGGTGAACATGGAATATAAATTCACAATTAAAGGGAATCAATTTCATAGTGTGGGAGACTACAATGAAGCAATAAAATGTTATAGTGAAGCCATAAAGGCAGACCCAAACGATAGCGAAGCCTACATGTTCAAGGGTGATGCTCTGTATCATCTAAAGCAATACTCAAAGGCCATAGAGTATTGTGACAAAGCACTAGAGATGGACTCGAATAAT
>VYCS01000028.1 GCA_009843815.1 Cenarchaeum sp. SB0675_bin_21 | reverse complement strand
GGCGGGTTTTGCAAA
This sequence comes from Cenarchaeum sp. SB0675_bin_21, assembly GCA_009843815.1. Classification (GTDB taxonomy): domain Archaea; phylum Thermoproteota; class Nitrososphaeria; order Nitrososphaerales; family Nitrosopumilaceae; genus VYCS01. Next base: position 44,448 of record VYCS01000028.1, on the reverse strand, counting down.
CATCCTTTTTTTAAAAACAACAACTGGGCAAAATTTACACATTTTCAATTCGGGTAAAAAATTATTTTTATTTAAAAAAGTTCCCCCCCCCCCCCCGTAAGTAAACTGTGTCAAATATAGCGCCTGTTTCAAATGAGGCCTCATTGTTTAACATACCACTATTTCCACTCCAACCTTAATTTCTACTCCACCGTATAAACTTCATTTCCACTCCGCACGCCTGATGTACAAAACCCACATTTCCACACCGGGTCAGCAACTTCCCAACCATACCACAGGTCAGCGTTTCTTCCCAGATCCTTCTAAGAACCCCAATCATGGTTACTATAGCATATGGTTCTTTGTAATTATTTTGATCAGATAATTTATCATATTGGATAAGTCCCTACAGTCAGGGACTATGTTTAATAATTGTCATTATGACTCACAGCTATGAAATTTCTAGTGACAGGGGGTGCAGGCTTCATTGGAAGTAACATCGTAAAGGCTTTGATTGATAAGGGGCATTCCGTACGAGTACTAGACTTACGCGAAGGCTCACTCCGGAGACTAGGGATCAGCATGAACGATGTGGATTTTATCAGGGGAGATATTAGAGATACTACACTAGATGCAGCTGTGCGGGGAGTGGATGGAATCTTCCACGAGGCTGCGCTTGTATCGGTACAAGAGTCATACAAGGCAAAAGAAGAGTATAATAGTGTGAATGTGAATGGTACACGAAACATACTTGATGTGGCTTTGAAACATAACGTAAGAGTTGTTCATGCGAGTAGTGCTAGTATATATGGAAATGTTTCATCTGTTCCCATATCTGAAAACACTCCACGCTCCTCGAACAATCCATATGGAAATAGCAAAATAGATGCCGAATTATTAATTCAAAAACATATGGTAAAAAACAGTGTTGGAATCATAAGTTTGCGTTACTTTAATGTGTACGGAGAAGGACAAAATGCAGGGGTAATACTTCAGTTTATGAAGCAATTAAAGAATGGGTCACCTCCAATAATTAATGGGGGCGGTTTACAGTCACGTGACTTTGTGCATGTAAAGGATGTGGCCGATGCCAATCTGGCGGCCATGTTCAGTAAAAGGAGCGGATTTTTCAATGTGGGAACTGGTAAAAGTATCACCATAAATAAATTGGCCCAAATCATGATACGCGCTTATGCTCTTGAGATGGAACCTGAGTATATAGACTCTGGGCCGGGTGACGTAAGAGAGAGTAGAGCAGACATTGCAAAAACAGCTAAATACATACCATGGAAATACTCAATAGAATTAGATGATGGGTTATTCAGACTATGTACTGGCGACATGCATTCCTAAAAACAATTTATGTAACGACGTACCACACACCAATTCACGTAAACGTTACAGTTCCTTGAAGAAACAATTACATATCTCAATTATTATGCTGCCGCCCTAGGAAGATCTCTATATGTGGAGACCCGCGATGTTAAGCGTCATATAAAAGAACCACAGGTGTCTGGGAATGCTCAAAAGACCAGTTGTCACTGCAACCGATGAGCACGATATTCCTGCCATGTTCAAGAAGATAAACGAGAAGTGTATGGTCGCAGGAATATCCAAGGGTGGGATCAGCAAGCACCTACGATACACCACCGCAAAGATAGTGGGCGGATCAATAGGAGTGACTGTAGCCGCGCATCCCACCGGAAAAAACTACAAAAGGCCAGAGTTGTGAGAGTTACTAAATCGAGTCAGAAAGGAGGGCATCAACTCCAAAATGTATCTGCAGGACAAAGGCCATTACTCCACAGGGGCCCAAACTACATTCCAGAACATGAATCAGTAGTTTATAATGCCTGCTCCTAACACAAGGGGGTAATGAAGGTCATTTTAGATCGTGCAGTAGACGGAAAAGCTGTACGTAAATATACAGGAGGGAGAGATAAGACGAAAGCTACCGTCACGCTGGTAATAGTTCGTAAAAAGTATGCCAAAGACCCTGATCCTCCAAAAGATAAGTATCTGACATTTATGACAAGCTCTCAGAGGTTCTTCGGAGTGTCATTCACAGACAGTTTTAGTAATTAGATAAGTCGTCCATAGAAGGTAATGGGCATCTCCGCACCAACCCATATTGCGCGAGAACTTTTTAACAGTGATATCATTATGCCAGTCATGTATACAGTTGGTGTAATAATCCCTGTTAGAGATGAGGGTCATTTGATAGCCGATTGCATCAAAAACGCCATATCGTTTCCACAAGTTATACAAGTCATAGTCATCTGTGACCGGTGTACAGATGATACTTATATGCGAGCAAAAGAGGTCGCCGATGATAAATGTCTAATAATAGAAAAATCTACCGGTACAAACTCATACTTGGGGCACATGATGGCAGATGCTCAAAATTTTGGTCTGCCGTATTTGGATAAGGTAGACTACATCTGCATAGTAGATGCCGATACCAGGCTTCCGTCCGACTACTTTGAGCATCTGGGTCCAGATTGTACTCGTATACAAGAGTCCGACAAAGGATGGTATGCTGGTCCAGGGACGACTTTATCCTTAAAGGTATTTGCTGATATAGGGGGCACATTTCCCAGAGTTGCAACTAACGACCAGGCTATACACAAAATGGTAGAGGCAGTTGGATATACCTTTAAAAATTGTATATATAAGGCGGACCAGTTTTTGGTGCCGGACACGGGTCCAAAGAAAAGTTTACGCCGTCACTGGTGGGGCGTAAGGGCTATGGGTACCATGTGGTACGAGTTCTGTCTACCCTTTTTAGGAGCAGCAATTATCACTGCCGCTCATCTATACCAAGGCCGGATAATGTACGGCATTATGTTTATGTTAGGTTACATCCGAGCGTATATGGCACGCGAACCTCGCCAAAAGTTCATGGCTCCATATGCCAAGAGAAGACAAGACAGATGGATAAAGAAGGCAAAGGCGGTTCTGCGCTTTAACAAGAACTAAACTATTTGATGGTACACGATCAGGCCCAGATCTGTGATGTAGGCATATTCTGTTAATTTCATCTTCTGTTTAAGTTGTTGTAGATGGAGGTCTGTCATTGCATGGTGTGGTATTAGATTTGTTAGATGTGGTCACTCGCTTACGTGCTGCCACGTATTAGGCGCATGATTGGGTTGGAGGCAGACTGTCAGTGTCGGCGGCATCAATCGTGGACGATAGCTTACAATCAATCTCTGTTACAGGCACAGTGACCACACATGGTGGTTTACAATCAATCGCAGGGTTAGTGTCATTTGGCTCGATATTTGCCTCATTCTCAGCGACGGGCACTGCCACTAACGTAACCATGCTCTACCCATCCAAATTTTTACCCTGTATCGATTATCTTTTCATCTATGACCAGTTTTGCCTCATTCCAGAGTATTGTGATCCTCTCGATATTCATCTTGAGTTCTCTGGCCTTGACTATCTGCTTTGTTCTCACTCACCATAATAGCCGTCGGGTCTACGTTTCTTGCTTCATCTCTTTATGTTGTCAGGTTTCATTGCAATATGAAAGGTTATGATCACTAAGTCTTTCGGGCGCATATTCAAACCCCGGGTCATGCGAATACCCAACTAATTACAAAGATTGTTTTTATCTTTTGAGGTTATTTTTGTATAAGTTTGAGCGTGTATCAGCAGGTAAAGCGTAAACAGCCCCTCTTCGATGGAGTTTCCTCTGTCATTATATCATCACCGAATCATATATGGTACGTAGTTTCGGAATGACATTCTCTGGATAATGTCTGGCTGGTAAGCTGCTGGATACAGACCCATCATACCGCACGACCTTTACGCCCAGAGACATAGCCTCCAAGGCGGTCTTTGAATCAGGTTTACACCAGATGCGGGTTATTCCATCCCACGCTAGGCCACTATAATACTCGTATTGAGCTAGATGAGCAGCCATATCCTTATACATGACCCGGTGTTGACGCTTGGTGGTGTCATACTGCCGTTGTACAATCTCCCACTCTACATCCCCAAACCCATATTCGGACAGGCGGGACATGGTCTCTTGTATATCTTGATTGGGTGTCAGGTTGATTAGTCCGCGATTATTGGATGGAATGTCACGGGGTGCAAACAACTCTCTGTTTATTATAGTTGGTAGGTAATGTGGTTTCTTGGCAAACTCATATTCAAGTAAGTCAGGAGTCGCAACTATGATGGCCTTGGCGCCTTCTTCCAATGGAGCCCTACTGGTGGGGGATGAGTTCCTACAATCTACACCATGGTAATGCAGTATGTATGGTACTGATGATACACGACGCAGATGTTTCATGATGTTACTTCCATGGACATGTAATAGATTCACACCAAGTTGGCGTATGCACACCATCAGATAAAACCACAGAATATCAAATTTGTCAGAACCGAACGGAAATGCTGTCTCAGAGACATTTTCATGGATGTTCGCCATACGGTAGTGGTCAATCCTTCTCCTTGCCACGACTTGATGACCGTCCCCCATGAAATACGCCAACTCTGATGCGATATTGGCCGTATTCCATATGTGTAGAATATTTGGGTAAGACGATGTCTTCATGCGAATCACCCTCTCGTGACACCGTGTTTCTTCCAGTCATACATATCTCGAATATATTTTGCGCCATCATAAGAATATACTATGTACGGCACACCGCGATCTTTGGTTACTGCTATGTATGTGGAGTTCTTTCGTGCCCACATCCAATCCTGCAACCTCCATTTATGTTGCCTGATGAACGACAACTTGAGCACCAGAAGTATGAGAAATCTGTGTATAACATGTGTTAACAGACGGCTAAATTTCCTCCCCTGACTACGTTGTATTCGTTTTTCCTTTTCGACTTTTGCCATGGTAGTTATATTTTTCACATCAAACATACTCCTAAATACGTTGTATTCGTTTTTCCTTTTCGACATCCATGTTGATACACTTCCATGCCCCCATTCAAATTGTCGCCATGGGTAATCGGGGTTTCCCAAGTGCAGAGATTGTGCCCCATGCTTTCGTGTAGTGATTATTTTATACCTCCCAGGATTTATGATGTACTCCTCCATGTAGATGTCCACACCGTTAGATAACTCGTCCATACCTTTCTTGTCCACGTCCTCATAGACGTACTGTAAATATAACCAGAATGTGCCAATCCAGAAATACTTCCTTCTAATTGCCCAAAGTTCAAAGAGATATCTAATCCATTCATTCAGGTTACGGGTAAGGGACCTTATGGGAAAAGACATTCCAAGATTATTGTTCTGGCCAATGCAGTCAAGGCTCTGGAGTAGTACTGGTTTCAATATTGTATCGATGTTACCTGCAAGCACCACATCATTTCTGTATTCTTTAAAACAACTCCATAACACGTTGGCCAGCGGAAAGTTCCATTCGTCCGAGTGCGGTACCTGAACTATGTTAACATCTTTAAACGGTTGATAGAGGTTTAGTATCAAATCTATAAAAGATGGGCCTGCAGGAGAATCCACCCCAATGACCAGTTCGTCTGGATTTAATTCTATGGCAGAAGGTAATAACTTTTCAGCAAACTTGCGCTCTAATGGCGTGTCTCGAAATGGAAACATAATGCTGAACTCTTTCATTTACCCCTCACCGTGTGCCCATTTATGATAGATGTTTTTGCCGGTCCATACAATAGTATATGCTGCAGACTTGTACCACCGCTAATCGTTATGGATGTGTTTACAGTGTGTAGCATCACTTACAGTCTCACCCATCATCAAGCCTGACTACATCATCTTCTGAAAAATCCACGATCATAATTTCTAGTATCTGAACTCCAGCCTCTTTGTCACCAGTTAGTCGATGAACTGATCCCGGCGGTACAAAGAGATCATCGCCAGGATGTAGTTTGACTGTTTTATCATCCACTACAGCCGTCGCACTGCCCGAGATGACCCTCCAGAACTTGGAGTGTTTATTGTGTAATTGTAGGGGGAGGGACGCGTCAGGTCTTATATGTATAAGTTTGACAATAGGTGTTTCGTTCAGAGCAAACCTCTCAAGGTATCCCCAAGACTGGGAGATTTTTACTGGATTAGGTGGTTTGTGCATTGTCGGTATAATATCATTCGACTCTTGGTGTAGATATGCCATGGGGGGTAAGCGGCGTTTGTGTTCGCTGGACGCATGGAGGTCGAGTATACGTTCCACCTTGTCTTGGTTTATGCCCAGTTTGGATGATATTACAAAAGCATCATCACGTATATGTTGCAAAATTGAATCTATTTTAGCATAGTCTAGACCTAGTTCATCTGACGCCGCATGTTCTGGCCACAGGTGGGGACTGGGTTCTTTATCTACAATTTGAGAGGGTACGCCCAGAAACTTGGCCAGCTCCCAAATTTCAGTCTTGTAAAGGCCTGCTATTGGTAGAATATCGCATGCACCATCCCCATACTTTGTAAAGTAGCCTATCATGTGTTCGCTTCTATCATCTGTACCCACCACCAGATAGTTGCGTTTTTGTGCCTCATAATACAACAAGACAGCTCTTAGACGGGCGTTCATGTTTCCAATCGCATACTGCATCAGTGTGTGATTTTTATCGAATGTCGACTCTAGTGTGTCATCTCGTGTAACAGCCTCCGAAATAGGGTCAATCTGTATTATTTTGTGTTGTATAGGAATACTTTCAGCTACAAATATGCCGTCTGCCGTCTCAGATGAAGGGGTGAACGCAGAGTTTGGCATAATCAATGCCAGACATCTATTGCTACCTAGAGCCCTACTGCAGAGATAAGCAGTGACCGCCGAGTCTATACCACCACTGAGTCCAAATATCGCTCCGTCAACTCCTGCATCAGACACTTGCTTTCTGATGAACTCTTCTATTCTCTGCGCAATGATTTTGTATTCAAGAGATGGCATGTACTACCTCCTGGGCCACATACATCACATCCTCATCCGATATATTGGTGGTGGAAGGCAGATAGAGTCCTCTTCTGTGATGTCTTTCGGTGTTTTCAAATTCAGACTCATCAACATACGATGATGCTACCTTCTGAAAGTGGGGGGGTCTTGGATACAAACGGCAGCGTATCTTCTTTTTTTTTGAGTTGTTCGACAATCTTTGGAGTATGGGGCGCGAATATATCCACATATCACTTGGGAGTCGCATCATCAAAATATACCTTATCGCCCAGATTATTCTAGTTGAAATCAAAAATAACCTCGCATTGCGTAAGGAATTAATGATCTCAATTCCTGCCCGGCGCATGGACAACCAAACCGAATCTGAAAAAATAAAGGCGGTCCCAAGACAAACCCGGGGCATGTGCAAGTACGTTAGCAGAAAGACGCTGAAACTATCGATAACTTTTTAAAACCAAAATGAGTATACAATATTATGTCTTTGTTACTCAAAGATAGAGTTTGGTCTATGGAGGCGCCCACTGCCAAGCGTGGGGTATATCCACTACATGGTTTCAAACTTGGTCTGTACAGATTACCCATCACAGTAGATGAACCCACCGACATACAATCCATACATGATGGCCTAAAGAAGACATTCGAGATGGATGCCTACGCTGATCGTATATACATGACATATCGTTGGACAGAGAAGAGTATGCCAGATGAGGATGCGCCAGGATATGAGGAGGTGGAGTTATCAGTTACTGTCGAGATAGTCACCGGCGAGGTAGTTGATATAATATACCAGATATTCCCCATTGAAAAGTTTGGCGATCCGCAATGGGTCAAGGACTATAGAAAGAAAGCAGACTATTTTGCAAAGATGATGATTGATACTGCACTCCGCAATACCGTAATGGGAGACAAAATGATTGAGGCGTTAAAGAAACGTGAAAAGATAGGAGATAAAGAGGGATATGAAAGATTGTTGGAGTTAACGCCTTTGGCAAAGATAGTACCGAACGCAAAACCTAAGCCAAAACCAGTGGCAAAGTCTGGAGGGCCTGCGGCGCCCATAGAAGAAGAGATTGAGGTTCCAGATGGAGCCAAGCCTGGTCCCATAGACATAGAGTTCAAGTCGCACACGAAGACATCCAAACCCTATGCAGTGGAAGGACACACCATCAAGACTTGGGGTCGCAAAGGTGAAGACAATCAGGTAATGGGGGTGTGGGGCGAGTTTGTCTCAGTGGACTATGACATCTGCGTGGCAGATGGAGCATGTATTGATGCCTGCCCGGTAGACGTTTATGAATGGTTTGATACGCCAGGAAATGCCGCATCGGATAAAAAACCGCTAATGTCAAAGGAACCAGATTGCATATTCTGTCTAGCCTGTGAGGGCGTATGTCCGCCACAAGCTATAAAGATCTTTGAGCAAAAGTCCTAATCGCTCACTTCCAAATATAAATATTTGATAGATAGTCATATACAGTGTGGTCGGAAACCCATTCTTTCAATTCATACTAGATATCTTTATACTCTCAGCCGTAATCATAACAACATATACGTGCAACTTTTACTACCTGGCCGTACTGGCAGCCCGTCGTAAAGACACAAACTCAGTGGTAGATTTAGGTACTCCGTCAGTTACAATACAGCTCCCCGTATATAATGAAAAGTATGTAGCCAAACGATTGGTTGATGCGGTCTGTGCCATGGACTATCCCAAAGACAAGATGAAAATAATGGTACTTGATGATTCAAACGATGAGACATCCACGCTACTCATGGATGTAACAAAATCATATCAGCGGCAGGGATTTCAGATACAATACGTGCGTCGAGACAGTAGAGCCGGCTACAAGGCAGGTGCATTAAAGAATGCCATGTATACTACAGATACTGAATTTGTGGCAATATTTGATGCAGATTTTATGCCTCCCACATGGTTCTTAAGAAAGGCCATACCACACTTCTCATCTTCCAAGATAGGATTGGTCCAGTGTAGGTGGGGTCATGCAAATGAGGAGTATTCAGCTATAACGCGAGCACAAGCTCTTAGTCTAGACTTTCATTTTTTGGTTGAACAGAAGGCCAAGAGTAACTCACAACTATTTATGAACTTTAATGGGACTGCAGGCATATGGCGCCGGGAGTGCATAGATGATGCAGGCGGGTGGCACACCGCCACACTAGTAGAGGATTTAGATCTCAGCTATAGGGCCCAGATGAAGGGGTGGAAGTGTGTATTTCTACCCGATGTGGTTGTTGATGCAGAGTTGCCAGTACAGATGAATGCCGCCAAAAGGCAGCAGTTTCGATGGGCCAAAGGATCCATACAGTGTGCCCTAAAGTTATTGTCCAACATAGTCATAAAGCGGGGAATTAATATCAACGCCAAGATACAGGCGTTTGTACAGCTGACACGCCATATAGTGTATCCGTTCATGTTGATACAGTTTCTTGCGTTGCCGCTTTTATTAACACAGGGCGTAGATTTGTACCTACTCAGCTTTTTGCCATCTCTGACAATAGCGGCATATCTTATGATGGGACCTGGCGCATATCTTATGATAATGCAGAATGTCTATCATGACTCATGGAAGAAGAAGGCCAAGACATTGCCGTTTCTCTTGATATATAATGCGGGGCTTTCGGTGAACAACACCGTAGCCGTTTTTGATGCCATTGTGGGAAAGAAGAATGTCTTTCATCGCACACCAAAGTATGGCACTCTCAAATCCCGAGACGATTGGAAGGAAAATGCATACAACCTGCCATTCACTAAAGTCACACTACTAGAGATATTCTTTGCCTTATATGGTGTGTTGGGCATAATGATCGCCATGTTATATGGATATCCTGTCTTTGTACCCATTATTGCAATACAGACCATAGGATACTTTTACGTTACATACTTGAGCTTGGCCCACTCCAGATTTAAAAGACATAAATCGGCGATACACCACACACCTACAAAGGAAGAGAAGATGGCAAATAGAATCTATAAAGCTGCAATGGTGGGCATCATAGGAATAATAGTGGCAGGCACCATTCTAGCACTCCAAGGATACAGTGAAGATATATATCCTGTAGACCGCATGCGCGGGCACCTAAACGGCATACTACGATCGTCAGATACCGCTGTCATACAGTCGCACCTTAATGCGATTGATACAGATATTACAAAAGTGTTGGATAAAATTCCCAATGGTAATCCGGTATGGATATTCCCCACCATAACTACAGACCTGAATAGCATACAAGTTGATCTACAACACATGCGTACGAGTTTGGCCGTTGCCGAAACACTGCCATTGGATAGCTCGGCGTATCATGTCGCCATGATGGACATAAATGGTCGTGCCGATACAATGCAGAAGAATTTGATAGAGGCAATTCCTTACCTATACGTGAACTTCTCCAATGTAATATTCGCAACTGTATGGATTACTGCAATTATTGCCATATTCGCCGTATTGAAGAGACGGCGTGACAAACTCACAAGTATCGATAAAAGTGGGATATAGTTGATAAATCGCCCCTTAACTGATCATATATAGCTACATAATACTCTGTTTGTAGCTGTTTAATTTCTCTTTGTATATTTTATTGCGTGGTTTTTGTCTAACCCGATAATTGCAACAGTTACAGAACCATCCAATAGTATCTTTCGCTGCCTGAGAGCCATCTTTGACATGGCAACCACGGTGATCTATCCAAACATCACATATCTGACAGCGTCCTTGTCCAGAACCATATCGAGTGGCGCCGTGTGGTTTTTTGACACGGTATGCCCCACAAATTCCTCTACACGATCCCTTACGCATGACATTATCCATATACATCTATATTGTTTATAGTATAAAAAACTTATAATGTAAGGTTCGGCCCCCAAGGTCGAGTGATGATCTAAATGCCTCTAAATTGTATAATGAATAATTAGAACAGGTCCATGTGGGCCTACCAGCGTATTTTCTTAGGCGCATCTACATTATGTTTTGGCCACCATCAGTTGTTCTGCTGTGGCCATATGCTACACCTACACTTTGTGTAGTACGCACACTCGCACGTTGGCGGACACAATCTTCATTGCACAGTAGATTTGTTGACAACATAATCATCGAATATTATGTTATGGTTAAATGTAGAAGATAGAGACTGCTCATCCCTATTCTTTGGCATAGCAGACAATACACCATACAGCTTTACTGCTATACGCGATAGTATGATTAAATTTGGATATATGCACAACAGAATTGCATATTCCCAGTCATAGACAAAATACCAAGACTGTATCAAATAAGAATATTACAAATAATAGACAGCGCGGCAATATTTTGATGGTGTACGTCATGAAATTATATACCCGCCACTATATAGGTGAAGTTTGTTTGATCATTTAACCAAAAAAGATCGTTCTATTAACAATTTTAATTAACATTTTAGATAAATATTTGACTATCTTTTGAGATTTATACCTAGAGTATAGCAAAACTCTATTTAATATCCAAAGATTATTGAAAAGTGTTAAACAGTTTTTTTAATTAGCAGAATGGTCAAAAATTCCATCATAATTGAGGAATAATACATTTTAAATCAGAATTAAACAGTATTACATCACCATCTAAATTCAAAGACATCTTTACGGCTCGCACCTCAACCCCGTCGTCGACTGCATCTGCCAAATCCGCGACAAATTGTTTGTCGCCTTGAATGCTAGGAGAGAATGATTCTGCATCAGGGTGTTGTACCAAAAATAGTATAATACTTCTATGTTTATTGGCAAGACGGAGCATTGTCTTTACGTGTTTGCGGCCTCGTATGGTGGGACAGTCCGGAAACGCGCCCACATTTCCAGATAACAGCATGGCTGCGGATTTAGTCTCGATAAAACCTATACTGTTATCCTCGTATCTGTTGATTTTGTAGTCTATTCGAGATTCACCGCAGTTAACTTCGGTACCTGTAATACGCCAACCGTCCAACCATTGAATCGCTCCAGCATCAGCTGCATTAACAAAACATCTAGTCTGCTCATGGGGATCAATTAAGACGGCCCACTCTTTTGATACTGGAACACCCACAATTTTTAGTGTGGTCTTGGCAGGTCGCTTTGAAACACACAGACATGAACTTCCAGGAAATATCAAATCTAAAAGACGGCCACTATTAGTAAGATGAGCCAAATATTCACCCTCATCATTACGTACAATTACCGAAAATCTGCTTACTCGACGTACCACAGTATATCTTTGCAGGTTTGGAAAATGATGGAGTCTCAGTTCAACATATCCTGAAGGACACTGTCAAGCACTGCATACGGCTGATTACCCGATATCTGTTCAGTGCCGCCCGGACCAGATATAATGAACGAAGGTGTACGACTGATGCCGTTCTGCGTAGCTTGTGACAGATTAAAGGATACTCTCTCTTGATGATCCAAGTCCATACACGACTGGTACATCGCTACATCCAATCCAACATCTGCAGCAAATTGTGCCAAATTTTCATCTGATGCCCAACCCGCGTTTGTTCCAGCTTGGCGCTCATACAACACATCATGATACTCCCAATACAGGCCTTGCTCTTGAGCACAGTATGATGCAGCTGCAGCACGATTCGAGTCCTCGCCTATAAAAGCCAAATCCACAAAGTAGACACTAACCAGGCCCGGTTCTATATAATTATACTCCAATGCTGGTCTTGATTCGGTGAACCATTTTTTACAGTTAGGGCATTGATAATCTCCAAACTCAATTATGGTTATCGGTGCATCAGTATCCCCCAACAAGGGTGATGCGCGACTCAAATCCACACCTCCTATAACCAGTACATCAGATGATTCAAACCCTACAGACAATATGCCCTGATCAATCAGATATCCCAAAGCGTTTAGAAATTCGTTATCAGAAACCAGTCCCTCAACCCACCAGTCAGCAGTATCCTTAACCCAATCAGGCACAGGAGCATCAGACTCTTTGTCGGATGTATTCTCTACCGGGATTACACCAACGCCTATCAGATATTGAATACTATTTAGAAATGTATCATCATCAAGATGTCCTTGGACCCACCAATCCACATTGGTCTTGATCCAATCAGGTATTGCAACATCACCCACATTCACCTGCAACACTAGCGTCTCGCTATCAATTGGTATAAACAGTATTCCCCTAACATCTATGGTGATGTCGTTGGTTCCATCAGCCAGTGTAACTGGAATGTTCACCTTGCCGGGGGTAGTGTGGGTTAGTGGGATGGGGCCAAACAGATTATCATCGCCATTTGTTACGCTTACAGTATAATCTACATGTTCTTGGAGGTTCCCGGTGGCCGGATTGATAAATTCTATTATCATGTAAGATTCATCAAATTCAATCTCCACATCCAAGCTGCCACCACTAGTAGTTCCCGAAGTTGCGTATGCCATGGAGCCAGACAAGACCACAGCCATCAACATAGCGATATACATCAAATTCATAACACCACTTAAGATGCACCATTTTAAGAATTTTTCTACACAGTTAGTGAGACCACAAGTGTATCACATATGCAAATTGTTCGCAGTATACATTATTGCGAGGTGTTGGCACTAGAGACGGTGTGAGCATTTGAAAAAGTTTAGTGTTTTTATTAGGTGCAAGGTAGACTGAGCTCATGAAGATAGCCGTAATGGGGATGGGTGTGGCAGGTAGTTATTTGATGGCGCGCCTACACAACTCTAAACACCATGTCGTGGGATACGAGCGAAGTACGCAACAGCGCCATGACTCCATATGCGCATGGGGAACAATAAAGCCCGTACTAGAAGAGTATTGCAGAAAGACCAATCGAAACTTTGATGATTTCTTAATACATGATGGTAGTCGCATGGATGTCAAGATGAGCAACAATGTAGAGTTTGGTATTGGGTTAAAGGGGCTATGTACGTATAATAAACTGGGACTCATTCAAGACTTTATTCGTGATTCAGAGGTCGTATATGGCCAAGCCCCCAAACTAGATTGGTTGAATGAGGAGTACGATATGATTGTAGATTGCACAGGGTTTCATCGTGGTTACCTGCCAAAACTAAAAAAAGATTTTTTTCTTCCCACATATGAGTACAAGGTCGTATATGAGAATGGGGTTCCATTTGATGATTTCTACATAGAACCATTTCCAGGAATGTCTGGGTATTTTTGGTACTTTCCATTGGGGAATAATATGGCGCATATTGGAGCAGGGGACTACAAAAAGAATCATGTAAAGGCAACTGACGCATTCCTAAAAAAGTATGGAGGCAAGATATTGGCTACAAAAGGCCGCCCCATCCGTTTAGCTACACCGGGCCATTGTAAGCCTTACTACTCAGGTAAGGTAGTAGGAGCAGGAGAGTCCATTGGAACTGTATATGCATTACTAGGAGAGGGAATAATACCCAGTATGCAGTGTGTTGAGATATTATTAAAGAATATGGATGATTTTCAGGCATATGAAGTGGCCGTTGAACAGCACTACAAAATATACGATACTGTGTTTAAATTTGTACAAAATAAGATTCACCATAGATTCAACATGCTTTACTCTATTTTAGATGTCATATCCATCTATAGATACATGAAAAAGAACGAAGACAGGTTTGGTATGGATATAAAAATGTCAGACCTCTTAAAGGTTGCAAAAGCATAAAAACGGTTTTAATTACCAAACTTTAAATTCAATAAATTTCACCATAGCGTATGCAAAAGCTACTAAACAAGACATTAAAGGATGCCGTAAAAGAGAAACAGCTGGTTTTGGGTATCAAGCAAGTAGCAAGTTCAGCGTCAAATTCCAGTTTGGTGATACTGTCTAATCGGACAAACTCAGAACTAGACAAGATAGAGAAGAGTGCGCAAGAGGCCAATGTGCCAACATTACGGTTTGATGGCACATCCGTGGCGCTAGGAAAGATGTGTGGTTTACAATTTCGAGTCTCGGCACTATCATTAACGGATGTAAATAGTTCCATTGTACAGTCAATACTAAGGGAGAATAAATAATATTGAACATTATATATATACAGGTGTGGAATTAGTCGGGATATATGATGCAGGCTATAAGACTCACCAGCGAACAGATAAGAATGATGTCATTATTCCAAAAAGTCACAAAGTCCACCGCGCGTGACTGTATCGATGATGAGAAGAAGGATAGGGTGATATTTGTGGTAGAGGCTGACAAGATGGGTCTGGCAATAGGCCGTGGCGGAGTCAACATAAAGTCGCTCAAAAATTTGATCAAACGAAATATTGAGCTTGTAGAATTTCACAAAGAGCCAGAAAAATTCTTAAAAAATATGTTGAATAAGGAACTGGTACATGATGTCAAGATAACTTTACGGCCTGACGGTACAAAACAGGCCCTGGTGACTGTGGAGGCAGGTAAAAAGGGCATAGTCGTAGGCCGCGAGGGTAAAAAT
The DNA here is from genome assembly GCA_009843815.1 of Cenarchaeum sp. SB0675_bin_21. Taxonomy (GTDB): domain Archaea; phylum Thermoproteota; class Nitrososphaeria; order Nitrososphaerales; family Nitrosopumilaceae; genus VYCS01. The sequence continues at coordinate 29,140 of VYCS01000028.1, read as the reverse complement.
GCCGAAAAGGCACGGTTATTGGTCAAACGCTACTTTGATATCGGATACGTAATGATAAATAGCCCTCCAAAACAATTGTTAGAGTGATAGCATGACAAAGTCGCCTTTAGGATTATTTGCAGGTCGAGTTCTCAAAACAAAGAGAATGAAGCAACGCTGGGCCATATCATCCTATAAACGTCGTAAGTTAGGTATAGACAAAAAGGCAGATCCATTGGCAGGCGCCCCCCAGGCCAGAGGAATAGTTTTAGAGAAGATAGGTGTTGCCGCCAAGCAACCAAACTCGGCGGTAAGGAAATGCGTGCGGGTGCAACTCATAAAGAATGGCAAGTCAGTATCGGCATTTTTGCCACGAGATGGTGCACTGAACTTTATTGATGAGCATGATGAGGTTCACATACAAGGTATGGGCGCCACTCAAGGAGGTGCCATGGGAGATATACCCGGTGTTCGATTCAAAGTCTTTAAAGTGAATGGAACATCGTTACATGAACTAGTTACGGGTAAGAAGGAGAAGCCCAGAAGGTAGAGATAATGAGCGAGCCCAACAATATGCTTCTGTTTCGCAAATACGACACAAGCAATATAGAGATTAGAGATCCAGGTCTAAAGACATCCATCTCTCTGCGCAAGCAGATACTTCCATATACATTTGGTCGCTCCGCCCTAAAGAGGTACAACAAGGCCGATGTCAACATAGTAGAACGATTATGCAACAAAATAATGCATTTTGGTAAGCGGTATGCAAAGAATACTGGTCGAATGGCAGGTAAAAAGACCCGCGCCATCAACACAGTAAAGACATCCTTTGAGATAATATCATTAAAGACAGGAAAAAATCCCATCGAAGTGCTTGTTAGGGCCATTGAAAATTCTGCACCAAACGAGGATACCACCCGTATTGTATACGGCGGTACCACATATCACCTATCTGTGGATGTGGCGCCCATTCGCCGAGTGGATTTAGCGCTACGGTTTATTGCTGATGGCATCAAAGAGAAAGCGTACGCCAATCCAAAGCCGGTGGAAGAATGGATGGCAGAACACCTGATATTGGCATCAAAGAACGATCCAGCAGCCCCTTCGGTCAAAAAGAAGAATGAGTTAGAACGTATAGCTCTAGCATCCAGATAAAAAATAGATACAGTTCAAATATTTCGTAGCTCCAAACAATAAAGATAGCCCGAGGCAGATTCGAACTGCCGTCCCCGCGTATCCCTCTGTATCATGTCCAGAGCGCGAGATCATTGGCCTGAATTCAATTGACCGCTAGACTATCGGGCTACGTTCTATACAATATGTGTTTCAAATATAATTATTTGTCAGTGTCACGCTTCTTGTTGACATGCATGTACAAGTCCACAGTTCCACTTCCAATGGGGATGTCACTACCAACAATTACGTTTTCAGTTACGCCGCGTAGATTCTCCACCTCTCCGGCCAATGCAGCATGAGCTATAGTGGGTACTGTAATCTCAAATGCAGCTCGGGCTAGCACACTATCTTTTGTGCCAGCCACACCGTGTCGGCCTATCTGTTGCATGTGGCCTTGCGCACACATCAAATCAGCCACCAACATTATATATCGAACATCAACCTCCAAGCCCTGATCTTCAAGTGTATTATGTATCTCGTATATCAGAGAGTTACGAGCCGCCTCTATGCCCAGTGTCTCGGCAATCTCAAATACATTATTAGTCTTGACACGGGTGTTGGCAACTCCAGCGACAGTCAATATTTTGGAGAGGTTAGAACCAATAGTCTGTATCATCCATTTATCTTCTTTCTGCACCAAGGATACTCTGCCAACATTGGCAACCCCTTTGATAAGTGTCTTTTTTAACTTGTCGCGTAGGGTTATGACTGCCGAAGCATCCGACTCTTCGGTGAGTCGCAGCAGTAGTTGCATTGGCGATGTCTCTATGGTGAACTTTTTACTAGATGATAGTATCTCTAGTATGTCATCCATGGTGATGTCTCTGGCTTTCATAATCCTCTCGTTTAGCGTAAATCTGATCCATGTGAGATAGTCAGTCTCTGTATCCAGGACAACATCAGATAGACGCGTCTGCATGATATTCTTTGCTACAGATAACGCTGCGTCTTTGGAGGTGGATGACTCCTCATCTAAAGATATGTCCATGATGGGGGTGTTTGGGTTTTTACGCGCATCTACTAGTTCTATCAATCTTGGCAATCCCAGAGTAACATTGCGTTCTCGAATTCCCGCAAAGTGGAAAGTACGTAGAGTCATTTGAGTACCAGGTTCACCTATTGATTGGGCAGTGACTATGCCCACAGCTTGGCCAGGTTCTACTTTAGCCTTGTTGTATAACTCCAACCCCTGACGGCACACATGCTCTATACCATCATTGGATAGGTTAGAGTTCTGTATTGCTTTTGTTACAGTCTCTTTTAGACGTGGGTTGAACGTCTTTGTATATTTGTTGATCACTTCTTCAATCTGCTCCTCGGTGGCGGGCGGACCGGAGTCTACCATTCTTTGAGACTCTATCTTTCTTTCAATGTTAAAGGCTTCACCATGATCGCTCTTTGCCACATCAATGCCATCTTCACCGTACAGAAATTGTATTATGTGACCATGTGGATCACGTACGGTATTATCATACTCTAATCGTATATGCTCCAGAGCGTTTATGAGCCTCCGTTGCATGTATCCGCTCTGTTGAGTACGCACCGCCGTATCTACAAGCCCCTCACGACCACCCATGGCATGAAAGAAGAACTCCAATGTGGATAGTCCGTCTCTGTAGTTGGCGCGAACAAAGCCATGTGCGTCAGGATTTTTATCATTCTGTACAAAGTGGGGCAGGGCCCTGTTGTTATACCCCACATCCAATCTAGTTCCGCGCCGGGACTGCTGTCCTAGTGCTCCAGCCATCTGGCCAATATTCAATGATGAGCCTCGAGCACCTGTTGTAGCCATGATTCTAGCTGGGTTGGTCTCATCCATAGCCTTATCAGCAGCATTTCCTGCAGAGTCACGAGCCTTTGAAAGTTCACCAACTATCTTTGACTCCAGAGTCTCCTTAAGTGACATTCCACGACTAGCGGTAAATTTACCATCTTTGTAACTCCGTATCATAGAGTCTACTTGTGAGTACGAGTAATCGATATCATCAAGGATTGATAGTCTACGTTCTTCAGGTATGACCAAGTCGCCATACCCATAGCTGAAGCCATAGTGCGTGATGAACTGCTTTACTATTATTAGAACAGAGTTGAGAAACTTTTTGGCAGTGGCGTTGTCATAATCTTTGGCCAAACGATGTAAGACACTCTCAGGCTCTTCAGCACCAATGGCAGACTTGTCAATTACGCCTTGTATCAGCTGACCGTTCTTGATTACAATATCTTTTTCTGCACCGCTGGTACCCTTCGACCACTTTGATGTCATTGTATAGTTAAAGTCTCTGGGCAAGAATAGTGAGAATAGTTGCTTGCCCGTGTATAATGGCACGTCAGAATTTTGGACTTTAGGTTCGGGCAGTTTGCCCTCATAGCCACCTAACATGGCCAAATTGGAGAACTCATCTGCATGTAGAACTGTATCGTCTTTGGTTAGTAGATATGAGCCGCTTATGAAATCCCGAAGGCCGCCAATTATGGGTCCGCCATATCTGGGAGATATCAACTGATCTTGTACCTGCATCAAAAGTATTGCCTCGGCCCTGGCCTCCTCGCTCTGTGGCACGTGTAGATTCATCTCATCTCCATCAAAGTCTGCATTATACGGTGGGCATACAGATGGATGTAGTCGGAATGTTTTCCCTGGTAGTACCTTTACGTAGTGTGCCATTATCGACATCTGGTGTAGAGAGGGTTGTCGGTTAAACATTACAACATCGCCATCAGCTAGATGCCGCTCTACCACGTAACCCACCTCTATATTATCAGCAATACCACTTCGATCCTCCACAAAGTCTAGGCGTATTTTGATCATATCAGGTCTCATTATATAGTTGACACCAGGATACGTATTAGGACCGTTGATCACTAATTTTTTTATCTTCTCAATGTTCCACTCAGTGACCACCTCGGGAATAGTCAGCTTAGTCGCAACGGATACAGGGACGCCCACTTCGGAGAGATCCAGGTTTGGATCTGGGGATATGACAGTCCTGCTGGAAAAGTCTACTCGCTTTCCAGATAATGAACCTCGAAAACGTCCTTCTTTTCCCTTTAAGCGTTGAGTCAGTGTCTTTAGAGGGCGACCAGAACGATGATGTGCTTGGGGTATGCCAGACACTTCATTATCAAAGTATGTAGTAGAGTGATACTGTAGCAGGTCGATTAAATCTTGAACTATAAGAGGTGGGGTGCCTGCCTCCTTACTCTCTTTGAGTCGTTGATTCACTCGTATTATGTCTACTAGTTTGTGTGTCAGATCATCCTCAGACCTTATGCCAGTCTCTAGTATTATGGATGGTCGTACAGTGACTGGGGGTACAGGTAAGGCTTGTAGTATGAACCACTCAGGCCGAGCAGTGCTGGGATCATATCCCAACAACAAGAGATCATCATCAGTTATCTTGACGAAACGATCACGTATATTACCGGGGAGCAGACGGTTCTCCTCCTCGTCGGTTTTTTCGACAAATGTAGTGGGCTTTGTGAATAATAGTTCCTGTTGTGGTGCGCCGCAATGAGGACATTCTTTAGCCTTGCGGGCTCTGTCGACTATTTGATCAGGTATCTTCTTCTGTGACATTAGGGCATATGCGGCCTGTTTGTTACGTATACGCAGAAACTCATCTAGTGTCTCTTGTGGCACCTTCAATCGAGAACAGGTGCGACACATGGACTGTAATAGCCTGTGTATATGATTGATGAATGCTATGTGCATAACGGGTTCAGAGAGCTCTATACGGCCAAAGTGCCCTGGACACTCAGCAGTGGTCTTGTTACATGTGAGGCATCTCTGGCCCGGTTCCAAAACTCCCAAATGGCCATCCATCAGGCCACCGTGTACCGGCGAGCCCTCCTCATCGTATGTCTCAGGTGCGGTTATCTCAGCCACCGAGTATTTACGTATCTCTGCAGGAGACCAGACCGAAAATCGTATACCGTTAATTGATTTTACAGTCTCTACGGACATATCACACCTTCTCCCGAATTAGCAGTCGGGGGGCCACATTAAGACTTTGCATCTCTTGAAGTAATAGTTTGAAGGCATATGCTACAGATACTGATGAAACTTTTGCTTTATCTCCACACACGCGGCAGACGTATCTGTTGTGTTTCTGTTCTTGATATGCAACCAGTCCACATCTTTCACATACAAATATGTCAGATTTGTCTGACTCGTCCAAGAGTCTATCTTTTAGTATCATAGAGGCGCCATAGGCTATCAAGCAGTCCCTCTCCATCTCCCCAAATCTCAATCCGCCACCCCGGGCCCGTCCTTCTGTGGGTTGTTTTGTAAGCATTTGGACCTGACCTCGAGACCTAGCATGAATCTTATCGGCCACCATGTGGTGTAACTTTTGATAATATACAACTCCGATAAAGACCTCAACGGGGAACTGTTTTCCTGTACGTCCATCATACATAATCTCCTTGCCCGAGTATTGGAAGCCTGCTGCATCCATGGCTTCTCTGACTTCGTCCATCTTTTCACCCACAAATGCAGAGCCATCAAACTTACTGCCCCGTAGAGCTGCAGCCTTGCCACAGATAGACTCCATGAACATCCCCACCGTCATTCTAGAGGGAAATGCATGTGGGTTGATCAAGACATCCGGAGATATACCATCAGCAGTATATGGTAGATCCTCATTCTTGGCTAAAATGCCCAAAACTCCCTTTTGACCATGTCTTGATGCAAACTTATCACCAATCTCAGGGATACGCATATCGCGCACTCGTATCTTGTACATCTTACCACCTTCACTGGACTGTGTCATGACTACTGTATCTACATAGCCATTCTCAGATGGTCTAACACCTATGGATGTGTCACGGCGTTCACGGCCCACCATCTCAACTTCACGAAACTCTTGATTGTATCTAGGTGGGCTGGTCTTTCCTATCAGAATGTTTCCGCCCTCCACCTTGGACTCGGATGCCACAGAGCCGTCTTGTTCGAGTAGGCCGTATGCCCTATCCCCCTTATAACCACGAATACGATCTTCGGCGCTGGGAATCTCAAAGTTATCTCGCTCGCCGCCGGGATACTGCTTTGATTCGGCATCATATATCCGAAAGAAGAAGGTTCTGCCTAATCCTCTATCCACAGATGCCTGACTGAGTACTATGGCATCTTCTATATTATACCCATCAAACGGTAATACTGCCACAACGCAATTTTGTCCAGCAGGTCTATCTTCAAGTCCCAACAGACCCATGGCCCTAGTATTCACTATGGGTATCTGTGGATACAGCATTATGTGTTGACGCACATACGTGCTGGTGTTCATTATTGGTGTGGAGAATCCCAAGCTTTGTTTTGCCATGGCCGATCCATAGGTGTTACGGGGAGACTGGTTGTGTTCTGGATAGGGAATCGTGGATGCCCCCGCTCCTAGAATTGATGGTGGGAATATCTCCATGTGAGTGTGTTGTGCTGTGAGGTCTCTCTGGGACATGGCAATGTAGGTATTCTCCTCCTCATTGGCATCCACCAACTCTATGACACCCATGGAGAGTAGATTTCTCCATGTCAGTTCAGTATCCACCTTCTCCAGAATGGAGTCATCCAGAAGCGGTTTGCCATCTTTCACTACTAAGAGTGGCCGCAGTACACGACCAGCATTACAGTTCACATATATTCTGTTAGCAGCACCCTCCATCTCGGCCGGATGGTACGATATGCCAATATGATGATGTATCTTGGCCTCGCGACGCAACTCACGTAGTGTAAAGGATAGTTCATCACCGTCTTTATAGTAACCTACCAGTTTGCCATCCACAAATACTCGCGTACCATCTCTTCGCAGTGTACCTGCCTCATCAAAGGGTAGGGCGCCTAGCTCGTATATCTTTTCAGTTATCTCTTCACTAGGACCGTCCACCGATATTATCGCCGATAGGGCCAGATTTTTGACTAGGCCACAGTTGGAACCTTCAGGAGTCTCGCTAGGACATATTCGTCCAAAGTGTGTAGAGTGTAGATCACGTGCTTCATAATTGGGTTGTGTGCGGCTCAATGGTGACTGTATACGACGAAGATGGCTGACCGTAGACAGGTAGTTGGTACGATCCAACAGTTGTGTTATGCCAGCACGCCCACGACCCCAGTTTCCAGTGGCGATGGCATTATTCATCTTGTCGGTGATTATGCCGGGTCGTATGGCAGCAGAGACTGCACTGATTCCACGTTTTTGACCAGATCTCTCCAATTGGTACTTCATATCACGAATCAGGTTCTTAAAGGCAGTCCTAAATATCTCTGAGAGGAGATGGCCAGCAAACTTTATCACCTTGTTGCCGTAGTGGTCCTTATCATCTGGGATTATCTTGCCCATGCGCAGCTCCAACAGTTTACATACGGCCTCACCCAAAAATTGAGCCTTCTGTCGGCGATTCTCTGGTTTCTTACCCAGATGTGGCAGTAGGGCCCAATCCAAGAGTGTCTCGGCACGTTTTATCTGAAACTCTTCAAGCATGCCCGGGGCGATTCTCTTACTGATGTATACTATGGCATCCTTTGTGGTAGATACATCACTGGACTTTTCAAACGAGGTCTCCATCTGGTCTTGTATATCCTCTATTAGTGATACAGTATCAGCAATCTCTTTGTCGGTTTCAAGTCCCAATGCACGCATCAGTATGGCCACCGGTATGTCTACCGGCGTGTTAGGCGTCTTTACCAGAATTAGGCCATCCATCTTCATTGTCAGTTCCAATTTTGCACGAAAGCCGGTTATGGAAGAGTATACTTTGGCCTTATACACGGGGTTGCCACCCACAGTCTCATGATCCACCATTATCTTGTTATACGAGAGATCTTCCAAGCCCACAATGACCCGCTCGGAGCCGTTTATGATAAAGTAGCCACCCGGGTCATTAGCATCTTCACCATATTCTATAAGGGTCTTGTCTGTACGATTATTCAATATGCATTTACTAGATTTTACCATGATGGGCATATCACCGATGTGTACGTATCTGGACTCTAGTATCTTACCTTCCTCTACAACTATGGTCTCCATCATTATGGGGGCAGCATAAGATACGTTTCTAAGTCGTGCCTCACCGGGCATTATATGAGTGATGGAGCCATCCAACTCCATCATGCGGGGTTCCAGTAACTTTATTCGGCCCATCTGTATCCTGTATGGGTACTCGGCATTTTCAATCTCCACTTGACCTACGTCATTTATTATATTTTGAAGTTCCGTCTCCAAAAAGTCATTGAAAGAGTTGAGGTGCTGACGCGCCGTGCCCTCACTCTTTAGTATATTATGAATTACTGGCCACCATTTTGATGCTTCGTTCATACATCCACCACATACCTATAGTATATACTCTCACCTGCCGTGGGACTCTTGCGCAGGATTCTGATCATATCTCCAGGCCGAACACCCAAACCAACTATTGCAGGATCCGTCACATAGATCAAAGGTAGTTCAGTTGGAGTACAGTTGTATCTATCAAGCACCTCTTGAGCTTCTTCTCTGGTCATTATCTCATGTACAGGGACGTATTCATGATCCGGTACCAAAATTTTATTTCTTCTAACTACCACTAATACCTACCTCAGCAACACACAAAGTTAATGTACAAACATAAGGTCTCTATATATAGTTAATTAGATTTAAAGTTAGATTAAAAAAGTTGAGCTAAAAGCCAACGAATATTGATTACACATTTAAATAAAAAAGTGACAGGGGATATTATAATGAAGATAACTTTAGCAGCAATACTGGCAATTGCAATGATGACAGGTCTTGCGCTGGCGCCTGCTTCTGCGCAGCAGAGCGAGTACGTAACAGTATCTACGGACATGGAGTCATATGCAGACGGAGATGTCATAGTAATCACTGGTCAGGTCTTGCAGAGGCACACTGGCGGCATAACAATACAAGTACACTCGCCGAACAATGACTTGGTGGCCATAGGTCAACCAATGATCGGCCCGGACAACATGTTCACATTTACACTGCTCGCCGGGGACACAATGAGACATGATGGAATGTACACAGTCACAGCCACATATTCACTACATGTCAACTCACCCCGAATAGGACAGACGACGTTTATGTATACAGCAATGCACACACCAGGAATGATGGTCGATGGGACTGAGTTTGAGCCCCAGTACGACATTATGGGCGGTAGTGTGATGGCCATGCATACCAATCCTCAGACCAACTCAATGCTCATAGATATAGAGTCCGCAGACGATGGACATATCACCATAACACTGCCGCGTGAACTCATAGACTCTCAGTTAGCAGATGGTACCGATGATCAATTCTTTGTGCTTGTAGATGGTGAAGAAGTACCCTATGATGAGATGTCGTCTGGTGCCGATAGTCGCACAATAAACGTTGAGTTTTATGCCGGTACTAGTCAGATAGAGATAGTCGGTACATCCGTAGCCGTTCCCGAGTTTGGTACAATTGCCGTTGTGGTTCTTGCTGGAGCCATAACATCCATAATAGTATTATCAGCACGGTCTAGACTCTCTTTGGTTCCTAAACTTTAATTTTCTATTTTTATACATCTGGGCTTGCATCAAGCCTTTTGATCCTATTTGAAACAAATATATGGATTTTTTCTTTAATTATGATATGCCCGAGTTCGTATGCAAGGATTGCGGAATTCGTCTCTATCATGAGAATGAAACCACTTTGAAGGTAGAAACGGCCATCCACAAAAAATTTTGTAGGAAGGAGATGGGGGCGACCCACAGTTATATGCATCGTGAGGCAGCCCACATGGAGCCATTCGATGCAGAGAGGGCAAATGATGGTGAAGGTAATCCCATACTTAAAAAGTGAGTATGTGGCATCTATACTATGAGTGATATACGTTTTATTATGGTCGGTGTGGCTTTGGTGTTTGCTGGATTTTTGGTGTTGGGCGTCTTTGGAGACCAATACCGTGACATCAATGTACAGAATGCAGAGTTCAACGACTGTATGAATTACTCTGAAGATGGTCCGCCCGAACCTGCCGATTGTGGCGTTGGCGCATCATATTCGATGGCATTCTTTGGATTGGTGTTGGGACTGATCGGTGCCGGAATATTCGCTTTGGTTAAGGGATATAGAGGTAAATGGGACAACGAAGTGCCGGCCGAAGACATGGTGGGTCCGGGACACCATAGTTAAGAACGGGAATTATATACAAAAGTACACAACCCCGATTCTGAGAGTTAATGCCTGAACCACGGATCGCGTCCATACAACTCCCTTTAAATACCAGCATACCGTATTATATATTATGATACGGATAGTTAAGGTACCACTACGGAGGGCTGTGTTGTTTGCAGAGTGGGCGCACCGCACGAATCATGCGTCAAGATATGTGTACAACCGCGCCGTATCAGAGTATTTGTTTGGTGGCGAATATATGGAGAGGGTGGTAGTGGACATCCTGCAGCCCTTCAAACTGCCGGGCAAGCTGGATTTTACATCAGGTATGCTGGACGATGACTACCATACATATGATTTTGGGCCGTCAAAGAGGGCATTAAAGTACGGCATGCACAAACAGCTTACGGGGTGGCGCGCCAAACATACATGGCTGCGCGAGTGCCCCACATCGTTTGGTAGGGGCGCCATACAGGATGCCTCTATCGCATGTAGAAGAGTTGTAGATGACAACTCCGGCCACGCGCCATACCGCCGCAAAGACGGCCGCATCATATTGAGTTCCGTTACACCGCCTGTACGGAAAGATAGCCATACAGTACATATCCCCGGATATGGTACGGTGGAGACCGCCAAGCCCATCAATACATCATGGGACATGCGCTCATTCAAGATAGTTGATGTCACCAAACGGGTGGACAAGCATACAAAGCCGTCAGACCACATGTTTGAGCTGCATATTGCCATACATGAACCGGTAGAGTCGCACCATACTACGGGTGTAATGCGTGGCGTTGATGTGGGCGGCAAGCATCTCGCCGTCACGGTAGATACGGACGGCAACGTTACAATACACAACACCCGCCATAGAGCAATCCTGCGGGATATTGACGCTCTCAAGAGTTTGCGCGACCGCAAGACACGGCATGGCCGGAAGTGGCATATATTGAATGACCAAATAAAGCGGCTATACAGGAAGGCCAACAACATAGCTGCGAACACCATAAATCAGACGATTGCGCAGATAACTAATGGTGTGGACGCAGTCGTGGTCGAGTCGCTCTCCGTAAAAGACATGACCACACATGGCGGGAATTACAAACGCGCCATGAACCGTTCAATGCGGGAGAACCATGTTGGGGAGTTCCTGCGCAAGCTTGCGCAGTGGTGTGAGATGCACAACATACCGCTGTTGGGGGCATCGGCCAAATATACGAGCCAGACGTGCCATGTGTGTGGTCACGTAGATTCAGAGTCGCGTATATCACGCGACAAATTCATTTGCACTAATTGTACCGGGGTATTCCACGCGGATGTTAATGCCGCCTGGAATATTCTGTATAGGGCGGCGGGGAACGTCGTCCTAAGACGGCCAGGGCATAAGGAGGACTACAAGCCAACACCTTCTATGCTCCACTGTATACAAAAAAGCCGTCAGAAAAGGCATGAGTGTACAGCCGAGGCTGTGTACTTTTGTATATAATTCCCTATCTTTTGTATGACTATATCTTAATGGTCAACTCTTCCCCGTTTCCTATCGGTATGGTTACAGTTCTAACTCTGGGGTTTTGGCGCACAGACTTTGCGAATCTCTCCATCATGTGAGTAAACTTTTTTGGGTACGTCATATTGTCAGTGGCAATTATGCCACCAACCCTGATCATAGGCAGTACCATATCAAAGTAGAGGGGTATGTTCTCTTTATCCGCATCTATCAGTACAAAGTCAAAGAAGAGATTATACTCGCCAGACGATGACATGCTGTTTAATACATCTTGTGCATCACCTGACTGTATCTTTATACACCCTTCAAGTCCTGCCTTCTTGAAGTTTGCCTGGGCTCGACTCCTCTTCTTTGAGTCGGCCTCGATGGTTATAACACTACCATCATGTATGGCCTCTGCTAGCCATATGGTGGAAAAGCCAGTTGATGTTCCTATCTCCAAGACGTTCTTTGCCCTCATGCCTCTTAGCAATATGTTAAAGAACACCCCAGTATCCCATGTTATGGCAGACATCAACTCTCCTGCCGGTACGGTTACTGCGCGAGAGTTCTCAAGACGAGATGTCTCATCAAGACTCTGTAATACCCTCTCTATCTCTCTGTCCACTCCATACACAAAGAGATGATTGTTTAATAGATGTTTTCTGCCGGCGGCGGGTATATCTATTACACACAACATCACTAGAATTAAAAATACGTACTGTAAAATATCAACATGACATTAGCTGAAGATGCTGAGCGAGTTCGCAGAAACTTTGATTCCACTGATACAGATGAATTTTTAAACGTACTATCTCGTATACAGCAGAGCCTGCGCACAACTAGCACCCGTACGTATCTTGACACAAAGATAACTGCCGCCCGTTCTGCCGAGTCTGACGAGCGTCAAAAACTATGCAAGAAATTATTGCCATATTTTGACTGGTATCTATCTGGTGTACACAACTAGAATTTTTATTCGAATTTATTTATGGCCTGCTTTGCCTCATCTAAGCGAGCAATAGTAGCTGTAACAACTGCGTCATCTGTCTTGGACTGGGACTGTACAAGATCAAATCTATAAGAGTCAATGGCACTATTTATAATCGGTATGTCATCTATCAAAGACTGCGCAGTAGTCTCACCAATTAAAAAACGGTGCACCTTGTCTAATGTCATCTCTACCTGCGGCATTCTTTTGGCAGCCTCTTGTTTTACTAGTCCAATGAACATGTTTGTGGCCCCATATTCGGGACTCTGAATACTCTCAAGCTTGGCCATGTAATGTTTTAGAGTCTCTAAAACCACAAGATGACCGTCTCCAGATATGATATATTCGGCACCTACCCAACATTTGTTCATAAATACATGTAAAATCGTCTCTAAAAATATCTTATCATTGTATTAATTATCAGTATAGCGCATAATCTTATGACTGCATATCATGGCCAGACTGATTAAATGATGACTGCAGCGCTACACGTATGCTGAGAGGCAAAATTAATCGATGTGTGGTGCAATTTCTAAGTCAAACTCTGAAACCAGATCTGCATCCTTTGCCATCTGAAACATTCTTCGTATGGCTTTCTCACCATCATCTCCCATATCCACCGTTACGGGGTTGACATACATCTTGACAAATTTATCTATAAGTTCACTGGTGTTACCTCTCCCATACTTCATAGCAAACTTTACTGCCTCTTGCGAGTTGGCCAATCCACACTTTATGGATTCCTGAAAGTATCTGTCAAATCTACGTATTGTGTCATAATCTAATGATGTCTTTATCACATTTATGCCCAAAGGTACCGGAAGCCCGCCGGTCTCCTTACTCCACCATTCGCCAGTATCTAGCACTTTGATTATATCATGTTGCGCATATGATATCTGTCCCTCATGTATGACTAGTCCTGCATCTACTATGCCATCTTTCACGGCTGCTGGTATCTTGGTAAAGTCCATCTCAACATAGTCGAACCTACCAATCATCAGTTGGAGTAGTAGATAGGCAGATGTCATTCTTCCGGGTATGGCTATCTTAGAGTCTGGTAGATCATTTATATCAAAATTATCTTGTGCCACTACTATGGGCCCGTATCCCAGACCAAAACTGCCCCCACTTCTCAGTATGGTATATCCAGAAATACTGGCGCAAGCGTGCACTGATACTGCTGTAACATCCAAATCCCCTATTCTTGCACGTCGATTTAGACTTTCTATATCATCGATCACCTCTATGACATCAAAGTGTGTGGATGGTATTTTGCCTGAGAGCATTCCATAAAACATAAAGGCATCATCTGCATCTGGAGTGTGGCCTACAGTTATCTTCATAGTGTGACCAGTTGTTGTGGCTATAAAAATCCAAGTGTATCAATTATGTCACCATACGGACGGCATCTGTAACTTGGCGACCATGTGTAGACTGGTAGTAACTATTATTATCCAATTTTGTAAACTGATATATTACTTTATGATTTTGTCATCTCATGGCGCGTGGAGTTGCATATGTTGTATTTGTATTGCCTGCGATATTTACTGTAGTATTTGGCTCTGCTGTACTGGCTAGCGCCTTGGATAGTCTGGACCGGGAACTGAACATGTGGCCTACCGCATCACATGACTCTACGCCATCAGTTGAGATGTTGGGATTGCAGGAAGAGTATATGCAGGGTGATATAGTTGAACTTCAAATGTACATGGGAAATACCTCCTTTGATTGTGGAGATGTTAATGTAATAGTGTATAATTCAGCAGGGGATGTTATATTTGAAACTCTGTATCCATCACAATGTGTTTTGGCCGACTCTCAACTATTCGTGTTGGATGGTCTCTTGACTGATGATCTGGAGCCTGGCAGCTATACTATTACAACAATAATTGATATTCATGGTAACCAACTTATAGGAAGTACTGTATTTTATATTAGATAATGGCTTTGTGTATAGCAATGAGTGATAGTAATCTTTCAAAGACAGACCTTGAATCCAACTTGACCGATATTGTAAATGATATTACTAAACTCAAAAAATGGCTGAATGTATTTACAACCAAAGAGCCTATTGAAGTCAACTCAAAGATGACTTCCACTGTAGATGATAATTCTGACCAATTAAAAGGAAAAAAGGCCCCAAAATTAGCATCAAGAAATAATGTAGCACTAAATAAAACAACTACAAAATCCAGCACTGATACAAAGGCCGCTCAGACCGATGATGCTAGCTCCGCACCGCCTACACAATCCACTACAAAAAAGTCCACATCAACAAAAAAATCCACCACTAAAAAACCTACTAAAAAATCCACAACCACAAAATCTACTACAAAAAAGTCCACATCAACAAAAAAATCCACCACTAAAAAACCTACTAAAAAATCCACCACCACAAAAAAACCTAAAACTGCTCCAAGTTCTAAATCAAAACCAAAGAGCACCGCCTCCACTACAAAAAAGTCCACATCAACAAAAAAAGGCACCAGAAAGGCCAAATCCCCCACAAAAACCCAAAATATACTTGAGGATGAACTAGCTGAAACTTTAACACCTGAAGAGATTGAAAACTTTCAGATAGAGCGAGTAGATATGGATAAACTCACCCACAAGGTGTGCGATCTATTGATTGAACGTGAATCTGAGGGAATGCTTCAGGCCGATTTATACAAAAAACTGAAACTTAGCGCTCGAAATGGAGCCCGCCTCTCACTCAAACTAGAACGTATGGGTACGGTTAGCAGAGTAAAGATTCTTGAAAATGAGAGGTGGACATACAAGCTGATACTCAAAAAGACTCCTGTAAGTACAGACTCGCTTAATGGAGCACCATGTTTGACCTGCGCGGTCGAGCAGCGATGTTCCATGGACGGTGAAATAAGTCCAATGACTTGTCCATATATTGAAGACTGGGTTTTAATTGACCTGAAAAGAACCCGTTCCAAATGAAACTCTTAGATGCCAGAAGGGATCACTATCGTCGTCTGGCCAGAGAGCAGGGGTATCGCAGTAGAGCAGCATACAAACTAAAAGAGATCAATAAATCGTATCGTATTATAGGCCCCGGCTTTTATGTATTGGACTTGGGATGCGCACCGGGTGGCTGGACGCAGATGGCCGTGAAATTAGCAGGAAATAGAGGTCGCGTAATGGGAGTCGATACGTCATTTGTGGAGGATATTATGGGTGCTTATATACTGCAGGCTGACATTGATGATGATTTTGTAATCGATGATATACTAGAGTACTTTGGCCGCAAGATAAACTCTGTAATCTGTGATATGTCTCCATCCGTAACGGGTAATTGGTCAGTGGATCATGCTCGTCAGATAGCGTTAAACTACTCTTGTGCCAGAATAATGGACGCAGTCTTGTCCTCTAAAGGTAATGCGGTATTCAAAGTATTTGATGGTGAATACTCTCAAGAATTTCGCCAATATATGACAAAAAAATTTGTACGGGTCAAGACCACAAAACCAAAAGCCAGTCGAAAACCTAGTAGCGAACTATACATGATATGTGTGGGATTTAAATAAATAACTGCGGCAGGGGTGGGCCCTTGTATTTGAGCATGATTTTGGTAATGTATTTTTTACAGGTTTTTCATGGCAGACTACTAATTTTTTATACCTTTTTAATGATATCTTCAGCGCTACTAGTGATATGCATGGATAACAAAACAGAAAAGTTACACATCAAGTAAATTATGGGTATTTTGGAACTATTATACCCCTTATGTTATGTATTTTGGCAATTTACATCACTCAAAAAGCAAAACAGGCACGTTTTACATCACTCATTATATCACATACATCAGTAATACTAGCATTGGTTCTGAATCCTGTGGGCGAGAATGACGTGCGTGACGCAACAAAACCTGCATCTCTCAACGCAGGTATCATTGTCTTTAGAGGGGGCGGACCACTCTTAATCTTTGATGCTATTTCATCTGATGTATAAAATGTGGGCGGCATACCTGCCTCATCATAACATATCTGCAGGTGCTCTTTGTACATATCGCTACTGTGTTCTATCATGGCGCCTACAAACTCTGAATCGAATAATTTATCAATCCACAATGGACCTGCCTTACTCTTTGTTGCAGAACAGTCACCATGGTGTTTTGAGTCATTACGACTCCCACACGACATACATTGTGCTAAATATCCTATACTGTTTGGTGTGGATGTCGAATGCACTTTGACATATACACGATAATAGTGCATATGACTCTCCACGTATAATGGAGAGACTCCTACCCCTAACCGACCAGCAATCTGTGCCAAACAACCTAAAATCAATCGTATGGCAATCTCTGCACCATACACTGTCTTGAGTGGTATGCCACCGTATATCCTTTGGCATGCCTCGTTGTGTAATCCGCCCAACACCTGCAGGTCAGTTGCGGTCATTGCCAGCATTCCATTATATTTTGTGGCCCGTATGGCGCAGTCCATGTATGGTGCTGGAGAACCAAACGGGTCCACATCAACTATATCTCCTCGCACTCCTCGACTGGAGTGTTCTGCTAAAAACCTGCATGCCTCTTGCGTGGAGAACTGTACATTGGATATGTCATTAAGGGCTGCGCATCTCTGTGCCACCTGTATGGCTTGGGAGTTTGAATCATTTACGTATATTGTATCATAGCCTGATTCCACGGCTGCACGAATTCCCCGTACCCCCACACCGGCCATGGCATCTAGATATACGCCAGATTTTTCGTATTGAGCATGGGCCTTGCAGGCTAACACTGCAATGTCTCGTGTTCGCTTTGCTTTGGGATTAAAGAATACAGGATATTTGGAGGGCACAACATCATGTAACGATGATTCGGGAACTAAAATCTGCGTCTTACCCTCTGTGATGTTTATCATACTTTAGATGATATGCCTGATGGTTTAATACCTGCGCGATACTGTTTGATACTGTGATTGTATGCGGTATTGACGAGGCCGGACGGGGCTCTTTTATAGGCCCACTGGTAATTGCCGGCGTTGCAATCGATGAGTCCCATCTAGATGTATTACAGCGGGCCGGCGTTGCAGACTCCAAAGTACTGACACCTGATGCACGATTACGTCTATATCGTATGATACTAGAAAAGTCTGCATCATGTGTGGTGCGACGCTGTCGTCCTCGCACAATAGATAACAGTGTACTGTTTCATGGCTTGACTGATTTGGAGATTATAAAGATGGCAGATATAATATCCCATACACCTGCTGATGCATACTATGTGGATTCATGTTACTCTGATGCTGCGCAGTTTGGCAAAAGACTAAAAGATGTCACACAACAGACGCAGATACATTCACACGTATATGCCGACTCTAAATTTGTAGTGGTTGCTGCCGCATCCATAGTCGCCAAAGTATTACGGGATAAATCTATACAGAATATACAAAAGAGTCATCCTGTAGGGAGTGGTTACCCCACCGATTCAGACACCATACGGTATCTTCGTAAAGTATACTTTGCAACAGGTGTAATGCCTCCATTCGTACGACAGAGCTGGTCTACTATGCGTCGTGTACTTGGTGATCAAAGATTTGTTACTTGACCATTGTATCTACTTAATACCATGGCATGGTCCTTGTGATATGGTCTGAGGTCTACATTATACAGCACATCAAAGTCTTTTAGTTTTGATACCTCTGATTTGAATATGTCGACTGGACTCTTTGCCACATTTATGCTACGTGCCTTTATCACCAAAAACAGATGACCTCCGGGTTTTAGATACTTTTTGCAGTTATCAATGGATATGTCGGTTTGGTCCGGTTGCGCAATATCACAGTATATGACATCCATCTTACCAAAGACTGAAAAGTACTCTGAAGGCCTGCGGGCATCTTGCAGTATGGGTGTAACGTTTGAACGGTGGCGTGCCACCCTCTCCATCAACTCTCTGGCCACGCGGCTGGTGTGCTCCACTGCAAAGACCACACCACTACTGCCTATCATATCTGATACGTGGCTAACGGTGGTACCGGTGGATGCTCCCAAATATAGTATGGATGCGCCATAGCGTATCGAATGCGTGGGCACTCCGTTTAGTATGGCTGATGCCAGCTTACTCCTATATGGATCCCATATACGATACTCTGTCTTTTTGTATGTGACTAACTTCTCTTTGTATGCTTGTATGCCTACTGCCAAATTTTCAGTAGCTAGGCGAGTCTCTCCTTCAAACTTTATCCAAAAGTAACTATTACTATCCTCGGGCAATCTTTCTCTTGCCTTTTCTCTTGGAATGTTTTGTTTTGGACTTCTTTCCCTTCTGCTTGCTATCCTTCTGCTTGCCGCCTTTATGGTGTATCTGTGGTCTCTCTGGTCTCTCTGGAGGCGAAGTGTACTTTTCTCCAATCTCTTCGACTCGAACATTTAGCTTCTCTAGCAGTGTCTCATTTAGGACCGGCTCGTGTACATCCATACGGGCCGCTATTGCGGCCTTTGATGCCACGGCTCTGGCTATCTTGCCCCTCTGCCAGCGGGGGGCCTTGTGTACCATGCTGTGTTGGAATATTAGACCGTGTTTGGGCGGCTGGGCTCCAGTCTTTATGGCACGAAATAGTGCCTTCTCCGCCCCTAGTATCTGTATGGTACTGGCAGCCATGGTTGCCAACCGTTGAAGACTACCTGCCCTTGCCATCAATCTGGCTCCCACTCCGGTCCCCATTATTGCAGATAGATTTGGTGCGGCCTGTCTCATCTGTACCTCTACATGCCCCTCCAAATCTCTGCGGGTCTCGTACAACTCAAGAACCTGCCCTGCCATCGTCTGTATGCGTTCTAAATTTTCATCTGATATGTTGCCGCCCCGACTGGTCTTGGCCACCAAATTTAGCATATCGGTCTTGGACTCTGAGAAGCCTGCATCGATGAATACTTGAGTATTTAGAGACTCCCGCCGGCCCACCAAAACAATCTTGCAGTATCCGGATATTCCGTCAACCAGATTCTCTAGTTCTGGAAAGTGTAGTCCGTACCACTCCCGCAGCCTACCAAATAGTGAGTTGGCTATACGATCAGTCTCATCCAACGAGTTGATTGCCTGTATTATGTGCAAGTCTGGCGTCTCTGATATCTGGGCCACCCTTGAGGATGACAACTCCAAGGCAAACTCTCGTAACTTGCCCCGAGAGTCGTGTTCGTTGGAGGTAAAGCCACCTTCTACCAAAATGGCCGGCTTTGTATCCTGTATGATATCTATATCTGAGTCAGACATCATTCTGGCATCTATGTCATTTCTGTTTAGTATGGATAGCAGACCCAAATCATTGGTCTCTACCTCTGATGATGATAGAAATATTACTAGAGGCGCCCTATTCCCCTTCCCCTCCTTTACATCTAGATACTCTTGTGCCCTGTTAGTGAATGGGAAGGAACGTACGTATTGACCATTATCTCTTACCAAAATTCCCATCTCTGTGAGTATTACCGAGTACATATCATGTGCAGTACGTGTTTCCCTTAAAAATCAACCCGGCACGTATCTATTTTCAAATCCATGCGGGAGGTGCAACGCCGCCGACACTCCATTGGTACCATTTTGCTTTGGCGTTTTTTCCTGCCATAGCGGTGTTATGGATTACCAGGCTCTAAATACTTCTATCACCCGGTTGCCGTTCCGGATAGTTGTAACGGGTAGGGGAATTTGCACCTATAGTAGGTACGGGTCCTGAGACGGCGGGAAGTGATTGTGACGTTTATAATATTCCTTTAAAAATTATGTATTATACGGTTCTCTAGAAAATACGGTTGATGGTGATTTTACGCATGATGCCAAGTTAGCATTATGCGCCACAGGTCAAATCGACACCCCCGACCTCGCATCAACCGCGTTTGCAACAGAACCCCATACTAGTACTGCAATTGTGTACTGTATGTCTATGAGTGTCCTGAACGTACATGTGGCGTAAACCAAGCAACTGAACTCTTTACATTGAATTTTGTGTGTTGCGCATATCTTTGGCCAAATCTATCAAATGCAACCGTGCCTGCCGTGCATCTTGTATTATCTTTCTCATCTTGACTCTGTCGTACTTGTATTCTTTGTCCATGGAGATGATTAAATTCGGCTCGTCTGGTTCCACACCACAATGTGCCACTTTGTTGCGCAAGCTCTGCAGATTTGACAGTTTACTACCTATACTCTTCCATTGGTCGCCCCGTCCCGCTGACACAAGTATCCTTTGCAGTACCTTCTTTTTTCCTTCCAGCAAGAACGTGGGATTCTCCAATATGAATTCGATAAACTGCTTACCAAGTTTATCGGACATATTGCTCCCAAAGTAGGCAGCCAGAACCTCGTTGATATATGATTCTAGTTCGACCACCTGGGATATGACCATTCCACGCAGGAATATAATGTCATTCCACTTACTTCTGCCCATGTTTATCATTGATAAGGCACGCTGCGCAAACTCTGCACCATCATGAGTCCATATCTTGGTGTATAGTGACTTGTCATATTTGGTAGTCTCGTCTATTCTATCCACATCATACAAAAGTACATCAATCAGGGGATTTCGCCGTATTAGATATCGGGCAAACTTTACACATTCTTTACTCCCTGCCGGGTGGTCGCCGGCCACCACAATATCGACAGGACACTTGTCGAGTAGTTCATCCCACGTTTCAATATCGGGCAGGGGTGAGCGCTGCACATCTAATCCCTCATCATACAACATGGCGCATATTTTTTGGAACTGATCCTCCTGCGTTCCCAGCAGCAGTATACCTAATTCTTTATTGCATTGTATTATGCTACCTGACCATGAAGGAGGAATCTCACTACACATAATACAAGTGTGGGCTACTTATTATACAAATATATTTTCGGGTAAATTGTAGAGCCTAATTAATACAGGCATAAGCGACCTTTGGCGGCCCATTTTCTGGAGGCGATTATTGTCGGTGTTGCCATTTTTGCTCCTCATCAAGCCTGAAAACAACCCACAAAATGCGTAAGATTTAAAACAAATTATAAAGACTTTCGGATTAGCATGGTGATGCCAAAAATCGTACTGACTGCAGACCGAACACTAATGTCTCCATATAGGCATATATCTCTGGCTACATTCTTTGGCTGTGCACCTGCAATTGATCCCAACCGAGACAAAAAGAGCTTTTGGTACAAGATATTAAAAAATCAGGTTACGCCAAAGATACTCTTTGACTTTATCTGTAACTATATACCTCATGATAACGGTGTAGCCAAGTTTGCCCCCTATGGACTACGCAAGGTGGAGGCAGGCTTACTCCGGGACGGCTTCCGTCGTGATGAAGTGGTGGTGGCCCACCCCAACTACATTGAAAAGTTCATCGGCCCAGAGACTCAGGTTATTGGCACGTACGAGATGGATCCACTGGGAATGGGACCGGTTACAATGACGTTTACCTATGGTCGAAAACAGACGTCATACGATGAATACTATAACACCGAACTACACAATCGTATCAATGCGGCAAAGAAGAGGACGGGTAGCAAGGCAAAGGTGATATCTGGAGCTTCGGGAACTTGGCAGTATAATTATGCTCCCGAAAAGATAGAGGAGTTTGGCATATATGCGATACTGGAAGGCGAGCTGGGTGGAATAGCACCTGAGATAGACGGACATGCTGGCAAGTTCTTTAGATATCTGATGGATGGCCAGTTTGAAAATATGGATCCCTTCCGCAAAAAAGCAGACTTTAAGGTAAACATCAAAGAGTTCAAGAGGCAAGATCATACGTATTATGGTAGATTTGTAAACTTTTGGGATAGGCCTGATCTCGATGAAATTCCAAATATTGTAGAGCCCAGCATGCATGGTATGATTGAGGTGATGCGCGGATGTGGTCGAGGATGCAAGTTCTGTGATGTCACATTACGTTCACTACGATACTACTCACCAGAAAAAGTAAAGAATGAGATAGAGGTGAACATCAAAAAGGGCGGCACCAGATCCGCATGGGTTCACAGTGATGACATATTTGTATACGGTATGGACCCACGAACCAGCAAAGGCATGGAGCCCAATAGGGAGGCATTAGAGGAGTTGTTCACAGCCATAATGTCTGCCGGAGTAACCCACACAAATCCTACACATGGTACATTGGCAGGAGCCATCGCCGATGAGAAACTCATTCCCAACCTCTCTAAAATCATAGGATCTGGTCCAGACAATGTAATTGGCATTCAGTGTGGCTTTGAGACGGGAAGCTTACGTCTTATCGATAAATATGCTGATAGGAAATTGGCCCCCTATGCTCCAGAAGAGTGGCACTGGGTGGTAAAAGAGGGTGTCAAGACACTCAACGAAGATTATTGGATCCCCGCCTTTACACTGATAATGGGACTGGACAACGATGAAACTCCCGAGGACTCTTGGGAGACTATACAACTGATAAATGAACTTGAACAGGAGCAACCAGAATCTATGTTTACAGTTACCCCGTTGACGTTTGTCCCCATTGGACTCTTGGAGAAGTCTGAATTCTTCAATATTGGAAACGAGATGGATCCAGCTCAATTGGGTGTAATGTACAAGACATGGCAGCACAACTTTAAGTATGGAATACAAAAGTTCATGACCAAGACCGGTGGCAAAGGCCCTCAACGTTATCTGTTCAACGCAATAGCCCGAAGTTTGGGTGGTGTGCCTCTAGGCGCCATGGAGCGTTATGCCAGCAAAAAGAGCCGGGAACATGAACTGGTAATTGAGAAGATAAAGACCAAATACTGGTAATTGACACTGTTGTAAATCAGACTGACATCTGACTCTCTCCCACAGTTTGATGATTACACACATGCCACTCTACGCGCGGAACCTACGGAGCTGCACTTTGTTACTGTGAATATAAAAAACCATAACGTCCACCATGTATGTCTTTATAAATAATCTGGATGCCAGCGGCCTCGGTTGGTGCTGGTTGTCTAGGCAACCCCATGTGGGTCGTACAAAGTTATGATATAGTTGTAGCCCAGTGAGTATAGCAGAATCTTCGCGCTTGAGACCACGTATGACCCGCATCGTAATCTTTCTTTTTGATTAGTTTTTTAATTTCTTTAACCTTTTGGACATTCTTCTTTTGTAGATAACCAAATAGTATCATTATACCACACACAGATACATGACATATCATAAATTAAAGCGATTATTCTTGGGGAGTGATCTGGGCACTGCCAAACAGCACGCTAAAAGGCTTGCACCACACAAGGACATGGTCGTATTTTGTCAAGTCGGTACCGTGTGGTATGTCATAGTTTTGGTCTCCTCTATTGGCCTTTAGTTGACCCAAACTGACAATATCTGTAGCTGCCTTGTCAACGGACAGATACACGTACAGGTCGGGGCCATTGGTGGAGTAAAAATCCTCTAGGCGCAGTATCTGACTGCCGTCGTTTTGCGGCAATACACGAGCAACCCCTTCAGCATTGTGTATTCCGTCATTTACTCCCACAAAAGTCCCCCCATACGTTTGAAGCACATCACCGGTATCATCGGACATAATACTATCAGGTAAATCCTCGTGAATCTCCGACTCCAACAGGTAAGGGCTTAGTGCGTATGAGGCAATACCGGCCACAATAAGGACACCGGCCAGTATTGGTATGGATTTTTTCATATTATACGATATGGTATTGTCACATATTTGTGGATTGTGGGGAGTGAGGCTTTGCCCGATATGCCGAAAAATGAATTTGCTGCAAAAACAAGTGCCAAGCAAGCACCGCTGCATGTGAAAGGTATTCCGTTTCGAACATTTGTTTATCGTGTAGGCGACTAGACTGGTGACCCTCTGCGATCTCACACCAGAAGTATCTCTGAACGGCTAGTTCGCTAACAGGTGTATGGTAGTTCTACGAGCTATGTAGACCCAATAACATTTAGTGCATTCCCAGATACATTCTACCCAGCTCTGGGTGCGCAGATAACTCTGAAGGAGGCCCATCAAAGACATTTCGTCCACTGGCAAACAGGTATACGATATCGCCCAGACGTAAAGCCCGCCGGACATCCTGCTCTACAAGTATTATTGTAACACCAAATTCGTCGCGCATATGGCGGATCTTGTCTAATACTTCATCGGCCAGTCTGGGAGATAACCCTGCAGTGGGCTCATCAAAGAGCATCAACTTTGGTTGCCTCATCATGGCCATTCCCATACCTAGCATCTGGCGTTGGCCGCCACTTAGAACACTGGACTTTTTGTTTTTGTACTCTTCTAAAATGGGAAATGTTGAGTATATGGCTGGCAGTCTGTCGTTGAACTCTTTCTTGCTGAGTGTATAGCTTGCCATGTATAGATTCTCCCGGATTGTCAGATTGACAAAGATGTTGTTGACCTGAGGCAGGTAAGCTATCTTTTTACGTGTAACCTGGTGGGGTGCCAGTTTTGTAATGTCATCACCATGATACATTATGCTTCCTGAGTATATTGTGGTGAGTCCAAATATGCTCTTGAGTAGTGTACTCTTACCACACCCGTTGGGACCAACAATTACTGTAATATCGTGCTCTTTTGCTATAAAGTTGATACCAAACAATATGTGACTCTTGCCAAAACCTGCTTCAAGTTCTTTGGACTCTATAACTACATCTGACGTAACATCACACCCCCAGATACGACTCTATGACAGCCTTATTCTTTAGTATCTCGTCGGGCGTCCCTTCAGCTATAATCTTACCCTGATCAGTCGCGTAGACCCTGTCCACATACTGAAATGATATGTCTAATCGATGCTCTATTATAAGAAAGGTAATTTTGTGTTCTCTGCATATATGGTTTATCTTTTTAAATATCTCATGAGCCAAGGTTGGGTTGACCCCTGCAATGGGCTCATCCATGAATATCATTTTTGCGCCAGACATCATTATCCTTCCTAGTTCAAGTAGTTTCATCTGACCTCCACTCAGATTACTACTTAGGTTGTCCACGACACCGGCTAGATTTACCATCTCTAAAAGTTCATCGGCCTTCTTTTGTAGCTTTTTTTCGTCATCCAACCACCTGCGCCTTATGGGCGCATTCCTGTATAAATCTCCGGGATTCTCTGTAGTGGCTGTCATGAGATTCTCATTTACATTCAGGTTCACAAACGGTTGTGGTATTTGAAAAGAGCGCACTAAACCATACTTGTATATCTCATGTGGCTCCTTGCCTGTTATATCATGCCCATCAAAGTGTACCGTGCCGGTATCTGGCTTTAGCACTCCTGCAATTACATTCACAAGTGTGGTCTTGCCACTACCATTGGGCCCTATTAACTGATATACCTCTCCGCCCTCTAACTCCAAATCTATACTTGTCAGAACATAATTTCCATCAAAATGCTTTCCAACATTCTTTACACTCAGTAATGCCATGTTGTATATAACCAATAGTGTAATATAGGACTTTTCGTTATATTTGCTGTGATAAATCCGGTATTCTTTGACGCGGCAGTCTTTGCTAGTCTTTTGGTCTTGTTGAGCTTGGGTCTAACACTGACGTATCTGACGACCAAAGTACCAAATTTTGCTCATGCATCTTTTGCCACGCTGGGTGTATACATGACACTAATCGCCGTACGAGTATGGGAGACAAATCCATACATCGCCGTACCAATAGCGTTTGTGATGTCCGGGCTTGTTGCCATTGCCTTGTATATCTTTATACTAAAACCCCTGGCACGTCGGGGCGCAACCGGTTCGATACAGATGATCGCTACTCTGGCATTTGATATGATACTGATTGCAGGCTTGAACATACTGGCCGACTACCTAACTGATGGGTTCCGCATTAAATCTCGTGAGTTTACTTTGCGCAGCTATGATTTGGAGTTTATGGATTTACCCATGATTGTAATGATTGCCCCCCTGGCAGTTGCAATAATAGGCATTGTTCTATATCTTGTACTAAAGAAGACAAAGTTTGGCATTGCGGTACGCGCATCCACCGAGAATCCTGACTTGTCTGGGACTGTGGGAATAAACGTAAATGCTGTTTATGGAGTGGCTTGGATGATTGCTGGTGGTCTGGCAGGAATTGCTGGTGCCCTGATGGCGTTGTGGTTTTTAGGAGATCCAAATCTAGGGCCGCTCTTGATACCCAGTGTATTTGCGGCCAGCATTGCCGGGGGCTTGACGAGTATATTTGGCGCCGTGGCTGGAGGCCTTTTAGTAGGGTTAGCCGAGGTATTGGGTACTAGGTTTTTGGCCGGTGAGATTGGCTCTTGGCTTATAGCGTACCGGCCGTTGATACCGCTTATTATAATCGCAGTTACACTCCTGTTTGTGCCAAATGGTCTGGCAGGAATAAACTGGTCTAAGGTGAGGAGTAAAGTATGGCGTCGATAGATCCCGCGTTTATATTTTTGACGGACCTGATTGCTATCTTTTCAATATATGCTATAATAAATCTCAGCTTGAATTTGGAGTTTGGTTATGGCGGTATTCCAAACTTTGGCAAGGTTCTGGCAGTGGGTGCTGGCGCCTTTGTTGCAGCATCAGTACCTGGTCGTATAATAGCAGCCATTGCCAATATTGAGGGTGACTACATACAGAACAATCTATCTGTGGTGGCTGCGGCGGATATCTGGATTGTAGATAATTTGGGGTTAACGATGGTTATATTCGCGTTTACATTTGTGATTGCCGCCCTTGTGGGTGGTGGATTGGGCGCCCTTACATCATACCCTGCGCTTCGTCTACGGGGGGACTATCTGGCCATAACGCTATTGGCGTTTGGTGAGAGTATACGTATCATTGGTAACAACTTTCCGCCACTTGTGGGTGGTACTTTGGGCGTGCAGGTTCCTGATCCATTGTCGTTTGTACCTGATGAGCTTCGATTCCCAACGGCCAGCCTGATTCTGATAGTGATGGCCGTGGTTGCATACATATACTGTGAGATGACCATTCGCTCCCCACTGGGCCGGTCCTTACGAGCCGTTCGGGATAATGAGATGGCATCCGAGTCTTTGGGAAAGGATACTGGTCGCGTACGCATAAAGACCATAATAGTGGCATCTGCCTTGGCTGCCATTGCTGGAGCCTTATACGCAATATATACTGGAAGCACTATTGCCATAGCTTATGATCGAGGTAGCTGGACATTTTGGCCATTCTTGATGATTCTCATTGGCGGTCTGGCCAACAACAAGGGTGTACTGGTTGGTACCTTGTTGTTTGTAACACTGCGCAAGGTGATTATATTCTTCAAGGACTCGTTTGAGTGGATTGTACCCTTTGATGTTGTGTGGCTGGATATGCTACTTCTGGGCTCCATACTACTTGTCGTACTCTTGTTCAGGCCACAGGGCGTGATTGTAGAGAAACCTACTCATACACTGGGAAGAAGGACCAAAAGCAAGGGTATAGTACGCATATTCAATCTACTCTTCAGATGATTGATGTGTTTACACTGTACGGTATATGTCCATGTACCGTACAACATAGTATATAAAAAAATAGTCGTTCTGTAACTGCTGTGCAGTTATCTGCGCCTGAAAAGCCCATGTGAGATTTACAATATTTCCCCCAAAAAGATGTGATTCTCACATTTCGCCCAAACCCTGAGATAATCCACAACTACCTGCGCATATTATGATAATCTTAAAACATATCCAGCTAAAAACAATACCATGAAGCCATTCCACAAGTTGCTGGAACACAGCAGGTGCTTTATCCTGCTGTACAGCACCGACGGGTTGGCGCCTATCTTCTTTGAGAGGACAGGGACGGAGATGGATCCATCCTGGTAGAGTTCGTGCAGGAGGCGTCTATCCAGATCATCGTGCAGTGCCACACCGACAACTCGGCTGAACTTGTTATTCAAATCTAGCCACGATCTTGAGTGTTTTGCAGGTATTGCGGTTACGGCGTGTAATTATCACCGGTTCGCCGCATCCCCTTCCGCGGCCACGCGCCGGGCCGTCCAGTGAAATGCTTCCTTACGTCACCAAAATCTGCAACTGTCACAGGAGGTTTGTAACGGGTGGCTGCCGTGGCGACCGCTACTACTGTGACGGCGGCCTCTCGGTATGGATGCTTATAAATTTGGAGACTTCGGATTTCCCGTGGTCGCTGAGGGCCACCACGCGGAACGCGTACTTGGTGTCGGGCTCGAGATTGTTCACGGTGTACGTATTGTCGGCGCTTCCGGTGTCGGCGACCAGCACGCTGAGGTCGGGCTGGACGGCGGGCATCCTGGATAGTATCTTGTATCCTGTTATGGAGTCGTCGCCGGGGTCATCCCAGGTCAGTGTCACCGAAGTGGTGGTGGATATGACTTGGAGACCTGTCGGAGCAGCCGGCGGAGGCGGGGCAACCACGCTGACCGTCCTGACCTGTTGGATGGCCGCGTTGCCGGAGCTGTCAGTCACGTCGTACTGTAGGGTGTAGGTCCCTG
>VYCS01000004.1 GCA_009843815.1 Cenarchaeum sp. SB0675_bin_21 | reverse complement strand
GTCTGGCTCCTTCCAAATAAATTACTCTTAACGCTTGGATGCAATGACTTTTGTTGTAACATTGTGGATGTTAATCTGATTATTATAGGCGTATAATTTTACAATAATTCCAAAAAATCATGCGTGACATCCCCAATGTGTTTGGGTGATCATCTATGTTTTTTCACACCACATATGTTGAGTATTGTCTGGATACAGCTTGCGTTTGGGTTCCGGGGTATCAATTGAGGGCGTTACGGCACTATTACCTGTATTAAATATGGGTTAAATAATGTAACCGTGAGCTTTGGAATGTACAGGTTGTTGAAAAAATAACGAGTTAGTATTTACAACTCACAGTGACCACATCGTTAAAAAACTGCCATATATGGTTAGTCAAAATAAATTGAAATTTAATAATGTTGGGTTATTATAGGAAAAATGGGCGTACGTCCAAATAAAATAGATGAGTCCGATAAGACAAAATAATTATTTTTTCAGTATGCTCTAGATTTAACTGTGAATAAATTTTCAAAATAAATAGTAGATTTCAATGATGGAATGAGGATAACATAGTTATGGCTACATGAGGCTATGAATGGTTTAGAAAAGGGTATGCTTGCCAAGGGCACGCTAAGGGCGATATTGCGTGACAGAAAGGTCACCATAACTGTATGATATTCAGTAACCAAGAAGTCTGCGCACATATACGATGTTATAAGGTCAATCAGATTCCTTCAAACCAGATATTCAAGTTTCAGTCGTATGTACTATCGTTGGCGTAAAGTAGTCAGTAGAGTCTGCAACAATGCATTACCTAAGGTTTAATATGTCAATTTTTTATGGAAGAATCATGCCAAAGTACAAGTCCACCGAACAGGTGCTAAAAATAATCAAGCAGAAAGATCAGATCCGGAACTTTGGCGTAATTGCGCATGTGGACCACGGTAAGACCACCATGAGTGACAGTCTACTGGCATACTCGGGAATTATTGCCCCGTCCACAGCAGGTAAGGCTTTAGCCATGGACTACGACAAAGAGGAGCAGGAACGGGGTATTACAATATACCAGGCGAATGTGACATTACACTTTACGCAAAAAGACAAAGAGTACGTAATAAACATGATAGACACGCCAGGCCACGTCGACTTTAGTGGGAGGGTCATACGTAGTCTGCGGGCCATTGATGGTGCCGTGGTGGTCTGTGATGCGGTAGAGGGAATAATGACTCAGACAGAGACGGTTACACGTATGGCACTTGAAGAGCGCGTAAAGCCGGTTCTATTCATAAACAAGGTGGACAGGCTCATCAAGGAACTACGTCTCACTCCTGAAAAGATGCAAGAGTCACTAGCCAATGTGGTATCAAACTTTAATCAGTTAATCGACACATATGCCGAGGATGAGTACAGGCAAGCCTGGAAGGTATCCATACAGGATGCCAGCGTAACCTTTGGTTCGGCCAAAGATCGTTGGGCCATCAACGTAGATGCCATGAAAGAGAAGGGTATAACATTCAAGGATGTCATGGAAGCATACACAACAGGGAGTGTGGACGAATTAGTTACAAGGGCGCCTTTGGCTGAAGCAGTCTTGGGAATGGTGGTAAAGCATCATCCGCCCCCAGACATTGCTCAAAAGTATCGTATACCAAAGATTTGGCATGGAGATTTAGACTCAGATATAGGGAAGTCATTGTTGGAGTGCAGAGATGATGGTCCCACCATAATGATGGTGGTGAACATGGTACTAGACAGGGCCGCTGGGCCAGTAGCCATAGGGCGGCTATTCTCGGGTACAATACAAGACGGTCAGACGGTGAACATCATTGATGCTCGCAAACCGGGTCGTATACAATCAGTCAACTTTTTCATGGGGAATCAGCGCGAGCAGGTGGGCGAGTTGGGAGCAGGAAATATACCTGCCCTCTTGGGCATGACAGAAGCACGTGCCGGAAACACATTATCGACAATTAAGGACATACATGTCTTTGAGGGAATAAAGTACGTCTCCGAACCTGTCGTGCAGGTTGCCGTGGAGCCCAAACATCCCAAGGACCTACCCAAACTAGTGGATGTACTCAAACAGCTGACCATCGAAGATCCCAATCTAGTCGTAAAGATAGATGAGGAGAGTGGTGAGACCATAGTTGCAGGTATGGGCGTACTACACCTAGATGTGGCTACGCATCGCATACAGGATGCCAAGGTCGATATTGTAACATCTGAACCACTCATCAACTACCGTGAGGCGGTAAAAGGGGAATGTGAAGCAGTAATGTCAAAGTCGCCCAACCGACACAATAAAATATTTATGCGTGTAGAACCTCTTGAGCCAGCTATTGCAGATATGCTTAGGACCGGCGAGATCAGTGACCTGAAGGACAAGGCGGAGGTTGCAGCACTATTAAAAGCTCAGGGCTGGGATACCGACACCATAAAGAGAGTTATGAAGTTTGATTCCAGAGGAAATGTCCTGATAAATGGTACAAAGGGTGTCCAATTTGTACAAGAGTCCACCGACTCGATAAACTCGGGCTTTGAGGAGGTCATGAGGGAGGGCCCCCTATGCAGGGAGCAGATGCGTGACTGTAAATTCATATTTACACACTTTGTGCCTCATGAAGATACGGCTCACCGCGGACTATCTCAACTTGGGCCTGCGTCAAGACGTGCCTGTATGGGAGCCTTGATAACTGCCGGAACCAAACTGTTAGAGCCCATGCTGGCAATAGAGGTGAGGGTTCCCACAGATTTGGTGGGAAATGTCGCTACCGTGCTGTCCGGCAAGCGTGGTCGCGTACTTGACATGCAACAGAAAGGGCCTGCCAGTATAGTGATAGGCGAGATTCCTGCATCAGAGACATTTACATTATCTGAGGAGATGCGGGGACAGACGGCCGGCAAAGCCATGTGGAACACTCACTTTAAAGCATGGTCTGAAGTTCCAAAGTCCCTCCTCGCCGAATCAATAAGCACCATACGAAAACGAAAAGGTATATCACCAGAACCACCTGCAGCTTCAGAGTTTATCGACAAGGAATAGTGTACAATTGACATGGGTATTAACGGTAGATATCGATGGCACCATAACCGAGAATGGTAATGGGATCATACATCTAGGGGCGCTCAGCTCACTACGAAGTGCTGCTGCATCAGGCCATCGCGTCATATATGTGACCGGAAGATCTTCGATAGAGGCATACATACTATCCATATTTGGTGGAACTGGCGATGTGGCGGTGGGTGAAAACGGAGGATGTATCACTCATGAGGCATCATCACATACTATGCTGGGCGACATCACCAAATGCCAGCAGGCGCTAAAAGTACTACAATCCCATATACCAAATGTACAGCAAAAGCCTGTATTTCCACGAATGACCGAGGTTGTATTGAACCGCACATTCGACATCAAAGAAGGTCAAGATGTAATACGTGATGCCAATTTAGATGTCGAACTGTCAGATAGTGGATATGCATATCACATCAATTCAACAGGTATAGATAAGGGTCGTGGCGTGCGTGAGATTATGTCATTATACGATATATCTTCTGAGAACATAATAGCCATAGGAGATAGCATTACAGATATACCCATGTTCAAGGAGGCAGGAATCAGCGTAACTGTATCAAATGCAGTACCAGACGTAAAAGAGTGTGCAGACATAGTGACATCATCCCCCAAAGGGGATGGCGTTGTGGAGGCTCTTCAGATATTGGCTCCCAGGATGGTATAGACAATGGTGTACAACACACTACTACAACAGGTTCAGGATGTAATACAGCACTCCATACACAATAACATAATGCAAGAACAAGTAGAGTTTGTAGTAGAGCCTGCCCAGAGAGGTTATGGTGATGTAAGTAGTAACGTGGCATTTCTGTTATCCAAAAGATTACGCCAAAGCCCTGCGCAGATAGCATCCCGTATAGTTGATGGTTGCCACACATCATCCGAAGGTTTGATAAAGTCCATACAGGCCCACCCTTCGGGATATATCAATGCATATGCAGACTGGGATAAGCTGACCCAGATCATATTAACCGCATCCACGCAGGACGGATACGGTAGTATGACATCAGATCAGTCTTGTATAGTAGAGCATACCAGTGTAAATCCCAACAAGGCACTACATATAGGCCATGCGCGAAACGTAATAGTTGGAGATGTTATCTCTCGCATACTAAAGAAGGCAGGATACACAGTCAAAGTACTAAATTATATAGACGATTTAGGGCTACAGGTGGCCGACATAGTACTGGGTTTCAAACATCTCAAGTATGATATGGAGTCTCCATTGGGGGTAAAGTTTGATGCATATTGTGGTGATACAGTATACGTAAACACCAACATACAATATGAAACACACCCGGAACTGTTAGATATACGAAACAGGATACTATACAATATAGAGCAGGGTGACACAGATGATGCCCGCATGGCAGAACAGATAACCCGGCAGGTGCTGGCCGCTCAGCTTGAGACATGCTGGAATCTTGGTGTATCGTATGACATACTAAACTTTGAGTCCCACATAGTGCTGTCTGGAATGTGGCATGAAATATTTGATAGACTAAAAAGTATGAAGATAACAAAATTCGAAACCAAAGGTGAAAATACAGGATGCTGGGTCATAAACGACAAAGTCTTGGTACGTAGCAATGGTACCGCCACATATATGGCAAAGGACATACCTTATGCAGCCTGGAAGGTAGGCATCATACCAGACCCCTTCAAGTATGTAGAGTATGAAGGTCAGCCTGGCAGTACTCTGTATCAGACCACTCTACAAGATGGTGCAGACATGTCATTTAATGTCGATATGGTGATAACTGTCATCGACAGTCGTCAATCAAATCTACAGAATATAATAACAAATATACTCGCAGATATGGGCAGTAAAAAGTACATACATCTAGGATACGAGGCAGTAACACTAAGTAGAAAGACGGCTACTGGTATGGGTATAGACACCGATGGGCAGGCGCAGATGTCGGGCCGCCGGGGCATATACGTAGGAGTCGATGCAGTCTACAAAGCACTATACGATAATGCACATCATGAGACCTCCAAGAGGAATCCAAAGTTAGACTCACACGCACTACATTTGATATCACATGCACTATCTGTAGCCACACTGCGCTATGAGATGATCCGTCAGGATTTAGGGCGCGCCATAACATTTGATATGGATACATCCACTCGTCTGGATGGAGATACTGCACCCTACATACTATACTCGTATGCGCGGGCCTGCCGTATATTAGAGAGAGTACCGAATTTTGATCATAATTGTACGCCAAATCTAAACGAGCAGAAAGAGCGTGAGCTTCTGCGTTTATTGAGTATGTATCCTTTAGTAATACGTGATGCAACGTCGAATCTCTCTCCAAAGGTGGTTGCTCGATACTGTCATGACTTGGCCGTTGCATTTAATGCATTTTATGAGTCATGTACAATAATAGGATCTGGCAAATATGAGAGTGGACGACTATACCTAACAGAGGCATTTAGTATTGTAATGTATAATGCTCTAAGTGTACTGGGTATTGATGCGCCACACAAAATGTAAATAATAAATACAGACAAACATCTTGAAAGTGTATTGCAAAATAAGAGACATTACTATTCATTGTGGGGTAAAAAGAGAGTCCCCAGAAATGTTACTCCAGGACGTTATGGGTTAAGGTATAATGACATATTTAAGGAGAGAATAGACTTGCTTATAGCCCGTATAGACTGGGTGTTAACGCAATGAGTCTCTTTGATGCTGAAAGTCACGACATACGAGTTTCAATCAACTTTTTCAATTTACTGAACGATGAGGAGCGCGCCCTTATAGTCTCAGACCTAAATCCGGACACCTTTAAGATACCACAATATTATGATGACTTGGTTCCACTACTATCTCGTGTACAGATGGACATCACCAAACATGACGGAATAAAGATTGGTAATCGTCTGATGGAGTTAGGCCTAGAGGAGACATGGGCCCGTCTGATAGTGTCTAACATGAAGAAGCATGCACCTACCATACGATACCAGATAAGCCAGATAAATAAGATTGATGATAAAAGATTCGATGAATCATTCTCCAAAATAATAGACTCGCTATGGATGGACAAGATAAATAACGATTCAGTTGTTGAGAGGTTTGGTATCGACAAGGAACAGTTGAACTGCATAATAGACTTGACCAGCCATTACATGCAGGATATAATGCGTGGAGATAGTACAGAGTCGCAGATTCGTCAAATACTATTGGAGAACGGACTGTCCAAATCAAAGGCCAACACAATGCTACACTCCATAATGCTACTGGAGAGAGGATGGTACAGGTGGTTACTCTTCCGCAATGCGCAAGACAGTCTATACAGCATACAAGAGATCAAAGAGCAGAATACCTACATTTTGGAGACCTTAAAAGAGATCCTTATTTTGTTAAAGGATCCAAAGTCTGGTAGTACGATCCAATAACTTTTATACAGTATAAAAGTTGATAACATATGCAATACTTTAAGGCATTAAATGTGGGACGCAAACGTGTCGATGCTGCCCACATGTATCTAAACGAGATAACAGATGGTCGCGGTATGCCAGCCATGGCACTTGCAGACTCTGTAAACAGTTCATGGAATCCTGTCGGAGAAGAGATCCTATATGCCTTTGTTGATGAATCATCAGGATTTGTCCTTACAGACCAGAGTGGATACATACTAGCGCTTGTAGATTCGCGGGGATACTCAAAGGCGGTAGCCACAGGTATACTTACTGAACAACGAGAGCAGATAGAATCTAGGCTTCGTGCAGACAACATAAAAGAATATACCGGTAGGGTCATACTACCAGCATAATATTATATAAAAAATAAGTCAAAAAATATAATGTTTTACATTAATCTTTGTGCTGACAAAATACTGTTGAATTTACGACTGATTGGTAAAGTGGTCCAAAATAAGCCATTTGGCACGTAACCAGCACGTATGAAAATTACATTATATTCAACTTTAAACAATCATATATTGTAAACTATACTGTGCCAAATAAGAGTAGCCGGTATTTCAGGCATACCATAGATATTATTTATACACAGTCAACTGAACCCCCATATAAAACACAAAAATAGGGTTTTTTACACGACCACAAATAATGTCTTGTGTATGTGCCGTCAAGATATAAAGGTCTAGACTGTCGAGGTTGCAAGTAGTATCAAAACTTTACCGTCTTCTTCAATTAACATACTAGCTGTCTCAGCCGGAGTCTCACCATCCAGTGCCGTTTGTGGTATAAAAAAATTGTACTCCAGTATGGTTATTACAATTAAAGCAAAATTCCTTACCATAAAACCACCATGCTTACAAAGCAACAGTTTAATATTTCCGTGTAGTCGCTCCTGCACGCTGCTATAACTAAACTCGTTCTGCGCGTGCATCTCGACTACACGTGTAAAGTTATCTTCAACATTACATCAAAACATGGTTTTAGTAAAGTGTTTTTTTTTGATAAATTGATGGGGTTATTCCGCGAGTTATTAAAGTATAAAGATTGTACCTGTTACCACATATGTAATAATTGATAAAAACGTCATGTTTTACTATGGCAGTGTGCTACGGGAATGAGGTTATGTAGTTTTTGATTCCTATTACATATATGTTAGATATACAAGTTATAATTTTGGATTATTTTTATTGGGAGGCTCTCTTAAACAGTCCACATATCTTGCTTATGGCCAAATCGATAATGCATGTATCACACGACATGCCAGAATGAACCGTATCAAGATGCTTGCGGTATTTTTCTTGTGATGAAAAAACTTCGTTGCATCGTTCACAATATACTTTTGTAGCCATTACTGTACATAGGATTACAGCTCCCTTTAAAATTTACTACTTAGTGACTCCTACAAAGACACGATATACTTCAAGATTTATTCGAATTAGTGTATTTGTAGTTCAGCGTATAGTTAAGTATAGAAAGA
>VYCS01000033.1 GCA_009843815.1 Cenarchaeum sp. SB0675_bin_21 | reverse complement strand
ATTTTTATCATAATTAATTACACTGTGCTAAAAGTGCAAAGTGTTACAGAGTCAGAATGCCAAATCAAAGTTGTGTTGCGCAGTGGGTTATGCTAAAGTATGACGTCAAATCAAAGATATTATACAATTACCGGTTGAAGATGATATCATTATGTATTATAGACAAAATATATAGTTCTGGGCTTTGTGGGTTATCACACCAATATTATCGTACAAGGTGTATCGACAAGTCTGCCATGGAAGGTGTCAAGACACGGTGACCTATAAGAATCTGTCAAAAAAGTGACCTGCACCAAACTTGACAACCATCTCCACACGAGGTTACCTTTTTGGCAATTCCTCACAGGTTACCATACATGTCTTATACCGGCTAAGTTGAATCCCGTAACCCTTCCAACCGACGTAATTCATCATGAAGTAGTCTAATTACATGTTCATCATTTTTTACAAAATTCTTACATTTGGCGAGATCTTGTCTGTGATCTATTATTTCATCATACTTCTAGGACATTATGGCGGTAACCTCATCACATTTTTTGATATCTTCTTTTATTTTATGGAGCATGCGGTTCAGATGTTGGCGTACCTTAGTAATATTCTCCGAAAGCTCGTCTGAAATCTTCTCCAACCTCTCGTACGAGCGCTGCACAACCACGTATCTGCTCAGCAAGACCCTCGGCTTCCGGTATATAGCGTGCCTCTATAGCGTCTGCCCTTCTCTCAAAATCACTCGCATATCTCTCTATCTCACTCATACATTACATATGCCCACTATAACATAAAAACCATCACGCCGACACGGGACTGGTAAGAAGTGCTGACCTTCGTATGGTTGGAAAAGATCTAACGTCTGATTAGAAAGTTTGTAACCTGATGTATGGTACGCTCCGACCCGTTTCTGCCCCCACTAGGCACTACCTGAATTTCCACACCGGGTCACTTTTTTGACAGCTACTCATAGGTCACCATGTCTTGACACCGCCCTTGACACGGGTATGATTCTCCCTGTGGTTGGAGCAACCCTTCCCGATACGCGGAAGGCTCATTATATCCCTCTGGATGGTGGAAACACCAACAGCGTGTTATGTATTTTAGATCGCTTGAAAGTGGTTTGATTACGCATAAACTCTACTAAATCCTTAAAGCAAGTATGTAATTATAAACAGACATGAAAGATTATGACCATATAGTGGTCTGGCTGGATTACTTTAACAAAAACCTGTCTCGCTCTCAGGGTAGACGACTGAGCAAAGACTATTGCGTATCGGCCCCAGTATTGGATGATTTAAGTGCAGCTGCAAAGATGGCCGGCTATACTGTACAAGACACAAATTATAAAGTCCGTCACCCCCGTCGTGCCAACATTAGATCAGGATATATCACTATACCAAAGACTGACCCAAAGACTCGCGTACTGTACAGGATTGCTCCAAAACTTGTGCGGGTAGACAAGGGCAGTAAAAAAAAATAGGCTACTTTGTTTAAAAAAACAAACAATATAGTTTGTAAATATGTACATTGCAACACCTGCTATGAAACAGGCAGGAGTAGTACTACATCAGGCCGGTAGTGGACGTGTAATAATAAGACTGAATGGAGAGGCTTCTGAGGGAGATATATTGTGTAATTCGCAGGGTGTGCGCGTAGCCCGAATTAGAGAGGTTATAGGGCCGGTAAGGGCACCATATGCTTCGGCTGAACCACTAACTAACAATATACAACGGCATATGGGTGAGCCGGTGAGCGTATGCAATAGGGGGAAGAGACATTGATGCCTAAAACCTCTAGCTGTGCAGAGTGTAGTGCTCCACTCATACATGATATGGATAGTGGGGAGATGGTATGTTGCAAATGTGG
Organism: Cenarchaeum sp. SB0675_bin_21; assembly: GCA_009843815.1. GTDB lineage: Archaea > Thermoproteota > Nitrososphaeria > Nitrososphaerales > Nitrosopumilaceae > VYCS01. The sequence goes on along the minus strand of VYCS01000033.1, from coordinate 44,727 downwards.
TATTGTGGCAGATGATCACATGCCGGATCCTGTCATGTCGCCCTTGGGTCTGTTTGATGATCAGGGTCAAAGAATGCCCCGGGTTTCGGGCCAGCTGACGCTATCTCAGCATGATATGGGTGTGATGACAGGTATTGCATCTGGCAGCACAGACTTTAGCGGAAATGTCATAGCGCGGGTCACACAGTCAAAGATGACCAAACTACGAAGATGGCAGAATAGAATTCGTATTAATGGAAATCGGGACAGGCGTACATCTGAAGTTTTGAATAGGGTTTCTGATATATGCAATGCACTGTCATTACCAAAGACAGTTTTGGAGAGTGCCTCGCTGACATATCGTAACTTAGATAGTACTGTGGATCTTAAAAATAAATCCACAGTGGCAGTTGCATGCGCCATGGTGTATATGGGCTGTAAAAAATGCGATGCCATAAGATCCATGCAGGAGCTGGTCAACTCCATCTGCCCGCAAAAGGAGGTGCGCCTCAAAACAAGATTGGCGAACCGCTACTATCGTACACTGGTACTAGAGACCGGAAGTCCCCGTTCTGAGCCAATACCAATAGACAAGTATATCTCAAAGATATCGAACATATCTGAGGCTAGTGGACATGCTGAGCGATTGGCCTTACGACTGGCCCACAAGACCAAAAATCAAGATATTAGTAATGGTCGTGACCCCGGGGGTCTGGCCGCCGCATATCTATGTATCGCAAGTATGTTGCTCAGTCCAGACAATATTCAGCGAGACATTACTGAAGCGTCGGGCGTAACCAATGTTACCGTCAGAGGTAGATGTAAAGCAATACTCTCCACATATGATATACGTGTGACACTAAATCCTTCATAATTAGCACAAGCTAAATTTCGCAGGCATTTTATATAGAATAATGATATCTGCAATATGGCAAAACTCAAGATAGTGGATTTGCATGTAAACCGAGACGGTAAGGATATTCTCAAAGGGGTCAACCTTACTACGGGACCTGGTGAGGTACATGCCATTATGGGCCCCAATGGTTCGGGCAAGTCTACCTTGGCATATACGCTGCTTGCCCATCCAAAGTATGAGGTCACATCTGGAGATATACTGCTGGATGGTGAAAGTATACTGGAACTGACCGCTGATGAGAGAGCACGTAAAGGGCTTTTCTTGGGATTTCAATACCCTACAGAAGTATCAGGAGTCGGGTTTTCGCATTTTCTCAGAACCTCATACAACTCATTGAGCAAGGCCATGCAGGGCGAAGACCGGGAGGTCTTTATTACTGTCCGGGAGTTTCAAAAGTATCTGAGGAACAATCTTGAGCAGGTAGGTTTGGACAAAGAGTTTCTTAGTAGATATTTGAACGAAGGCTTTTCTGGAGGCGAGAAGAAGCGTTCTGAAGTGCTACAGATGGCAGTACTCAAACCCAAGATATCGATTCTAGATGAACCCGACTCGGGTTTGGATATAGATGCAGTACAGGCTGTGGCAAAGGCCATTAGTGATGTATCTGTAAGTGATGCCACTGTAGTGGTGATAACCCACTATGCACGAATATTGAAGTTTCTGAAAAAACTAGACTATGTACACGTCTTTGCCAAGGGTCAAATACTCCGCAGCGGCGACGCTTCACTGGCCGAAGAGCTGGAGAAGCGCGGTTACGAATGGATAACACAATAAGCATACAATCAGGTGCGTCCGCCAATGGCAGACATATTTGACATATTTACAGAATACTCGTACGCGGGCATATTTGCAATATTGGTGGCATTGAATGCCGCACCCCTACTGATGCCGCCCACTTGGATTGTATTGGCATCATTTTATACTGTAGACCCCACATATGATGTGCTGTTGCTGTCTTTGGTGGGCTCAAGCGGCGCCACACTAGGACGTTTTATACTGCAACGGTATAGCAGCTTCTTTCGACGCTTTGCTGGGCCACAAAGACGTGCCGGCTTGGACATCATAAACAAGACACTGTCCAAGAGACGGTACGGGTACGGCGTAGCCTCATTTTTGTTTGCGGCCACGCCCTTACCTAGTAACATGCTGTTTGTGGCATATGGCTTGATGGGTGCCAAAAATATTGGCATGTATGTGGGATTTTGGTGTGGGCGGGTGGTCTCATACTATGTGATGATATCTGTGAGTCGTGTGGTCTTGGTGCCGTTTTTGCAGTTATTTCAAGACAGGTATGTGGGAATTCTTGTGGCTGACGCTGCGGGCGTAGGTGTTGTAATATTGTTTGCATGTATCGATTGGGACCTGTTGTTGACTGATAAAAAGTTACGATTCATACGACCTCGAGTGTGGCGATTATAGCGGGAATGGCAAACCCAATTATCAATAACACTCCGGATATACGCGAATACATCAGGGCATACCTCATCTGTCTCTTTGGCATCACGTGGTCTCTGCGCAAATTCTTGTTGGCTAGTACCCCAAATGGTATACTGAATAGCGATATCATACAGTATATTGGAAATGCATTACTGTATATGCCGTATAATATTATTGCAGTAAACAATACGGGAAATATTATGCATAGTCGGGCGGCACGTACTGGACCTAAACGTATCACCAAAGTCTTGCGACCACCACTCTTATCAGCATCATGGTCCGGGAATGATGTCATGTATAGGACAAACGCAGATAGCGAACCTGCAGCAACTCCTGCCAGTACGGCTATCTCGTTTAGTTGTGTGGTTTGTATGTAGTATGATCCCAAAACGATAAGGGCCCCCTTTATGCCAACAAATGTCTCTCCTAAACCCCAATCCACTATCTTTGTTGAGTAAAAGTATATGGAGAGTATGGCAAAGCCCAAAATTATGCCGACCACCACTCCATGCGTGTATATGTAATATGCGCCTACTGCGCCACCAACAAGCAGGCACAGTATGCCCGCCCTGTATACTGTATTGGGTGGGAGTAGTCCTTCTGGAAGTACACCTGTACCACCACTCATACCAGTCTTTTTGGTTTTTGTATCAATACCGCGCTTGTAGTCCCTGTAGTCGTTTAGTAGGTCTACACTCGCATGCAATGCCATGACTCCAAATATGACAAGTAGTAGATCAAGCAGGTTTATCGTATGGTGCGTGTATAGTGATGTTACACCTCCCAATGTGGCGGATATGACTGATGATAACAGAAACTTTACCCTAATGGCCCTAAGCCAGACATATGGGGACATTATACACTCTATCAGTACCATCATACATAGTAAAATAGATACTGCGTAATTGAGCGGAGTGTAAGGAGCTGGTAACTAAACGTCGCGTAAATTACCGGCCTGCCGTGCGGCAAATGTTGGTGGCGAACCACCATTCAGAGGATCTCCTAAAAGACACCCTTTGTTGGCCGGGGTTTGATGCCCGTCCTTTGGACAGCCTGTACCGGCCATCACGTCACCAACGACACTGAGTATTGTGAGTGTCGCGAGATGTATCTTCCCTCTCAAGACCATTCCGGCCTTGTTGTACAGTGCGTAAACGGCCTGCGCCCGCTTGCTCCACTGTATGGTACGAAAAGTGAAAAGGATGTTGAATGCCGCGTTTACATCAGCGTGCATCAGAACGCCGCAGTCATGGCACCTGAACCGGCTACCGTCGCGCCATGTGTTTGTGTTGCCGCACATACAGCACCGCTGTGATGTATATTTCTGGTCAATCTCGACATATTCGGTGTTGTGTTGTAAAGCCTGCTGCGCCATGTGGGACCGCGCCTCGCCGCACTTGGACTGCCGTATCATGCGATTCTTGTTCTTCTGCCCTGGACCCTTGGTCGTCATGGTTCTGAGGTTCATGCCCTCCATGATGATTCTGTCGCACTGCGCGAACAGTTTTTTGGCAAACTTGCGCAGCTTGTCTTTCTGCTTGTTCTCCATCTTCTTGTAGACCAATTGCAGCTGCGCATGCAGGCTACACCACTTGTGGGAGTGAAGTTTGCAGCGCGACATCTTTGTTTGAATCCGTGCGATATTCCGCAGGGTGTCTTTTTCACGAAGCGTCAGCATGGCAATACTGCCGTCCGACTTTCCGACTATAAGCGTGTGCTTGCTGCCCATGTCAATCCCCGCATGTACGCCGGTACATACGCGGTCCGGGACATGCTCGCGTATTGTAACGTGTAGTTCGAACTACCTTTCCCTGTCTGTGCTATTCGACACATCTACGATTTTGTACTACTGTGATGTGTCGGGCAGGCTTCCTTTCTGGAGTTTGAAAGGTGTATCGCACTTTGGAAAGTACACCGTATTGCCCTTGGACTTCTTACTCAACGGGACCGCGCTGTACAGGGGATACGTCTTGCGCCCGTACTTCACGTGACTACATCCCTCCATCTTGTGGCCTTCCAGTATTGCGCCCCGAACCCAATCCCAGATGTTCTGAATACTATACCGTGCATTATTTGGTTCCAAAACAACGGCTTGACGACAGTCGGTTGATGATGCGGGTGATGCCGACGAACGAGTAGATGGTGCTGTTCAGCACCGCCCCGCCGAAGTCCAGAGAGGGGCCAGCGGAGGAGGAACATGTCGGGTTTATCCGAGGCGGATGACATGGAGTGCGTCGTAGTGGTCACAATAATGGCGGCGGCTACGACGCGAATCCGAAATACTTCTTGGATCAGCATCTTTACTTGTTTTTGGTACCTGGGATCGGGTTTGCCATGTACGATGGGCTGTACGGTGTCCACTCCTACAGTATGCAGCACCTTGGCCGTCCCCTTTTCCACAGCTTCGGAATCCGCCTCGGTCCAGTTCTCACGCGTCCTTCTGACGTACAGTGACGGTAACAGAACAGAGCTGCGGTCTGAGATGCACTTTACACAGTAGGTCCCGGTGTCAAGTCCTATCCTTAGCACCCCATCAGGCACCGGGATGCATATATGGTAGATTTTTTATGGATTCCATTGCAAAAATAGATAGACTAATTTGCATACAATGAACCTGTAATGTACAAATCAAACAATATAAAGCACGCATTGTGCAAATAGCCATGGCCGATAGTTTGAGCTGGATTAGATTTTACAGTGAGTTTGCAGACAAACTACCAAGATACAGAAACGATCGCAAGCTGCTGATTGATACCATTCATGGAATTCACAAAGAACTAGGTTTTAAAATAATGACAGACAAGTTTAAGGACGGGTCTTTAGGACCGATACAGGACATATGCCCATTCACAGTCATGAGCGAGTTTAACCGCAACCTGCGCCCTCCGAACCGCATCCATACACAAGGCCAACTTGCAAATCTTTTGGAAGTCCGTGCATCTCCGCCCAATGACTGGCCTGGTGTCCCGGTACTGAATAGCCAATGGCGCTGGTTCTACCCATACGCTCGCACGCGCAACCCTGACCACATTGAGGAACTCTGGAACGCCTTTGCAGCTGCGTTGGCATATGCCAAAAACAAGTCCAACCGTTCCAAGTTTATAAAATCATTTGATACTGTAATCAAGCTTGGTACTACGATTACAATGCTCACCATTGGATTATTCTGGATCAGACCATACGAGTTCCTTCCATTGGACTCTAAGACAAGACTATATCTTGAGGAGAAAATCAAAATATCTGATCTAAATCCAAAGAGTGGTGAAGAATATCTAGATCTGACTGAAAAAATACAAATCATACTCAAAACAAAAACCAACATAGACTCATTTCCAAAACTATCAATTACCGCATACATGCATAATAGTGTCGAGGAGACCGGCAGCAACGATGACCATGAATCCGAAAGCAGTGGCGATTCTGACCCTTACGGTTCATCATATTCTATCGGGAACATAGTAGATGACGGGTGTTTTGTAAAAAAATCTGATCTAGAATCTATCATGCGCATGCTGAAGAATACAAAAAACTTGATTCTTGAAGGTCCTCCGGGTACCGGCAAGACATACCTAGCAAAGAAACTAGCGTTTGCACTCGTAGGTCACAAGTCAGATTCCGGAGTGAGAGCGATCCAGTTCCACCCAAATCTCACGTACGAGGATTTTGTGAGGGGCTGGCGGCCGGCTGGAAGCGAGCTTGTTTTACAAGATGGACCGTTTTTTGATGCCATAAATGAGGCCAAAGAGGAACAAAACCAAAATCGCAAATTTGTCATAATCATAGATGAGATAAACCGCGGCAACCCCGCAAGCATATTTGGAGAGATGCTCACATTGATTGAAGCAGACAAGCGCAGTAATGATGATGCCATATCGCTAAGCCATTCGCATAACAAGTCTGAACAAGTATACGTACCCCCAAATCTCTACATTATAGGCACCATGAACGTGGCTGACCGCTCCATAGCCCTAGTCGATATGGCCCTGAGGCGCCGTTTTGACTTTTTCCGTCTAGAGCCTGTCTTTGATAAGACGTGGAGTGGATGGGTGCACGAGAATTTTAGAGTAATAGAACCTGACATTTTGGACAAAATCGGGATTGCCATGACATCCCTCAACGAAAGAATAACAAAGACCAGAATGTTGGGTCCCAACTTTACAATAGGACACAGCTATGCGATGCCCAAAATCAATGACAAGATCTTAGATGCAGAGACATGGTGGCGAGATGTGGTAAAGTATAAGATCGGTCCGCTTTTGCAAGAGTACTGGTTTGAAGATCCAGAGACAGCACTAGCCGAAGAGAAAAAACTGCTTTCGGTATTGGAGACTTGAGCGAACAGTCAAACACAAAAACCATTGGCAAGATCCCGGTTCGAAACCTGTGGCTGCTAATGTTGTATGCGTCGGATCTTTACAAAAAGCTGCGGGACATGCCCGAAAAAAGACTGGATGCAGAGCAAAATCCAGACAAAATTCCAGATCTGGTTGCAGAAATTTTAACTGTAGAGGTAGAGTGGCGTCTACGGCGCATGCTCACCTATGAATTGCAGCTCAGACAGGCCGACTTGACCCGTGTTAGGGGACGTATCAACCACATCCGTACAAAACGCCGACACCTACTCCACCAGGGCAAGATAGCATGCAGTTTTGATGAGTTTACCGTAGACATTCCAAGAAACAGGTTCGTCATAGCGGCACTGAATCGATTGAGTGCGATCGTCGTTGATGAGAATCTCAAGCAGCGCTGCCGCATAGATGCCGCCACATTTGCAAGGTACGGAGTTTCCAATCTGTTTGATGCAAGACAGTATGCAGTCAACACTAGAAACACAGGATACGGTAAGGATGATGCAAAAATGATTGCTGCTGCACAGCTGGCATGGGATCTTAGAATACCTACAGAAGAATCAGGGTATTTGGATGTGGTTTTACCTGACAGGAGCAAGGAGAATTGGGTAAGATATCTATTTGAAAGGGCCGTGGGTGGTTTTTACAGCATAGTGCTCGATAAATGGCAAGTACATCGGGGCAAGCGGTTTGAGTGGCCTGCCGAACCACACACTCACAGAATAAAAGAAATCCTGCCTGAAATGAAGACTGACATCATTGTTGAAAAATCGGACAAATCGCATCGAATAATCATTGATACCAAATTTACAGAAATCACAGCGCAGTGGCACCGTGAAACATTGAAAAGCCAGAACATATACCAGATATACTCGTATCTGAGATCTCAGGAACACGACGGCGACGATCTGTCTATGACTTCCACTGGAATGCTTCTGTACCCATCGGTGGGAATCGATTATGATGAATCGGCGACAATACAAGGGCACAAACTCCGCTTTGTCACCGTGGATCTGGCATCTGACACCGCAAGCATACGAAACAGGTTACGAGATCTGATTCCGGCCTAGGCGCATAGCAAGGCCGTAACTGCACCACGGTGCTTTGCCCATTTTTGCGGCTGTGTCCCATAGACATATATCATTTTCAAAACCAAAGCATATTGATCCGATGATCGCAGCCACGCCCAATGACAAAATCAAAACGTGATTAGCGACCGTTCAATATGGTACAGCAGTACCTGCCGGGCATGATACTGAGCACCATACTGGAGACCGTCAAGGAGACGGGCGACTCTTACTGAGCCAAGCCTGGGCTGGAGGCTGTCAAATCTTGGGGGAGGAAGTAGTGTGTCAAAAGGGGCGGGACTGGAAATACTGGGCCTTATACATCAGGCGTGTGGAGTCGTACATGAGGTCAAAATACTGCAGTGGAAATAGACCAGCCCTACTTCTTCCCAACCCACATCCATGTTTTTAAACCACCGTTTCGTTGCACGGCATGGAATGCACCCACACGAACACGGTAACCGATCTTGAACGGGGTGAGGTCATCTGCAGTGCGTGTGGTGAGGTAATTACGCACTCAATACCGGATCAGATACGCCCTGATCAGCACTATACATCAGAGCAGTATGCGAAGCACGCACAGAACGGCCCCTCCCCGTCATTGGCGATGTATGATAAGGGACTCTCCACAGTTATCGGCTCCAACCGGGACTCTGCGGGAAAAACGCTCCCGGCAAAGTCAAAGCACGACCTTACCCGGCTGCGCAGGTGGGATTTGCGAAGCAAGTCCAGTTCGACCGCCTCGCTGTGCAAGGCCTTCATACTACTGTCTTCGATGAAAACCAAACTGACCATATCGGATCATGTGGTAGAGAGGGCCGCCACAATATACCGCAAGGCAGTAAGTGCAAAACTCACCCGGGGCAGAACTATATCTTCTATATGAACAGCATCACTATACATCGCCTGCCGTGAGAGCGGCACGCCCCGCACACTTCTTGATCTCTCTACCGCAGCAAACATAGACAAAAAGATACTCTATAGGGACTTGGCCACCATCGCCAAGAAGTTCGATACACAGATGGAACAATACGACATATCCTCCTTTGTCGTGAAGATATCCAACAACCTAAAACTCACCGAAAGGACCAGCGTATCGCACTGGACACACTGCTGTATATGCAAGAGAATATGCTCACCGCCGGCAGTCGTCCGATGGCGCTGGCTGCTGGATTAGTATATGCGGCCTCACTGCTTACTAGGGAAAATTTAACATTGGACACGTTTGTCAGACATACTGGGGTCAGCGGTGTGACTTTACGAAAGATACGGCGTGTCATAGGGCGCCTGCGCGACATGCCTGACTCGCCGTTGGGTGAGAGGGTCAGCATGCCCGTTGCCAAAAAATAACGCGCCCTTTACCCTCTCCTCTAACTTCAATGGAACGGGGGCTTTCACCCTGTTTCTCCCACCTGTGAGCGTCCAACGCATGACTATGCCCATATGGTGTGTTTTACGGCATGGATGCAAAAAGACCACATGAGGGTTTGGTTCGCCTCTCCATGCGCAATGTATCTGCTATTCAGGGGTTTTTCCACACATTATGAGTTCTTTGGGAGAACGCAGTCTCAATATATACAGATTGGCAATGCATTTCCGGCGCCGGTAGCCGGGCAAGTGGGCGCGCCGCCTGCTCTAGTCCTCATAGTACCACCGCAAAAGCTTCAAGACCGGCCTCCAGCGTTCGTCCGGCTGATTCTTATCCCGAAATAGTGTTACTGCGCGCATAACTGACGGCAGGCTGCTCTTCAGGTACCTCGGTTCCCCGCCCTCGTCGGTTGGTCCCAACAGGTCGGACACAGGCATTGCAGGCCTTGGGTTGAACTTGCGGTCATGCACCATAACCAACTCGTAGAACGAGTGTATCTTGTGTTGGACGGGCTTGTCAAAGTAGGACAGGTTGGTGGAGGACACCAAGCCGTCGTACACGTTGTGCAGCAGAATCTCGGTTGAGTTCTCTATGGTGTCAACACCGCCTTCGCCGTCATACGGCTTCATCATCCGGTGCAGTGTTGCAAGTTCGGCCAAGAGCATGTTGGCGTAGCGCACCTTCCGCAGCCGGTCACGCGCACGCCAGTTGGCCAGGTAGAACATCAGCCCGACCACGATTGCCAGCGCCTCTATGATGGTCGGCAGCCAAGTTGGGTCAAGGTAGGTCAACTCAGGTCGCCTTCACGCCCGGCAGGCCGTACCCCGAATTCGGCGAACTTTGGCCCAAGACAGGAAAGCATTGCAGGGTAGTCAGTTACTGCGCCATATATGTGGATCAATGAGAGTGTGATGTGGCATCAGTGGAGCAAGCGTGCGCAAGCCGTTTACACACTGTACAACAAGGCCGGAATGGTTTTGAGAGGGAAGATACATCTTGGCACCTGTACGCTTCCTCCAGGTGTTAATGATATGATGGCCAGCACAGGCTGTCCAAAGGTCGGGCGTTAAAGCCAGGCCAACAAAGGACATCTTTCAGGATCTCCTCTGAATGGTGGTTCACCACCAACATTTGCCGCACGGCAGGCCGGTAATTTACGCGACGTTTAGTTACCAGCTCAGAGTATAACTCTAGTTATGTGTCAGGAATTTTGTACCAGAGCCTTTTGGGCATAAGGAACCACTTTACCACAAGTGCCGTTCCTACAAGGTATATCATTATGCCTATCGGTTCTATCCAATTTTGGTTACCCACACCCGCACTTATGTTTAACATCGGTTCAACACCATACAGGAATATGACTCCGACAGTCAGCGGGGCCATGCCTACAAAGAAGAGCATTAGGGTACCTGTATCCCGTATGGCTCGCAGAAGGTCTCTGTATGTACCATGCGGCTTCTTCCATTTGTTTGGACCTTGCCATATCTGCATGCCGCCGATATACCAATACACCATACCCTGAAATATCATCGCGCCAATTATGTTTCCCAATGTTACAGGTACTAGATTGTTAAACCATGCCTCGCCCCAGGTGTAGTCAGCCCCCGCCCATATGCCTGCCGCCAAGGCAAAGTGATTCACTATACTGTGCTCAAACCCTATGGCAAAGAATACGGATACGGGAATTCCAATCAGAAGAATCTTTCCGACAATTGACTGTGTTCTGTATCCTCCCCAAACACCCATGGCAATCAACCAGTTGGCAAATATACCTCTATAGAATAGTTGATCCCATGAAAGGTCATGCACCTTTGTGGTGCCTATCTCTGCAAGTGTACTCATTAATGTGGATCCTATGGGGCCAGCCTGACCTGCGCCGATTATTATCATCCAGCCTATGACAAAACCCGCAATCCAGTGTCCGGAATGAGTGATGGACCATTCCCAGAGCACCTCTCGCCACCGGGAGCGGCGTGTCATAAGCGATATGCCGCTAGTCATGTAGTCCCCGGTTACCAGATTTGAGCCATACAGTATGACCAGGACCAATGCCGAGAACCCGAATACGGCAAACGAGAGAAACTTGGCCAAACCCTCAGACAGGTCCACGGCTACTGTGGATGCGATCATCCATGCCAAAAATGCGGCAAATGCCAGATAGACGGTTGCCTGCCAACCCATGAGTATTCCCTGCGCTGGATTCACCTTGGTCTTTGCAACTCCCAGATTACTCAATGCCCTTATGGTGTCTGGAATGTTAAAGAGACCTGTCATTATACGTGGCGGAGACTCTTCCTGTTCAGAGTCGTCTTTTGTGTCATCCTGATCTTGAGCCATATTGTAAGACTTTTGTGTTATCTTATTTATGTAGTATAGCGGCGTGCATAAGTTTCTGCGCAGCTGAAATCCCACATACACACTGTATTGATCTATTTCTACAAGATACAGCAGTTCAGGACCGTGAGATAACAGAGGTTGGAGATTGTCTTCCGGCTGGTCTAAACCGGAGAGGCGAGGCCCGGGATATCCAGTGCGCGCTATGGCGCACCGCCTACCACTACCAGTTCTTTCTGTATGGTTACCGCACCGAAACCATCGGACTTTGACAAAAACTATGTGGATGTTGTCCTTTGTCTGATGTATTATCGGATCCTATTGTCCCCTAGTATGCGCAGGCGCATGATAGTGGATGCGCAGGTCATCAGGGTAGGATTCGCAGGCCGCCTTGGTGGATTCGCAGGTGCCCAAGTTTGCGGGCTCATTATCGGTCTAATAGCTTTGTCGTTCGGATGGCCATCGTATGTCGGTGTAATGGCAACGAGTTCTATGATCATCCTGTATATCACTACATCCTCAAGCCAGACATTATTGCGCCGGCGACCGGATATCCGGCTTTGTTAGTGCTGCTACACCGCCATGGCTAGCACTCAATATCCATTACCCGCAAGCTCTACACGCTACTTGGTAAATGCAAAAAGCAGTTTGCGTATAGCGGTATGAGTTTTTTTGTCTACCCTGCCTATGCGTCTTGATATGATCCTTTTCTCTACGCTAAACACCTTGTCGATCCTTACATTGCTGTCCATAACCAGCTCCCCGTATTCCATATCTAGGCTTGTAACTGGCATGCTGTATTCGGATGGCCACAGGTTTGACGTAAGCGGTACGGCCACTACGTCTTCCGAGCGTTCGTTGTATTTGTCGTTTGACATGATGATTGCGGGCCTAGCTTTCCTCCTCTGCAGATCATAAAACGGAAACGGCAGTATGACGACGCTGCGCTACTGAATTACGTCTTCAGATACCTGTTCCACACCTCGTCCTCCTCGTTGTCCCATGTCTCCTCCAGCGAACGTTCCGAGTATCGCACCACATCCTCAAAGCTGTCCTCTATCGATTGTGATATGTCAGATGCCTTGCAGATCAGTAGTTTTTTGTCTTTCAGGATGATCACCAGTTTAGAGCCCTTTTCAACCGCGAGCTGTTTTCTGATCTCCTGCGGTATTGAGATCTGACCCTTTCCTGAAACTGTCACGGTCTTCATTATCGATTCTGGCATGCATGATGTAAGATTTTTCTTACTCATAAATATAACCAGATAGTTTGGATGGATGATGCAGTTACTGGGGCATCCTTGTCACACCCATGACTCATCACTGGTTGCAAGTGGCTTTCGGTTTATGAACCCCGAGTCTTTCTCATGCCAAAAACTCACAGTCTCTTCGTTATACTTCCAACACAACCATACATCATCATCGAACATCTTTGCGGGAAAGTCCAGTAGCCCCTGCTCTATACTCTTTATGATGACACCAGTATCTTCCAGCGTCTGTATGGCTAGATAGTACTCAGTAATGGCACGGTTGAGTTGCTGCTTTGCCAGTATAAAATCAGATAGCGATGCATTTGTGGCGGATTCTAGAATGGCCTGAGCACGTGAAATACTACTCTTTTTGGCCAGTATCATCTCGAACTTTTTCACTACCTCCGGCAGTATGTCGTTGGCCTCAGTTACAGTGAAGAATACCACGTATTATGTGAGATATATGTAATTAAATATCTTGCCGGTTGCTATATCCCTGTAAAAATAGGCGACCATATTAAGCCAAGTATCCTGTGTCTGTTATAGTTTAAAGCTGTTTATGGAGAGCTCTCGAATCATCAACTCTGGCCATCATTTGGTATTGTTGGTGGTCACTCTCAATACACGACGTACCTCATCTAGCGCTCCGGGTTCCTCCATAGTGGTGGTATCGCCTATCTGCTCGCCGGTAATCAAACCTTTTAGCAACCTTCGCATTATCTTGCCACTGCGGGTCTTTGGTAGTATGGGTACTATGTGTATGGCATCCGGTCTGGCTACTGCCCCTATCTGGTCGGATACCATCTTTTTTAACTCAGACTCCATGCCTGCACTATCCATTCCAGAACGCAGTACAACAAAAGCCACTATTCCCTCACCACGAATCTCATCAGGTATCCCTATAACGGCAGACTCGGCAACTCTCTCATGAGATATCAGACAACTCTCCAACTCTGCCGTTCCAATACGGTGACCGGACACCTTTAGTATGTCATCGGCTCGACCCAACAACCACATGTAGCCATCCTTGTCTTGTATGGCATAATCTCCAGGATAGTAACAGTTGGGAAACCTAGACCAGTATGTATCGCGATATTTCTGTTCATCACCCCACAGTGTTAACATCATGCCTGGCCAGAGGTTGCGCACCACCAAATACCCTTTAGTATCTGGAGGTACAACAGCTCCATTCTCATCTAGTATTGACATATCTATGCCAGGAATTGGTAGCGTTCCGGACCCTGGCTTTAACGGAATACTCTCTATTCCAGGCAAGGCCGATATCAACATACCACCTGTCTCTGTCTGCCACCATGTATCTATGACTGGGCACCTACCAGCACCTATTGTGTCATGATACCACCTCCACACCTCTGGGTTTATGGGCTCGCCTACGCTCCCTAGTAGTCTTAGGGAGCTTAGATCATGTGATTTTGCCGCCATACTGTCATGTCTCATAAGCATGCGCAGTGCAGTTGGTGTGGTGTAGAATATACTGACGTTGTACTTTTCTAGTATCTGCCATGTTCTGGATGGACTAGGATAGTCTGGCGCACCCTCATACATGACCTGTGTGGCTCCACACAGAAAGGGAGCATATGCAACATAACTATGACCAGTTACCCAACCCACATCTGCTGTACAGTGGTAGATATCTGTATTCTGTATATCAAATGCCCACCTGAATGTAGAATGTATGTGGGTCATGTATCCTCCGGTACCATGTAACACACCCTTTGGCTTACCTGTAGTACCTGATGTGTATAGTATGAATAATGGGTCCGTTGACTTGACCGGCTCTGCAACACAATTGTCACTTTTATTATGAATCTCTGTCCATGGTATCCAACTGGATGGTATTGTATCTTCACGTTGTACAACTATGACGTGTTGTATTTTTGGTGATGATCTTAGGGCCTCCTGAGCTGTCTGGGCCAATGGGATCTTTTTGCCGCGACGATACCCGACATCTGCGGTAATCAATATGGTAGAACCGGAATCGTTCATTCGGTCTGTAAGTGATTTTGCACTAAAACCCGAAAACACTACCGTGTGAACTGCACCTATACGGGCGCACGCCATCATGGATACTATTATCTCAGGAATCATGGGAAGGTATATTGTTATACGATCTCCCTTCTTGACGCCCAGCGACTTTAACAGGTTGGCAGCTCTTTGTACTTGGCGGTATAGCGTATCGTATGATACTGCCTGTGATGTATTATCTTCACCCTCCCAAAGTATGGCCGGCTTGCTGGCAATATCGTCTTGATGTATGTCTAATGCATTATATGATATGTTGGTGGTACCTCCAACGAACCATCTGGCAAAGGGCGGACTCCATTGAAGCGTCTCTTCCCATGGCGTAAACCAGTGTAGTAGTCGTGCCTGCTCATCCCAAAATTGTACATTATCTTTTGATGCATTATATCTAATGGATGAGTCATTCCTTCCAAGATTTGTGGAGTAGGTTTCCATTATATGATGTGGAAGGATATACCTCCGATATTAAGAAAGCGCCTAGATATGGGCGCATTTAAAAAAATCTATTGTGAGGTCATTCGAGACAACCAATCGTTCTTTGGGGAAGGAGCAGGTATGTTGTACTTTGGTGCTGGTGACTGTATGTCACTGGGAGCATCTGTTCTAGGTGGTGCTGGAATGTCATATTTGGGTGCTGGTGGTGGTATGTCACTAGGAACATATGCCTGTGGCGGCTCTGGGATGTCATACTTTGGTATGTCCTGTGCAGGTGCTATGCCGTCCATAACTGCAGTCATGGGTGCTTCAATCGGTGCCTCTACAACGGGCTCTTCAACAGCTGGTGCTTCCGCAGCAACTGCTTCCACAATCGGTGCCTCTGCAACAGAAACTTGTTCTGTGGATATTTCAGACGAAATACTCTCATCTTCTTGAATTGTTATTTCCTCTGATACTTCTGTGTGTCGAACCTGAGATTCAGCGGTGGATTGTTCGGCCAATCTGTCCTGCATGCTTTTGATCTCTTCGATCTCATAGTCTATTCTCTCTAGGATTGTAGATACTTCTGCCTTTGCGGTCTTGTAGTCACTCTCCTCTATTTCACTACTCTTGTATTGTATAGTTGCATCAAAATGCATTGATTTTGCGAGGGCTGATTGCTGTCCTAGTTCTTCTAATCTATTTACTAATGTTTCTAGCACTTCACCTTCGATATTTTTTATCGCATCTAATTTCTCCTCATAAAATTTACGTACGGGTTCAGAATCTTCCTTTAACGCATCATTTTCTAAGAGGATTGTATTTAATGCCTGAAGTCGTCTAATCAGAAACGTTTTTTTACGCAATATTTTTTGTGAATCGAGTCTCCATTGAGGTACATATACGATGGATTCCTCCTGTATTACTAAATGTCTGATGGGGATCTCTGTCAGACCTTGAAGTCCACAGTCTACGCCCACCGATGTAACTGTACCGTCAATGTCAGTTGCTGTACCAACCGCTTTCCCCATATATGCGCCATACATGTCATTTACTGGTTTTCCCATTATTCCGAGTTTATTCTCATTCATTGTACTTGGATGATATATTTAGTATTAGGATTGTTATGTCAAACCGTTTTAATTATTTGGGTAAATTTTGTTAACAACGTTCCACAAGTCAATTTTATGTTGAGCTCTGAGTTGTGCTAGATTTTGTCATATCAAAAATTTAAATTTCGCGCTTTACCACCATATATTGTTGATAAGAAAAGAAGAGATGGCACAGATCATGCGATTTATTTCAAAGCGATGGGATGATATTGCGTCTAGCCCGGATAACCGGGTCATGATGTCGTTGCCCGATACATTCTGGATGAACTCTGTAGGAGGCAAAGCAGGTAAGGGAAGATGGGTTACTATGCTTATGTATACTGAGAGTGAGGAAGATGCGGAAGCCTTCAAGGAGGTATTGCTGAGGTGGCAGACAAAAGGCATGCAAAAACAGTCTAGCCCAGACTTGATCAATATAGGCAGCCTCTCTCGTAAAAACAAATGAGAAGTGCAACTTTAATTTTAAAAACAAAACCGCTCAGGAGCATACGTGCCTATAGAACACATGAAAATTTAGTATCTGAATTTACCGATGGTATCAAACAGAACAGTTGCGCATATGCCTACACAAAGTTGTTATTATAATGTGCCTACAAGTTGTAATGTGCAAGTTGTAGATGCCCGCCTATATGCTCAAGCCAAGCATGGTACAATGCGACGCCGTGATGGCTTCACCATAGATCATGTAAAACAGGTTGTTGATACATTGGCGGATGCGGGTATAGATGATGATGTCATACTAAGTGCGGCCTGGCTACACGATATAATTGAGGATACAAGCACGAATTATGATGAAATAAACAACAAATTTGGACGTGTAATTGCAGATATGGTTTCATCTCTTTCCAAGGATGGTAGATTGCCTAGACGCTCACGGGAGATAGAGTATGCGCAACGCCTTAGTGTTGCCTCACCACGGGCAAAAGTAGTAAAGTTGGCGGACATACTGGTTAATCTAAAATCTGTAACTGATTCATCTATGGATGTGGTCAAGATGAGAAGAAAGACATCCCGTCTCCGAATGTATCTGTTGGCCATACGAGACGGAATGTGTTTTGACGTTTCCACTATTCAAAGTCAGGTAGATATTACACTAGAGTCATGCGGGTTAGAGCCTGTATTCCTAAATGACACACTTAATCCAAAATCGTAACCGAAAATATAGTCAAGCCGTTGTAGATGTCTTGACTATCTGTGAACGTATCTGGTTCAACAACCACTGTTAAACTAGTTATGTCTGCCAATTGTTCCACATCAGAATATGGGAATACAATCCATACCATACTTGCACCATCTGGAACCAGGTTCTTTGATATTGTACTTGGTGTTAATGTATTGATACCATTAGGACCAATACTCCGTAACTGTATGTTATCCTGCCATCCATCTGATAGTGTAATGGGTTCATCAAATGATAGTATCAACGTTCTAAATTTTTCGTAATAGTAACCAGAAGATAATATGTGAGCATCTGTTGTGAACGATTCCAGTGAGTGATCAAACACGCGCACTTCCGAATCAAAGTTATTCAGGGCAGTACTGAGCAGAAACGTATAGATTTTCCCTGATGCTATAATTGTCACCTCGCGATGTTTGGTCTCTATGGTACCATCATCTGAATCAAGTACATCTGTAGTATCGAATATGAAAGCATCAAGGTTGTTTATGGTTGTTAATGTATTGTTTAAAACCTGAAAATTACTATCATCTGCCAGACCCTCTAAATTTGCAATCCTACTTTCACGAATAGAATTTAGTGTGTTATTACCTGCTTCATTGATGTGTAATGTTATGTTTGAGGGTATGATGTCAGCCGTGGGATTTGTTGCTATTACATTTGGCTGATCGGTACTATCCATACTTTGAACAGTCCACCCTTCAGGAAACTCCATGAAAAAGTTGCCTTCTACATTGACGTATGGTTGGACCGATGGGGTATCGTCTACAGCCTCTTGTACGATCACCAGACCCCTCATCCATGGGTGGACAATACAATAGTATGGATATTCACCAGGTGCATCAAATGTGTGAGAAAATTCCTCGCCCGGAGGAAACAAACCGCTATCGAATATGCCATCTGGACCCCCATCCCTTATTATGCCACTGGTGGCACTGTGGTAGGTTCTGTCAACATTCTTCCAAACTACTTCTCCACCCACATTTATGGTAACTGTACTGGGTACAAAACAGTCGTCGGTCTCTTCACAACCGGGTATGGCGGATCCTTCCTTGTTTAGTACGATTGTGGGGTCTTGATCTGCAAACGTTGTGGGGATAGTTGCTATGCTCAATATTACAAATACTGAGACTATTGTTACCAAGTGCAACATTATTGCTTAGTAAATGCTAGTGTTATAAATGATAAGTTTGGGGGTTGGGACTTTCCTTTTAACTATAATATTGTGGCGTCTGGAAATCACATCACTCTTGTACCTACTAGCGGACAATAGGATCCGATAGTTTATCAGGCAGAGGGCGGCTCCCGTGCGGTATCTGTCAAAGTCCTATAGTTTTAGTGCGGTCAGCCGTACAGGAAGAACCGGCAGTGGTAGATGACATGTAAATAGACACGTGATTGTTCATAGATATGACTAGAGGCAGGCGGCGCGCCATCATGCGCACTAGATATTCTGGGCCTCACGCAACGATAACGTTAGTCATCCTGACTGGCCACACCTTTCCAGTCTCGACTAGCGGGGATGTTGTGCTAACACACCTTCCGCCCTACACGCCTCAGCTGAACCTGATTGAGGTCCAGTAGAAGGTGATCAAAGATATACTAGCTGGCAGGTACTTTGCGACCATCGATAATCTGAAAGAGGCCGTCATCCGCTTGTCGAGACTGGGGATGTGTGGCCAGTCAGGATGACTAACGTTATCGTTGCGTGAGGCCCAGAATATCTAGTGCGTAGTACTCGCCAAAAAGAATAGAAAACTACGTGACGAATCGAAACATATAGATCGTCCTGTCGTCCCCAGATTCTTATGCCAAAGACACTGGTAAAGAAGGGAGACGAGTACCTGTCCTGCGTGCAGTTGTCCGAGCTGGAAGAGACGTACAGGCGCGAGTGCTCCGGCAAGTCTAGGGACAGGCTACAGGCTGCCGTGCTCAGAAAGCGTGGTAGGATGCTCAAAGAGATAGCCCGTACCTTGGGGCGGGGGATCAGTACCGTCTATCGGTGTCTATACAGGATAGAGTGCGAAGATTTAGAGTGCAGGCACGATGCCAAGAGCCCAGGCAGACCACGGCTGCTGAACACCGAACAGGAGCGTACCATCAAGGAGGGTATAGACGGGACGCCACGTGACAGCGGCTTTGAGCGTGGCAGTTGGAATGCCAGGATACTTGCCAGATACATACTGAAACGGTTCGACGTACAGTACAGCAGCAGGGCGGCCATCCGACTGGCGCACCGACTGGGATTCTCGGTCAGAAAGCTACGACCCGTCCCGTACAACAGTGCCACACAAGAAGAGCAGCGGAAGTTAATCAAGAAAGGACGGGCGGCCGCCGTCAGGTGGAGGGAGGAGGGTCGCGTGGTAGTGGCAGTTGGCGCAGCCACCCTGCGCGACTCGCCTGTATCCCGCAGGGGGATCAGGCGCCGGGAAGGAAGACAGTCCCCATCGACTACTCCAAGCAGTCTATCCACATGATCGGTGCTCTGGGAGATGGTACTCTGAATTTGCAGTTTCATGACAATCTGACGGCTGCCAGTTATGTTGAGCTCATCAAACACCTACACCGGCGTTACAGGAAGGTGGGAATTATAGCGGACAACGCCAGCGCCCTCACCGATATTACCATGCGAAAGTGCCTAGACGACTCAGGTGGCGATATAGAGATACTGCACCTGCCGCCCCACACCTCGCAGCTCAACCCCATTGAGGTAGAGTGGAGGGAAATAAGGGCGGCCATCGCAGACATCTTCTTTTATGGTCTGGACAGTATGCGGGATGCCATAAGGCAGGTGATCCGCAACGGTGAGATACCAATAGTCAAAATGTTCAGCTGGCTGCTAGTACCATAGCGGCCCAACGTATCTCGGAATTATCATGTGGATGGAAGCGGCCTGCCTGTATTACTATTCTTTACAAATAACCATATCTTTAGACCCACCCGTCTTCCACAACCAACTCTTTACAAACGATGAGGCGATAGTGTCTATCTATTCATTCTGAGTTTTTCCATTCTTTTTGGCGAGTACTATGCGCATGATGGCGCGCCGCCTGCTGGTTCTTCCTGTACGGCTGACCGCACCGAAACTATCGGACTTTAATAAAAACCACGTGAGTGTCGCCCTTCACCTGATAGACTATCTGATCCTATCGTCCGCTAGTACACAATCGTCCGGCATTCTCACCGCCATGCTTTCGGCGGAGTGTCTCAGCCCAAGCACAGCGCGCACGCCCATCAGTCTGGCCCTGACCTTTAGGTTTTTCGTGCGTATTGCTGAATTGAGTTTATTAAAACGGTTCATGATCCGGATAGAAGATCGTGGGATCTATAAGATTTGTTGTGTGGTACACAGTTTTTACGGAAATTACCTTTGCGCGTCACCATAAATCTGCGGATAATTAGAAATTAGCACAAAGCACGGTATCAAAAAGAGAGATTTAGTGAACTGTCCCATTAATGGCGCCTGTCCCAAAGTGGCGCCTAGAATGGAAACTGTGGTCTGGCTGTTTTGTAGATAGTTCCTACGTGGAGTGGAAATGAGGTTAAAATAGCGGAGTAGAAACACAGGTCGAAGACCACTATTTCCAGTCCAGCCATATCAGACTGATAAGATTCTGATGTCGCTAGGGGTTTGTTCACCGTTGTGTTGGTGCACCTACTAAAATTTACAGGCTTTCAATACATTTAGAATCTTGTATGTTGCACAGGCGGGGACTGCGTACACAACACATGACCAGTTCATGCTCCTATTCAGGAGGCGCAGATGTCCTGATACTATACTAGACATGATAAAACAAATGCTGTATATGTCAATTTTCACCTATGGGTGAGATTTGACCAAAAGTTACCGAGAACATGTTTTTCTGTTTTAGTATCCTCATAGGAATTTAACTATTGATCCGACTAAACATAAACCATAACAAATGGGAAGTGATTCTATCATTATCGGATCTATAGTCAAGATACCATGTAGATATCACACATAATCGATCTCTATTTAGTTTTTTCAGTCCATTAAGATCGAGTATTCTTATTTTGACACCTTTGACCAGCTCCGACATTTGGAATAAGAACAAACGACAATTTGCCAAATATTTCCTATATTACGCACGCTCTCCGACGTCTTTTGAATCATCCGGAAATACTGATTTCCAACCACAGTTTTTGCAAACCCACTCCCCTACCGGTTCAATATTGCTTTTGCATTTGATACATACCAAAACTGGCATTTCGACATCGCTTCGGTTACGAAGTTTGTTAACTGCCTGCGCGCTTAATGAAATAATCGTTATGGCTAGAATTATATCTATAAAACTATCTTGTGCTGTGATGAAACCAAACCGCAATGCACCAATAACAACAAGTACCACTATGTGGTAAACCCAAGTATACTTTTCTGCACTTACAAGTGCATTACCAATTTTATGTTTTATTTCTACTGTATTCATCTCATTCCCAACCTAATGGAGCTCCGCACCGACCACAGCGATGTGCCTTTTTGGCAACTATCGTGCCACAATTAGGACATTTTGGTCGATCCTGAGACAATGCATAAACACCTAATGCGCCAAGTACTACCGCAAGCACTATTGGCCAGACCATGTTGGCAATACAAACCCGTACTTTCTAAGTGTAACGTTGTTGGGGGCTGTAAAGTTACTGTGTGCTAGATAAGAAGACAATAAAGGTCCCGCTTGGACGGGACTGGGAAGAAATGCTGACCTAGGGAAAGTGCTGACCCGGATTGGAACTGGGAAGAAATGCTGACCTGCGCACAGCTGGGAAAGTGCTGACCCAAAGTGAGAAGAAATGCTGACCTAACCACCGTTTCCACTCCGACCCCCGTTTCCACTCCGCTACCTCGACCTACATTTCCAGTCTAGGCATGAACGACCCACCCAGTAATACACGAAAAATGAAAAATGGGTTGTTTATTCCCGCTTGGCCTTGGCAGCTGCCTGTATCAAAGTCTTCCACTTGTCCATACCTTGTACGTATATGCCAGCAGCCTCTGCCGGTGTCTGGCCATCTGGCAGTCCCAAATGCGGCCGTATAAAGTTGTGGTATATCTGCAAGCCAGTGAGTATGCCGGAATCCTCTTTTTTGAGACCGCGTGTCACCTTCTCACGGTGACGTAACGTATTTCCATTGAACGACTCCATCTTGTTGTTGTGGTGGATGCCGTCAAACGCAACCTCGTTGATATGCCTGGTATCCTTGTATAGAGGGTTTTTTGCCTTGTATTGGGACTTCCACGCATGATGAAAGTTGGATGCTCCATCAGATATGAGAGTGGCAGGCACCTTACCGGACACTTCTTTTGCCTTCATAAACATCGGTGCGACATCATCATTTCCTTTATGGGTAGCGACCATCTGCGCAATCCAGTATCGTGTATCGCTATCTAACATTGCAAACAAGTATCGCTTCTTACCCTTTATTTTGAGGTGCAACTCATCAGTGCGCCACTCCTCACCAACTTGTGGGCATATTGTTTCTACATACTCCTCCATCAGTTTACCATATGTGGCACCCCAATTCTGTACAGTTCTATATGTTATCTGGATGCCTTCTAACTTCAACCGTACGGCTACCTTTCGTGATGATAGTCCACTGTACAACAAGTCCACTGCTGTGCAGATATGCTCTGGTGTTGTGTGCTTCATCTCAAAGCCCAAGTTCTGTATGAATCGCCTGCCACATGTCTTACAGCCGTACTGTTGTTTTCCACGGCAATAACCCTTCTTTACAATATTTGTAGAGTCACAGAACTTACAGTGCGTGTCATCGTGTGGTCTTATCGTACGCCGCTCGCCCATATGCCACTGTACGGCTTGTATGTGTTTACAGATGGAGCCCGTATGTGTATGATCCGGACACGAACACATCCAACCGTGTCCAAAGTCGCGTACCTCGTATGTGCCATTGCCACTCTGGGAACGTACCAGATAATGGTCTGATGCAAGACGTTCCACCTGGTCTTTGGACTGATGTATCAACATGCCTCGGTCGGCGCGTGCCTTCATGCCAAGCCTGTGTTCTACCGCATACGCATGTTTGCAGTAATGTTGTATAGTATCCGGACACGAACAATCCCAGCCGGCCGCGGTACGCCTCAGCGTATATCTCACATCCGGTGTAGTCTGTGACCACACCTCGTACGTGTCCGCGTCTATACGACGTATCTGGTCCTTTGTTTTGCTTATTAGAATACCTCTTTGTTGTCTATAATTCATTTGTATTGTATGTAATCGGCAGTATTTAAGGCGGTAAAAGTCAATCTTGAGGTAAGGAAGTACGCCTGTGAACGTTGTGACCATACACGGACTACACAGAATGAACTGCCAGGTAACTGTCGGGGATGTAACTCACCGTACTGGAACAAGCCTAGGACTAGATAACATGGCATGTTTTATTGGACTTTGCATGCCGGGGAAACGTTGGTTTGGGCTGGGACTGATATCACTCCTTGCAAACCTCATAATCATGGAATTGGAAAAAAGAAGTGGTGTTTGTTTTTTATTGTCGTCGCTGCCGACTACTACTCCAGAATCAGGACCCGTATGAACGGGTTGAGCGCGATGTTGCGGTCGTTGTCACTGTCATCATCCGCGTAATCTACCCAAGTGCGGAGAACGTTCACCTCACCGGAGTCAACGTACGGGCACGGATAATTGGAGACACCGTGGTGGTAGCTCGGGACGTTCGCGCCGCAGTAGTAGATGCCGTCCGAGTCTATTCCATAATGGGAGAGTGTGGCATCCTCGTAGTTGACGTATAGACAGTCGTTCCATATGTCATCGTCATGATTCTCTACGTACATATGGCTCGGAAACGACCAGTCCAGACTGATGTCGTTGTCGCCGCTGTCGATGACGCCGCTAAACTCCATGCTGTAATTGTAGCCATTGCAGTCGCCGTAGTTGGTCTTCTAGAACTCAAAGTCGGTCAGGTCGTTGGAGGAGTAAGCCTGCGGGGGCCACGCCGACTGCGTTGACAGGGGATCATCATCCGAACCATCACCGGACTGCTCCACCTCGGTAATCTCCGTGTGGTGGTAGCGGTCTCCCGCGTGCTCGTCCAGATCGACCATCTTGGCGGACAGTTCGGCTTCCAACCGGATTTTATCGTCACCAGTGGCTGCGACTGCCTGCTCGCTCAGAGTCACCACGTCCTTGAGGTCGTAGGCTCCAGCCAGCAGTTTCTCCAGCCTTTTAATCTCTTCTTGGGCGGTTGCCTTGTCTGTGTCGTCTTCCAACTGTTTGATTATCTCGTCTAGTTGCTGTTTTGCCGCTATCTCGATATCTGTCTGGTCCACCGCAAACACGGATACAGGTATCAACGCTACAGCCGAGATCGCGAGGACTATGTAGGTTTTTTTCATTGTATTGTGACATGCAAAGATCTATATGTGTATTATAGCGGGCTGCTGCACACCGGGCACTGCCCGCCTATTGGATGCCTGGTGCCACAGCGATTGCAGGTCACCGTATCGATGTACCGCCTGCGCATATACGGAATCAGTAGCTTTACTGCGACGGCGACGGCCACCCCTACCAGAATATAATACCAGACCATTATGCATACTAGCCGTCCAACGGTATTAATATTTGTGGGATATCTGAACTGTCCCATTAACATCTACATCGATTTCCACACGGCAACTTTTTTGACAGTTTCGTAGAGTGGATCCTTTCCCTATCATGTCCTAAAGATGTAAGTACTGATGGCTGGATGTTGCAACGGAAACCCATTTGGACTGGAAACGTGGGTGAAGTACCTCTATTGCTACTCCGCTAAAACTACCTCATTTCTACTCCATACTCCTGATCTCACCAGACCACCGTTTCCACTCTAGGCGCCACTTTGGGACAGGCGCCATATTTGGAACAGTTCATGCTCAATAGTGATGATGCAACAGAATGATCTGTGGGTGTTTGTACGATATACCTACATGGTCTAATCACACTACAACTCATGTGTTTTACCAATCACGTTTACAAAATTGGTTAATTGCTTTATAACCGACTTTGAGGAAATATCATCATGGCACAACTGACAAGTGAGGAACAGAAACTCCGCAACAGAATATTAAAGTTGGTGACTGGTAGTGGTTTTAAAGTAAATCCACACCTGCGGTTAGCCAGTCACACCAGAGAGACATACAGGAGTATACAGGTGAGTGCCAAACAAGCACAAATACAAGAACACCACAAATTCCTTTCAAAATTTACTGACAAGGCCAGAAAGTATGGACTTGATGGGCGCGATCTGGATCCTAGAAAGATAGATCTTGAGTTACGATGTGTTGAATCCAGCTCATTCGAATCGGATCTATTCCTGTGGTGGAACCTGATGTGGTGGAGTATGCCGTATCAGGCAAGTTATGGTAGACGTATACGATACATGTTGTGGGACAGGCATCATGATGTACCGTTCGGTATGTTCCTACTACAGAGTCCTATACTGAAGATGAGAGCCCGTGATGAATATTTGGGTCTTACGGGAAAAAATATAGACATTTGGGTAAACCAATCCATGTCCGCCCAACGTGTGGGTGCTCTCCCACCGTATAATGAACTCATTGGTGGTAAGATGGTGGCACTGGCCATGACCTCAAACGAGGTACGACAACATTACGCAGAAAAGTACAAGAATAGGAGTACAATTATTGAGAACCGCATACTTGAGCCACGCATGTTGTTTATTACTACGACTGGCGCATTCGGTAAGTCCAGCATATATGACCGACTCAAATACCATGGTGAGAAGGCAGTAATATCTGTGGGACAAACAGCCGGCAATGGTTCCTTTCACATCCCAGACTATATGGTGCGGGAGATATATGATATGTTGAAAAAAAATGGTGTGGATACAACATCGGGATACGGACATGGTCCGTCGCGCAAGATGCAATTACTGAAACGCGGTCTTACCCACCTCGGTTTGATTGGGTTCTCTAAACATGGTGTCAGGCGTGAGATATACCTATTTCCTTTGGCACAAAACCTTCACAATGTAATACAACATGGGGAACGACCATCATGGCATAGTCGCCCATTCGATGATATCGTACAGTTTTGGCAGGAAAGGTGGTGTCTACCAAGAAGTAAACGGACTAACTCATGGTGTCGTTTTAAAGCAGAACCATTTTTTGATAAGGTGAGACAGTGTCTAGAGTAGAACCAACAAATGTTTTTAACTATTGGGCGGAAATACAAAACGTTTTGCAATCTCCACAAGATATAGACCGTATCACGAACCTATCCGAATTGATGGTAAACCAGCAGAAGAAGATGCAGGAGTTACGCAATGTTGTGAAAGAGTTAGAGTTTGTGCCACTCGATCCAGGAGGCTCTTATGAGTCTGTCTCTTTTAAGGCGTTTGATGGTGGCATGTTCAGTCTCAACTTTGACCCGTTTGAATTCGACATTGTGTCTGTAGCCGACTCCAACGGTAATAGAAAACTAGAGTTTGCGTCACCCAGTGGAGATATGGGTAATGATGACGAGTTGAAGAAGATCATCGAACCATTTGAACGTGAACCTGTGATCCGTAATTTTCTGGACCTTCTGGATAAGACTGAACTGCTAAAAATTTCAGAGATTCTGACACGTAGAGATACTTTGATGGAGATTGGTGAATTTGCCTGTATGTTTGACAAGGTGCAGACCGCACAAACAGATGACAAGACACTCATAATGCGGGATAGATTATTGCGAACAAAAAAGATAAAGGCTGAACTCATCGGTAAATTAAAGGAAAATCTACTCACCAAAAAGGACCATGTTTGGATGGTGGGCGTTGCCAAAACATCTAAAATTCTGTTTCTTCTACAGGCTGCATTGGTGTGCGAAAAGGTGTTCCCAACCGACCACATAGGCTATGTTAAGATACCGCTTGATGTAGAGCGGCGTGCATATACATGGAGCGGACACGGACTACTTAAACCCGATGAAAATAAACCACTTGATTACTCATTTGGCGACCTGTATATTGCCAAACTGTCACGGCAGAAAAACCTCCTAGTTACGATAGAGATTCCAAGCATGATTGATAAAGACATCTACTCCAAGGATGACGTGATGAATATCATAAGTTATTTGGCAAAAGACTCCCGTACCTCATACCCAAACATAGGCTATCCACAGACATTGATGCGGGCACATGAATATGCCGTACAGCAAGGATTTCCCACATCCATAACGCGAGACAGAATAATCGAGAAGCTGCGCCAGAACTCAGATCCAGTGCTAAGTGATTATATCCGGGACCAAGCGATGCAAGCAGACAACCTAGACAAGGGATGGCTGGGGGGCCGAGCATGATGAACGATAATAACATAATTGGTATATTTATGGGCCTGTCTAGCTCTTCCTATGAATATATCGCATCACTCATAGCGCCATACAGGCAGGATTTTGCTCTAAACATAGGAAGCCTGCTTCTGATTCATGGTGTTGGCAGTGATATAGTGGTTCGGGTGATTGACTACCAACCACGGGGTGAAATGACATCTGCAATGGGTACAAAGTGGTTGAGTGATATGGCGGCTCAGGGTGGAATTGATGAAATAGGTTCCGACATAAAACAAAATAAGATAAGCTACAATGTCAAGATTAAGGTTCTTGGAGCATTTAAAGACAGTAAGTTTTCACCTGGACTGAAAAAGATTCCTCACATTACCAGTAAGGTATCAATTCCTGACTTGGAGGATACAAAGAACATCATACAACAGGCCATGTCTACACAGTCGGGAGGTAGTGACATAGGACATTATGATTTGGAGCCAACTATAGATATACTATTTGACCAGAGTGAGATGAACTCCAAAAGGTCATTCATCTTTGCCCGAGCCGGATATGGCAAAAGCAACCTGATGAAGATAATCTGTAGTAAATGGGATGCTAAGAACGGTGGGCTGCTCGTGTTTGATGCAGATGGAGAGTACGCAACGACCGATAAGAAAGGCCGGCCAGGAGTGATGGACAAACGGGAAGCCATACTGCTTACAAATCAAAATGTCGACCCAGTACTAAAAAATGTGTACCGTTTAGTCAAATTGAACCTAGCGCAACTATCACACAGTCTCATAGTGCCAATTTTAGTAAATCCAGACAAACATACCAACGTATTCTTTCATAAACTTATGGCCATGAAACAAGAGAATTGGTCCAAGCTGGTCGACTTGCTGAGACGTGACGGTTGGGGAGCCGAGACGGAGGATGTACGTAAGCTGGTTGTTGGAGAAAGCGCATCTATGTCATCAGATGAGGCGCGCCCAATTCTGAACAATTTGGTCAGACCGATAAGAGAACTACACGACAACAATTCCGATACCATAGATATAGTAACACGGGCACTCAAGGCGGGACATGTAGTAATATTTGACATATCAAGAATTGGGCCGCAAGCAGCGCTTGATGTGTCTTCCATAATAGTACGTCACATCTTCAACGAAAACCGGGATAACTTCATAAAGCATGGTGGTGAGAGGCTCATCCGCGCCACGTTTGTCCTTGAGGAGGCACATACGGTATTGTCGGGCACCACGCAGGCACCTTCAGCTTTCGTGGAGCTTGCCAAGGAAGGCAGAAAGTATGGACTGGGTGGCATATTCATAACACAACAACCTGGCAGCATTCCAACCGAAATAGTAAGTCAGGGAGACAACTTTTTTGTATTTCATCTGCTGAGTAAGACAGACCTTGCGGCACTTTCCAAATCAAACGCACATTATTCTGATGATATAATAACTCAAATACTGAGTGAACCAATACCTGGTAAGAGCTACATGTGGACATCACATCAACCATTCGTCGTACCAATACGGGTATTGAATTTTGAAAAACAAGCAAAACCTGATCAGAGTAACCACATACAACAGCAAAACCCAATTCTCGCTGAAATTCAGAATAAAATCATTGAAGAGAGAAACGACCCATACCTGATTTCTATCCGTAAAAAGTATGAAGCGGTTGAAAGAGATCATCCACACGAAGAAATGGGTGAAAAGACAAAATTACTTTATCAAAAACTGGATGATGATGAACGAACATATCTCGAAGAACGCAAATACCTTCAACCAAACGTTAACGGTTCTGGCCATTTTGCCGTAACATACCCATATTATACGCAACTACAGAGTGGTTCGGCGTAGTTTACCTTATTGGGAGTTTGTGTTGGGCATATGTGTGGTGTTATTTCTGGTTGAGAATATTAGATGATGTGTATGGACAGTAAATGAGTTTCTATGATGCGATATTAAGATGACCACTTCTAACTAGTTATGTTGAGCGCATGTGCATCAGGCTATGCTTTCGTTTTCGGTAGGTCTTAACGTTGTTAGCCCACACGCGTATCCGTTCATCCTCATCGTCCTGATTCATCTCATAGAAGTCTCTCATCGTCCAATCTAGAAACTCACCTAGTGACTTACACATCTCGTCTTCAGATCTGAAGAGTGGTGTCCGAATATCCCGCAGCTTGTTTGCCACATATATGATATCGGCATTGTTGGTCTTGTAATAATCCATTAATGATAAATCTATTTCATACAGCAGGTCGCTGTTGTCTAAGTCAGCATCATTCAGAATCAAGTCCATATCTTCTAACAGTTTTATACCCTGATTGTATAACTGCTTTTTTTCGGCACGGTACTTGTACTGTGGTATTACAAAAGCCATGATAAAAAACAATACAATAGAGAGTGTAATGGCAGCGATTGAAAGTTCTAACACTTCAAACACCAAGGAAGATATGTACTAATGAATTTTAGCCAGGCTTCAAATGTTATGCGTCGCGAACTGTAATAAAAATATCCCATATGGTGAACCCGCAACATTCCTTCGCGCTGGAGGGGTTCTCCACATATCTCGTTTACTTTGAAAATAGGATCGAAATAATGGCAGTTGGCCAACATGGATTCATATTCTTGATCGTTAGTTGCACACTTATCCTCCACTACACTAAAGTCGTTAAATTCCCTCATACGGTAGCCTAAAGACGAATGAAATCGAGGTCGATAGATTCGATTTATATCCGGTTTCAAAAACTTTTTGACAAATTTTTGCATATCTGCCCTGTTCAAATATTTGCGTATGAACGCTGGTGCTTTAGATCTGTTTGGATGTAGTTTTTCAGTCATGCATTTTATCAATGATGGACGATAGTTCATGCCTGTAACGATTAAAAAGCCCATACTGGTGAAACATATGTCATGGTATACTGGAATTGGTTCTTCGGCATCAGGAATTTGTCTTTTGCCCCGTACTGAATAAATTAGTCTTTTACCGTCTTCATCTACCCTTGTAAACTCAAAAGTAGACAATAGAGTTCTGTCTGGTTCTCTGTTTACCCGCCGTGATATAATGCCTTTTGGATCCGCGTCTAACATGCGCCCTATTTCTGCAAGTGAGCGTTGAATTCCCTCCCTATACGTGTAGATTTGTATGCTGGCCCTACCATCCTCCACGGAATCGAACTCACTCACACGTATTTTTCTGTAAATATGGTTATAACCCTTGCTCTGATTCAACAGTGAAAGCCTGTAAATCTTGGTAGGGTACGGTGAATAACCCCTAGCAATACTGGGACAGAATACCACTAGTCTAAAATGTACGAACCCAATATACTGTGGCTGGACTGGAAATAATGGTCTACGACCTACGTTTCTACTCCGTGATTTTGACCTCATTTCTACTCCACGCATGGATTTTTACAGACCTACATTTCCAGTCTGGGTCAGCAATTTCCCAGCTATACCGCAGGTCAGCATTTCTTCCCAGCCCCCCCGGATTGGAAACGCAGGTCCTTGTACATCAGGCGTGCGGACTGGAAATGAGGTCCATTTCAGTGGAGTAGAAATTGGGGTTGCATACCTATGTTTCTAGTTCAGGTCACACATTTCCCACCTTTGTATAGGTTACAGATTCTTACCATTTCCTAATGTTTGTAACTACCTTCATCTTGACGCCGTCTGGGTTTACACACCCTTGACTTTCACCACGCCTTGCATCCATGGGTGAACTCTATCAAAATACGGATACTCGCCCGCTTTCTCAAAGATATGGGAGAACTTGGTCCTAGGTGCGAACAAACCACTGTCGAACATGCCGTCCGGCCCTCCATCCGTTAACACGCCGCTGGTAACAGTATGCGCGGTCACATCGTCGTTCGTCCAAACTACCTCTCCGCCAACATCCACGGTAACCATGTGTGGAACATAGTACCTGTCCGCCTCCTTGCTACCGGGCACCGAAGACCATTTGGTGATGGTTACGCACACTGGTGATGTGTGCGATCTAACCGGCCGTACGGAATCGCTAAAGGACAACACAAAACCAGACGGGTCGAGTCCTGCACGATTTATCAAACTTATAGATTGTTGTATTCGGGCGTTGGTAGAACCTAGATCCGTGTTAAGAAAGAGTTTGCCCACCTCTCTTTTGGCAGTAAAAGCCCTTCCGTTCTGATGGATTGGTTGAGTATGGAGTATGGCGTTTTTTGGACCTGTCTGCACCGGACAATGCGACTCATTAAGGTGATCTTTGCTGACTAGCCAGTTGGCCACGCCAGACAACATGTCCACCCATGATTTCAGGTCTACTCTGCTACCATCCGGACATGTCAACTCCTTAGGATGTCTCATACCAGTCGCGTCTTCTATGTCGGGCAGTTTGACATCACCATCTGGGCGGTTCGGCCTTGGTACCGTAGCCGGCCTGTTGGTATCGGGGGTGGGTTTTTTGCGCTTTGTCGCGGGCACTGACCGCGCAGTGGTGTGGGTTCGAACGTGGCCGCCACCCACACGCGCCATCAGCATCACGTGCTTACCATACCTCCGTATCTTGTATAACTCCACCGTGGAGTCCTTCTTCGCTCCGAGGATCTGGTAGTCGCCGAATTCCGGTGCCATTATGATCGCGTACATTTTTCCCCAATCAAAGGAATTCTTTTGGCGCGAACTATCCTCCTTTTTTTTGTACAGTAACACGAGATCCGCCTTGTGCGTCTCCATGGAGTCCAGGTAAGTCCTAGCCTGGTCTACTGCCCCTGCGTTACGTTTGTTTTTGTACTCTAAGGCAACGAACGTGTTCAGGTCTGTGTCAAACGCGACGGTGTCGGGGCGAAGTTCGCCTCCGGCCATCTCTCTGAACTCTCTTGTTAGGAATGTCAGGTCGGGAAACAGTTTCTCAATGTTGGCTTCGATCAACCTGTGCATCTGGTCTTCGTTATCAAATGCATAATCGCTCAACTCATCCAGAGTGGATTCGGCCGACAACTCGAACATCCGAGTGTTGTGTGTATCGCCGGAACGGTGTCCTCTTGCCATTGGCGCCATTTATGGCATTCGGGTTTTTATTGATTGTGTTGTTGGGGGACTGGGAAGAAATACTGACCTAGGGAAAGTGCTGACCCGGACTGGAAACGCAGGTCTTTGTATATCAGACGTGTGGAGTGGAAATGAGGTCTGTTTTAGCGAAGTGGAAATGCAGGCATGTAATCCCCGTTCCCAGTCCGAATATGGTTCAGGTTAGGCACGCATAATATACACACATATGCCAAACCCTGCAACATTGCATACAATGAGACCAAAGACGCACCCCTCTGGATAAATTTGACATACTACAAGTGCGAATACGTTAAGAGCGACAAAAGCCATCGCGATTATGACCACCCGCAGCCCCATATCAGTAATATCTGTTAAATCCATGGCACTATGTGACCTTAACAACCAATCCAAATATTAACAGCACACTTTACCAGTTCCGTCCCACATCACTTACTTTCCAACCGAACTCACGTCACGTAGATTTACCAGTTCTGCGCGTAATTGGGCGTTTTTTATATGAAAGAAACTTTTGGTCCGAATCCACTATGGATTCCAAAATATCATCTTTTGTTATGTGTAGGAAAGAACGAAAATCATCTTTATCATTTATAATCACTTTGTTGTTTCTAATGGTTATTTTTGTTCTATTGTCGTCAAAATCCGAACTTTTCTCTTCATATTTTTTATAATAGTCAATATCTCTAGTGAATGCATTTGCTTTGATCATGTTGTTAACTTGACGCGCAACTGTAATACCTCTTAACTCAGAATTTAAAATATCATCGGCAACTTCAATTATGCCACTGTCAACCAATTCCTGAAATTTTGTTTCTGCATTCTTTTTGTAATACTCTATGAGATTGAAAATCTCCTCTGTTTTGTTTCTGTCCAATACCAGTAGTTTGCGTTCCTTTTCAAAATAAATGCAGGGTAGCCCGTACTCAAATGCTAGTACCGAATCTTTTTTGAACTCATCTACGAACTTGTCATCATACGTGGCCACAAAACCCCCTTTCTCAAAAAAGGCTTTAGAGAATACGCTGACAGAGTCTATGGTGATCACGGCACTGTCGTTCTGTATATCGAACAACATGGCAGAAAACTTAACATTTTTCATACTTTTTAAGCTGTCCAACGGGTTAGCGTCTGCATGCCGGAATATCCCTTCAATTGTATGCCTTATTGTCTGATAATCATCAACGTCTAGTATTACTACTGCATCATCATCAGTGTCCTCATGCATATGTTCGAATCTGATCTCTCTATTCTCGTACCTCTCATGTACCGTATCCAATGTTGACTTTAGCTTCTCTGTGAAATAGTCTATTTTAATCGGCTTCATTCTATATGCATCTAAATACCTACCATGTCTATTCTTTTTCAACAGAAATCCCATTGGAAGTATGTCTCCTAGATCAACATTTTTTCTCATCTGTTCATATTCTCGCTGTGGTGACAATAAAATGACACAACTACCATCGTATATGATTATTGCTGTTAGTCTAAAACCAGATTTATGTTGGGAGTAATCTCTACATATTTTACCTCGGTATGAATTCGGACATTCAGGCGTGACAGTAGTACGACGGTGTTGGAATGCTCATCGGTTACCCGGTATGTCTTATAGCCCATCATAACTAGTATTGGATTGACGTGTATGAGGTTTGCTTTCACATATACAAGGTAGATGGTGGATAGTAGGATTCCAAATGTGACCATCTCGGAAAGCGCGAATTTGTCTATAAACAACACTGGTGTGTAGGCCAGTATATAGAATGCCATACCAAGTGTTATGTCATCTCTTTTTTCCACTTTGAAGTAATTTCCTTTTTTAGTGCCAGACAGTTTTTTTATGTAATGCTTTACAAAAATGGTCAATGCTATAATGAGGGTGATACAGATAATTGTAATTTCGTAATTCCATATTCCTGCAATGCAACCATTAATTGACAGTATGAGCCACAGTGGGATAAAGGCTACTGCAAAAAACATAGTACGCGATAAAACATTCCTCACATCTGCATATCTATTTCTATACGACACCATGATCACATCCGATATTTGGATACATGCGCCATACTACAGACTATGACATTCATTTTTAGACCACATACGTTATTAAGATTACATCGCCTCACACATCACTATGGCGTTCTATGCTTAAAAAAATCATCGTCTTCTGAATGTTGAAGATTGTAATTAGGCTAGAATAGCACTGACCCTCATACAGAACTCCGTATCCTGAGTTATAATGAATGCTGCAATGGTAGCTGCACAACACGCTGCATCCTTAAAGGAGCTGAACCAAAACTATCTCAAACGACACCCCAAGAAGGTAGCCCGTAGCCATATAGCCAACAAGATTGCCACATACATCTGGCATATGCTACACAACGATGAACCGTATCGAAACCATGTAAAAGAAAAATACGAAAAAAATGGCGCAGCTAAAACGTCGGCACTAAGCCCTCCAATATAATGGGATGGCGCTGGCATCTTAGATACACCAATTAAAAGATTGAACCGTCCCCAAATTTTTTGGGTACATTGGAAAAAACAGCCACCACTAACATCTACCGACTCGGGGTACATTGCAAACACTTTCCCAGAATCGGGACCTCTCGCTGCCCCTACTTGTATGAAGGGCGGCTTCGAAGTCCCTTCACCCCTCGTCCGGTGGAAATTCATGATATCGTTTGGGCGGGCCACATAGTTGAGTTGCCCATACCGAACTTGTTCTACGGGATATTTTTGTGGGGGCACCTGCGCATTTCTTTTACAGTAATACATTTTGATAAGTATCTTGACACATCAAAAAAGCACCTACCACTCGTGTCTAGTGGGGAAATTACATAGGTAGAGGTATCTTATCCTCGCCTCCGGTCCAGATGTGATATTTGACACAAATCATAACACAAGGCGTTTTATAAGCAACCGGTAACAAAAAGTATGAGTGTCAGATGCAACTACCTTTGGTGATGTACTAAATCACATACGAAAGATTTCAGGTGGAGAGGCCAAGAAACTCGGCGATCTATTCGAGCTACTCATGGTAGAGTTTTTCAGCAAAGATAGGCAGTATGCACATTTCAAAGAAGTTCGCCGTGTTCCTATAGAGAAGGATCGTGGCATAGACATTATAGCGTATGATGGGTTTGGAGAACCTTACGCCATACAGTGTAAATTCCTGGCTGATGGCACCTCCCTGCATTACGAGGGAAATGTTACCAATCTCTGGGTTGAGTCGGAGGTAAAAAACATCAAAAACAGGATCATTGTAACTACTGGTGAACCTACAAAAACTTTGGTTAAGCAGTGCGCAGAGACGGGTGTTACCATCATACGGCGTACTGATCTGGAAACCTCAAAGATAAAGTGGGATATAGACCCAAAGAAGATAACACAGAATGCCACACTTCCACTACGCCCATACCAGGAAACCGCATACAATAAAGTAATACGGGGATTCCAAAATAACTCACGTGGCCAGCTCATAATGGCATGTGGGACAGGTAAAACGCTTACATCTCTCCGCATTGCCGAAGAGATGGTAGGCAAGGACAAGACCGTACTGTATTTAGTGCCTTCAATATCCCTCATCAAACAGACGTATAATGCATGGGCCGAAAATTTCAACATACCACAGCAGACCATTATTGTGTGTTCTGATAAGACTGCGGGTAACCCTGAAGATATATCGATAACAGGTCTGACCAGTGGTATCGTCACTACTGATCCCAATAAATTAAGGAATAACTTCCAAAAACTGAAGAATGATAAAAAGTCAATGCGTGTAATATTCTCCACGTATCAGTCTGCCGATGTAGTTCAGGAGGCATTCCACGATGTAGTGTTTGATCTTATCATATTCGATGAGGCACATCGCACGGCCGGTAGTGGGAAGAAGGCATTTACACTGGCGCATGATGATGAGAATATCAGTGCCAGAAAGCGCCTTTACATGACCGCCACACCTCGCGTGTATGAACTGGAGGGAGACAATGTATTCTCCATGAATGATAAGGAGATATTTGGTCCGGAGTTTCACAAACTACCTTTCTCCAAGGCTATTACCGATGGTATATTGACTGAATATCAGGTGGTTGGACTTGCAATAGATGCGGATGAGGAGGATAAAAAGAATGTCGATGCCGATATTGACTCTGAGATACCACTTGAGGAGGAGTGTAAGTTAGCGTCTGTATATAGCGCCATTAAACAGCAGGATGTAGACGAACCGCCCAATCTTTTAAACCGCATACTGGTGTTCCACAACAAGATACCAAACTCAAAGAGATTCATCAAGGCATTCAAGAAGGTTGTGGATATTGAGAATGAACGCAACAACCAAACCATACATGTAGATACACAACATGTAGATGGAAAAGACCGTGCCAAGGACAGAGTGAAAAGCATAAACTGGCTTGAGAATACCTCCGAGGATACAGTACATGTATTGTCTAATGTCAGATGTCTGTCAGAGGGTGTGGATGTACCGTCTTTGGATGGTGTGGTGTTTTATGAGCCGCGACAGAGTGTGGTGGATGTGGTACAGGCAGTAGGGCGCGTAATACGAACGCATCCAAGCAAAAAGATGGGATATGTTATTGTACCGGTGGTAGTGTCAAAGAACGAGGCAATATCGAGTAGTGCAGACAAATCAAAGGCAAATAAACTGATACTACAGGTATTAGAAGCATTACGCGCACATGATGACCGAATCGACAAATTCTTCAACCAAGCATCACTTGTTCTAGAACCGGGTGAAAAGCCATCAAGGGATAAAATAGAGAACATGATAGACATACCACCCACAATCCGACCAATCTTTGATGTGTTGCCGGCTACATTACTAGACACTGGGTTTTACTGGGAGGAATATGGGCGCAAACTCGGTGAGAGGGCGGCTGTGGTAGCATTGAGGCTGGCCAATCGTGCAGATACAAAATACAAGCAGAATATAGAAACCCTGCACGAAAATCTCAAAGAAACTGTAGGCTATACTGTCACGTACAGTGATACTATACAGGCCGTTGCGCAGCATGTTGTACTACAACCTATATTCAGGGAATTGTTCGGGGAGACCACCAATCCGGTAATTACGGCCTTTAATAATACAGTAGGTCGGATGGACTTTCACGTAGAATTGGAGGAGTTGGAAGAGTGGCACAAACTGATGAAATACCACATAGGAAATATCAACAGCCCTGCTGCCAAACAGAACATCATAAACAAGATATATGGAAACTTCTTCCAGACATTCGACAGGGCGCAGGCCAAGACCATCGTGTATACACCTGTGGTGATAGTTGATTTCATCATAAATTCCATACAACATGTATTGAAGGAGCAGTTCAATGCCGGGTTTGGTGATAAGAAAATCAGCATACTGGACCCGTTTGCAGGTACAGGTGTGTTTCTTACCAGACTGCTTGATATGTTGCCGAAAGATGTAGTGAAATCAAAGTATAAGGATATTAGATTTGGTGAGAATAAACTATTGGCGTATTATACGGCCTGTATGAATATAGAGACCACGTATTCGCGGATAGTGGGGGAGGATAAACCGTTTGAGCGAAGTTGTTATGTGGATACATTCACTGTGCGTCCTAACTGGCTGGAATTGAAGGCTTCGGGCAGGGCAGAGGCATTGGAGCAGACAAAGATAACTGATCCTGATTTCAAAGATGTGTTTCAGATGCGGGATGAGCAACGTAGTGCGCGTATACAGGTTATAATTGGTAATCCGCCTTATTCGGCGGGGCAAAAGTCCGCCAATGATGACAACAAGAACGTCAGCCATCCTGAGTTAGAGGGTTTGGTTAAAGATACATACATCAAACATGCACCAAAGGGTAACAAGAGATCACTCTATAATTCATATCTCAAAGCGCTCCGTTGGGCCTCGGACCGCATCGGCGAATCCGGGATAATCGGCTTTATCATGCCCTCGGCATGGATTACTGGTAATGCGGAGGCGGGTGTACGAGCTTGCATCAAAGAGGAGTTTACTGATGTGTATTGTTTTAATCTGCGTGGGAATCAGCAGGGTACTAGGGGAGAACAGTCGAGGAGAGAAGGTGGGAAAATTTTTGGTGGTGGATCCCGTGAGGCGACTACAATAGTAATTCTAGTCAAAAACCCATCCAAAACAGGTTGCACCATACGCTATCACGATATTGGCGACCATCTATCCCGCGAGCAGAAATTCGATATTATACGCGGGTTCGGGGATATGTCTAATGTTCCATGGCTGCCCAAATCTCCAGACAAGTATCACGACTGGTTGAACCAGCGCGGCGAACTGGCTGATGAATGGGACGATATTACACCAATGGGTAGTAGGGCTGGAAAGGGAGGTAAAAAAGATAATATTCTCTTCAGTCAGTATTGTAGTGGACTTAAAACACGCAGAGACCCTTGGGTTTACAACTCTAGTAGAGGCCAACTTACATCTAATATGAAGCGAACCATAGACTACTGTAATACTCAGGATCCTACAGACTTCAAGATAGACGAAAAACATGTGCAGTGGACACCACACCTCTCAAGAGCAATGAAAAAATCATCGCCACTACAATTCAATGATGATCTTATACGACAAGCACTATTCCGTCCATTCTTCAAACAATATCTGTATTTTGACAAGGCATTTGCCAACGATACGGCATTGATTCCAAGATTCTATCCTACAGGCGAAGCGAATAACCCATCCATATTAGTGCCTGACAAAATCAGGGGCGAGTTCTCAACCATGATGACCAATACCACACCTGACTTGCACATCCATGAGGCATCCCAAACCTTCCCTCTAAAAGCAAAGAAACAAAACCGTGAAAATGTTCGTCAGGGTGTGACTCCAGACTCCAGACTCCAGACTCCAGACTCCAGACTCCAGACTCCAGACTCCTCCAGAAGCGAATCTGGCAATAATAGTACCGGACAAGATCAGGGGCGAGTTCTCGGTCTTCATAACGAATATGACGCCAGATCTGGAGGTGGTACATCACGGCCAAGTCTTCCCGATGAAGGTGATGGAGAAATGATTGACAATATTACAGATTGGGCGCTCGAACTATACCGAACAACATATGAAGATGATACCATCACAAAAGAGGACATCTTCTACTACACATACGGCATACTACATCATACGGGCTTCCGAGAAAAATATCAGGCGTTCTTGGTGCGCGGTATACCAAACATACCAATGGCTCCAGACTTTCACGCATTTTGTACGGCTGGACGTGAACTGGCACACATGCATCTGAATTTTGACTCTGATGTCACACCGCGATATGACCTAGGTGCACCTTTACACCCAATACCCGACGCGCCGCGCAAGATAACATTCGGCAAAAAGAAGAATGATGGCACAGGTACAAGGGATGCAACCAAACTATATCTTGATGATACATTAGTATATGACAACCTCCCGCATACAGACTACAAGGTCAACGGTTTAACTCCAATCGGATGGTTCGCGGCACCAAATGGTATAGTACAGGTATCAAGGTACTCATATAGGGAGGATCCCGTAACCGGCATAACAAACTACCCATTGAAGGGTGTAAAGTCCGAGGAGGTGCGCGGTATGATAGAACGACTTGTATATATCGGCGTACAGTCCGACAGGATAATCGAGAATCTACCAGAGAAATTTGAGGGTATGGATATAAAGCAAGAGAAGCCAAAACAGGTGAGTATGGATAGTTTTTGATGTCAATAGAACGAATATTTTACGGCTTGATATTTATCGTGGTGTGTTTGAGTTACGAATACATATTATATAACCAATTAGGCATTGGTATCAGCAATGACTAACACACCAAAGTTTGGACCAAAACTTGACCTCAAGGAGCATAAATTACATATGGAAAACTTTGACGCCGAAATGTATGAGTTTACCAATAATACGTGGCAGCGGGACAAATATGTGAATGTGTTACACATCAGCACCGACCTAAACGCGGCGCGTCCCGAGATGGACCGTGTGATCAAGTTCATGAAGAGAAAGGGATACAAGGTAGAGATCAAACATGATTTGAGCTTGCTCACCAAGAATGATGTGATATCGGTGGGTATTGACACCGACATGCTCATGATTGGTAGTGATGTCGCTAGGGATATGTCTGCTTATTACCTACTGTGGTTTACGACTAGAGGTTGGTTTGGACTCATACCATACCATGACATATTGTGGTATGGTGTAGACTATAAGCCGGAACAATCTACAGAATGGGTAAAACAACATAGCAATCCCTGCAATCTGCCCCTGTTTTCTGATTGTAAGTTCTACTTGGAAGCCATATGCGCAATACATGCGCATATCAGAAGGCGCAATGACAGGTCGGCAGCAGTAGGTGTGTTTATTGATGTGATTCGGGAAATTGAAGGTCATATCAATGAGTTAGTGTGTAATGCATGGAAGATGCGAACATTCGAGAAGTTTGACAGGTTTAAAACCCAAGTAATGGATGGTGGGTACGACGGACCCGATGTTGAGTTACTCTTTGCTGTGCTTAATGTATTGCGACACTCCAGAAATGTTGGCTCCCACCTAGTCAGAGGCATGCCGCCTGATAAAGTCGAGAAAGAACTGAAACGAGTCGAAGATGATTGTAGTAAATTTGACACACTCGTCACTAAACATAAATTTCCATTTCCTCCGCCAAGAGGATCATCGGAAGTTGATGCACACTCTGACTATAAATGGCAACTCAGTCTGGCACGTATGGTTTCGATATGGCTTGAGGATTACTCCAAACATACCAGCCCAAAGACATAAACAATATTTTGAGGTGGCTATCTCCTTCTAGGCTTGTTCCAGTACGGTGAATTACACCCACGACAGTTACCGAGAGCTCATTCTGTATGGTCCACGTATGACCGCAACGCTCACATGTGCTCTCACGCCTCAAGATTAACTTTTACCGCCTTAAATACTACCGATACGCTACCATACAAATGAATTACAGAAAACAGAGAGGTATATTGATAACAAAACAAAAGAATCAGATTCGTCAAGTAGATGATTCTACGTACGAGGTGTGTTCACAGACTGAACCATGCGTCAAGTATACTTTGGTACGTACATCCCGTAGTTGGGATTGTAACTGTCCAGATGATGCGATATATTGCAAGCACGCGTATGCATTAGAAAAGTATCTTGGTGCAAAGTCGCGTGCCGACAGGGGATATCTAATATATGAGATGGGCGGACAAGTTGAATGCATATCCCCAGACCATTATCTTGTAAAATCGCAGAGTAGAGATGAATCATACGAAGTGCGAAATTTCGGACACGGTTGGATGTGCTCTTGTCCAGATTAACTGCATACTGGTGTAGTCTGCAAGCATATCCAAGCCGTACAGTGGAACAATAGAGAACGGCGTGTAATAGAAGAACCAAGGCAGATTTTATGTCTGCGCTGCGGTTCATCCGACATTATACAGAAGGGGGTGCGCAGCGGCAATCACCGGTTCCAATGCAAATCATGCGGCAAATACTTTACAGACAACCTTGGATTTGAGGGGCGGCGTTCTGCCCCAGAGTACATTACAGTCGCTGTAGAACTGGTATATGCCGGCCTGTCTATACGAAAGACCGTAAAGGCACTACACTCAATATACTGCAAGGTTGGCCGCTCTACCATACATCGCTGGGCAGAACAGTACGGCCATATGATGGATGAATATCTTGATGGGATAACTCCACTGGTCGGCGAGGAGTGGCGTACCGACGAAATATACATGAAGATACGCGGGAAGCGAAAGTACCTGTTCGCGATGCTGGATTCAGAGACAAGATATTGGATTGCCAGACAGGTTGCCACACACAAAGGTACTGATGATGTTAGACCGATGTTTAAGCAGGCAAAAGACATAACGGGTAAAACTCCATCCAAACTGATATCTGATGGCGCATCTAACTTTGCCGAGGCTCACAAAGATGAGTACGCTCCCAAGAACTACCTGTGGAAGAGTTCTGTGCATGAGTCACACATACGCATGGATGGCGATATACACAACAACCAGATGGAGTCTTTCAATGGAAATACCATACGGCTGCGCGAGAAGGTTGTACGCGGTTTGAAGAAGGAGGATGCAGCACTGCTTGCCGGTTTGAAGGTGTATCATAACCATGTAAGGCCACATCTGGGACTGCCTGACGGACAGACTCCAGGCGAGGCATCAGGTATACATGTCGATGGTGTAAACAAGATACTCACGATTATACGAGCTGCTGCCAAGGCGCGTAACTGATTTTTATTTTTTATTCATTCAGTATCCGGTATTTTATGCCTGGAGTAGAAACGTAGGTTGTCTGTGTGGAGTGGAAATATGGGTCTGGAGTGGAAACGTAGGTCAGGTAGATGTCAGGCGCCACTTTGGGACAAGCGCCATTAATGGGACAGTTCAAGATTTAGATCAAAAATTTAAATTAGACAGTTTTGCGTGTAAAGTGGTAATGCTAGTATTGAAGAGGTTTTGGTACAAATGATAAAG
The DNA here is from genome assembly GCA_009843815.1 of Cenarchaeum sp. SB0675_bin_21. Classification (GTDB taxonomy): domain Archaea; phylum Thermoproteota; class Nitrososphaeria; order Nitrososphaerales; family Nitrosopumilaceae; genus VYCS01. The sequence continues at coordinate 1,435 of VYCS01000033.1, read as the reverse complement.
ATGGGTTATTGGTTTGTTGCAATTCTAACCAGTCTTTCTATACGGAATATTCCACATTATACACACTATGTATTTTGCATGTACTGGTATAATGCTAGGTGCACAGTAATGAGACTGCAATGTTTAACAACCAATGCCAAAACACGAATGCACGATGCAAGACTACATGAATGTTCATTAAGGCATATGTTTAATACAAACACAAACGTCCAGTTGAGTCTGCTGACAATTAAAGAGGTTAACTTGAATAAACATGCTAGGTATATCTTAACCTGCACAATGCAAAACCGAACAAGATTGAATCAAAGTCGAAAACATAACCAACACAGCGGTATTGGGACTGTCTTAGTGCTACCACTTTTACAAGAGGCTACTTACAATGAATTATAATAAGTTAATAGTCAGAAATTTTGGCCCTGTATTGACCGGTGAAATAGGTAACGAAAAAATAATAGTACTTTTTGGATCTAACAACTCGGGAAAATCTATGATCTCAAAACTAATACACACATTTTCCATGTTTGACCTTATGATGAGTAATAAATTTTCAGACTGGCCAATTGTTAATAAATTAAAAATCTCTACAGATCGATTAATGACATACTATGTATTAAACAATTTGAGCCTACGCCCACATCAGCTAATTACTTATGGACAATCGAACAGCTACTTAACAGTTGAAAATGATAAAAAAGCCTTTAAGCTGGTACTTTCAGACAACATTGAAAGAAACGAGCTCAGGAAATATACTATATTAAGTCATTATCTTGACTCTCAAACACAATCTCAGCTACAGAGCTTATATATTCCAGCAGGACGAACTGGCGCCATAGAATTTTTCTACACTATAGCGCAAATGCGACATAGACTTTTGCGTGACATTCTTGTGTCATTTGCCGGTTATGATTATCAACAAGAAACTTTTTCAGCTCCTGATCTAAAACAGTTTTTAAGATCTGCTGGTAGTTTTCCAAATTATATGAACGAGTTCTATGATATGATATTAGATGCATACACAAAAGGTATGACTAAAGACTTTCAAAACCAATTTTCTACGCTGTTTTCCGGACGAGTGTATACTGAAAAAGAAAGTGTAGCTCCCTCCATTATTTTTGAAGATCCAAAAGGATTTCTCACGAACTTAGAAAATTCAGGATCTGGCGTAATCTCATCACTGCCAATACTTCTAGGTATTGAATATGTAGAAAACGGTGGGCGATTAATAATTGAAGAACCCGAAGCACATCTGGAGCCGACCAGGCAGTTTGCGCTGATGGAAATGCTACATACAGCGTCTACTGACAAAAAAATTAAGCTTGTTATTACAACCCATAGCGATTACATAGTTAAGAAGTTATTATCTATGGTAAATCAAAAAGTGTTAGAACCGTCGGATCTTGGCCTATACTATTTTGAAAGACCCACAGATCAATAC
>VYCS01000027.1:293-8411 GCA_009843815.1 Cenarchaeum sp. SB0675_bin_21 | reverse complement strand
ACGGAATCTAACGCCGAATGTGTATGTGCGTAGTACCATTAGCGTACAGTACGGTTTACATGTTTAAAAAGATAGTTGAGGTGTGATATATGGCACCCGTCCTTACGGGAGGAACCACAAGTACCAATAGATAAATTTGTCTATGTAGTAAATTATTTGCGGGGGTTGCCAAGCCTGGTCAAAGGCGCAGGGCTTAGGACCCTGTCTTTCAGGAGTTCGCGGGTTCGAATCCCGCCTCCCGCATAATCACATATATAATTAATAATAAGTCAGCATCCAATGATGGACATGAGTAAAGCAATGGTCGGAATTACTGTAGTTAGTAAAGACCGTAAAGGAATTGTTGCCACCATCACCAACTTTGTCTTTACAAGGGGTGGCAACATAGAGAACATAAATCAGAATGTAATTCAGGGGCTCTTTGGCATGTATGTTGAAGCATCGTTCCAAGACTTGGATATAGACTCTTTTGATGCAGAGTTGCACCAGGTAGCCGTCGAAGAAGAGTTGGACGTGAACATATATCATACTGCCAGCACGCAAAAGAATATAGCCGTATTGGTAACAAAAGAGAGACACTGTCTAGATGCAATACTAGACGCCGTAGCCACTGATAGTTTACATGGCAAGATAGCCATAGTAGTAGGCACCGAAGGCACCCTGCAGTCACACGCTGAAAAAGCAGGCATACCCTTTGTTGTCATTCCAGAGAGAAACCAAGAGAAGGCCGAGTCTCAAATACTGGCTCTATGCAAGCAGTACAAGATAGACCTTATAGTGCTAGCCCGATACATGCGCATACTCACACCCAACTTTGTCTGGAGATACCCTCGACGTATAATCAATATACACCCATCCTTGTTGCCTGCATTTCCTGGCGCATATGCATATCAGCAGGCCTTTGAAAGGGGTACCAAAATAGTAGGAGTTACTTCGCATTATGTTACGGAAAATCTGGATCAAGGGCCCATCATACTACAGGAATCTTTCCATGTGGATCCCGCCGACACACTAGACTCCATAAAAGCAAGGGGGCAAAGATTGGAGGCTCAAACACTAACAAACGCTGTAAAGCTACATTTGAACAATAGTCTGGAGGTCTATTGGAGAAAAGTTCACATCAAAGAGGAGTAAAATCTTGAGGATAGATACTCAAACTGACCCGGTCTTAAGACAACAAGAAGAGTCTTGCGCCATAGTTCCTGTTGGATCAATAGAGCAGCATGGGCCGCATCTTCCGGTATCCACTGATTCAGACCTAGTGACTGCGGTAGCAGAGAGGGTAGGTTCAGGAGATAATTTTTTGGTGACGCCCACCATTACGACTGGTGTCTCCTTTGAACATGCTCCCTTCTTTAATATCAGCATTAGAGCATCCACTCTGAGTTTGATTCTACAAGACGTATGCGACTCGTTATACTCAAACGGAATAAAATATGTATTTGTAATAAATGGCCACTATGGAAACAAAAAAGCATTAGAAGGATTTGTCAAAGAAAGGCAGAGCAATAAGCCTGTTGTACGTGTTTTTTCGTATTGGGAGTTTACAGGGAGGCGTTTTGATCATGCAGGATTCATGGAGACATCCTTGATGCTAGCAGTGTCAGACAGGGTCATAATGAGTAAGGCCCAAAAGGGTTTGGACACCAGCAATATGACAGATGAAGAGATAACAGACATCAAAAAGATCTCCTTAGAATCATTCCCAAAGGCCACAGGAAATGGGATTTGGGGGGATCCACGTCAGGCAACTGCAGATGAAGGAAGAAGTATTCTAAACGAAATAGTCCAGAATATGCAGCAAGAACTTCAGAGTCAAATGCACAACTTCAAAAACAATCCACAGTGTTAAAGATGGCAAACGTGGCTGTACAAAGGCGATACGTTCTGGTTTAATTAGTATATTTTGTGAAATACAGTACAGGTAATGAAATTTTTATATAGTGTAGATGATCGTTGATAACTAATGTCTGTTGATATGGCTGTAAAGGTATTGGATGAGAGCATAAATGAAGTTGTCTTGATCAAGCTAAAGGGTAACAAGACCATTAGGGGAACATTACTGGGATTTGATCAGCATATGAACCTCATGTTAGATGGTTCCGAAGAGGTAAGTGCTGATGGAGGTTCAAACAATCTAGGAAAGATAGTAGTTCGAGGTGACAACGTAATAATGATATCGCCTCCACCATCAAGCTAGGTGAAAAATTATGGTAAAAGGTACAACTTCCATGGGTAAGCTAACCCGTAAGCCCACTCACATTAGATGTAGAAGATGTGGTAAAAATGCATTCCATAAGAGACACAAACGTTGTGCCAGTTGTGGTCACCCTGATCCAAAAATAAGAAAATATTCCTGGATTAAATGGTACACCTAGATGCAAGAGGCCATACTAATTCTCTGCGCAGTGGCGGGCATAATGACGGCCACCTTACTAAGACGTGGTAAGGTAGACACAGAAGCATCGATACTTGAATTAAGTATCAAAAAACTGGAGACCGACACAAGTTATGCAGCTGAAAAAGATGTGTTGTTACCCATATACAACAATAAATTAAAGAACTTAAAGTCTAATTCAACTAAGGAGTCGCATGTAATCCAAACTACAGAACAGACAACTGACAGTGTCAGTAGTGTAAAACAAGATGTAAAGTCAGATAGAATAGGTGCAACATCTACATCCAAATCTGATATACAAGATAAATTAGATAATGTTACAAAGATAGCACCCACGGCCAAGACTGATGTTGGGTATAAACCGGATACAACTAAGACGGTTGGTATAGATACCACATCTGAGCTGCAACAGAAATCCAAATCAGATATTCATGCCAAGCCAAGTGTTGCCACACCAAGAGTATTACCCGCAGATGACTCTGGTAAAAAATCTAAACCGGATACAGGTGAAGTTGTTGGTGCAGATACTACACCTACGTCTAAACGAAAATCAGCAAAACCCGAACGTAAATTAAAGATACAAAGTGAGGGGGTTGTTACTGATACGACACCTACGTCTAAACGAAAATCAGCAAAACCCGAACGTAAATTAAAGATACAAAGTGAGGGGGTTGTTGCGCAAGAGTCAGGTGACGCAACAGGACTGAATGTTGAGCCGCAATCAACACTATCCACGAAAGGTACTGTTGCGCAAGATCTACCAACCATAATAAATGTGGAATCCGAGGCGGATACTTCTGATGTTGAATTAAAAAATACACCAAAAATGGATGTAACACTTCAGACCAGCCCAGCAGAACCAGACACAAAGAGTGTCAACAAAACTCCAGATGAAGCAAAGAGTATAGTGAAGCCATCTAAAAATATTGAGTCAGTAATTGATGATGATATAGACGAGGAGGAGTTAGAAAAAATTAAAAATAGTGTTAAAGAAGCTCTTGCCAAGCTTGAACGCGCAGAGAGTGAATAATGTCTGAAAATAAAATCATGAATGTAGTTGCCAAGGATGCATTAAAGTATGTCCAAGACGGAATGGTGCTAGGGTTAGGTAGTGGTAGAGCTGCTGCAGTACTGGTAAGAAATCTTGGAGAAAAAATATCAAAAGAGAATATATGCATACAAGGAGTCCCTACATCACTACAGATTAAATTAATTGCAGAGGAGGTAGGAATAAAGATGATAGAGCCTGGTGAAATATCAAAGATAGATATAGTTTTTGATGGGGCAGATCAAATTGATGAATCTAAATATTATTTGGTAAAAGGAGGGGGCGGAGCTCTACTTCGGGAGAATATACTTGCAAATATGGCCGAACAAGTTATAATTATGGCCGATGACACAAAGTTTGTAAAAGATATACATGGTCCTATACCAATAGAGATACACTCCGCTGCCAGAAATTTTGTAATAAATCATATAAAAAAGAATAATGGTACACCACAGATTCGTAAACAAGAACGCGGCTATCCCATATTCACTGAAAACGGTAACATCATACTGGATTGTGACTTTGGGGTTATACAGGAGCCATTGGATTTATCTGCTGATCTTAGACAGGTGCCTGGTATACTAGAAGTAGGTATTTTTAATAAACCAGATATAATCTACAATGTAAGCAAAAATAAATTTTCAAAAATATTAATTAAAAAATAATTTTAAAGAAAAATAAATACTAATCAAGAGATATTTGAGAATTAGCACTACGGGGCACAGATTCACCATATCCAGGCTTTTCAATTACAGTAAAGTCTTCGGCAACAACATTACCGCGTACAATAGTCTTGACTGGCCATCCACGTAGCATCATTCCTTCATATACAATATAATCAGAAAATCCACCAAAGAGATCTGATGTAACTTTTTGTTCATGTTTCATGTTTAGCATGGCAATATCAGCATCATGACCGCATTCTAGGGAACCTTTTTGTGGATACATTGAAAAAATTTTAGCTGGATTTTCGCTAGTAAGTTTCGTAAATTGGTGTAAAGAGATACGGTGACGATTCACCCCCTCACTAAGCAATATTGGAATGGAAATTCCAATGCCTGGAAATCCAGCCAGGGACTCCCATACATCAGCACCAACCTTAAGGGATAGTCTGTTGGCAACATGATCTGTTCCCACAGTGTCAATCTCCTCATTATGCATGGCATTCCAAACAGCTTGATTGTCTGTAGTTGATCGTATAGGTGGCATCACCTTTGCTAAATAATCATCACGGTTCTCGTATGAAAGTATCATGTAGTGGGGACAAGTTTCGACATATATCTTGGTCCCTAAATTACGTTCAACGCGTATCTGCTCAAGTGCAATTTTTGATCCTATATGGACAAAATATATTGTACAATTGTATTGGCGCGCATATTCACAGATAGTTTTAATGGCTTTTGCCTCGTATTTTGGATCTCGACTCTTAGACCATGCACTTAAACTATCTTGTTGCTTCTCTTTGGCAGTTTTCATGCCAGATGCACATGACTCATAATCCTCAGCATGAACCAATACAGGGCACTGTAATGATGCAGCAGTCTTGACTATCTTCTCAATTATATCGTTAGTCACATCGACTTTGGCTTCTTGTAATTTGAAGGTGTTTGGCGGTAAATCCATGTATACATGTCCAACTTCACCAGCTAAATTCATGTAAATTTTAAAGGATGTGATTCCGTTTGCAACGCAATAACTCATTTCATGAACTTGTTGTTCAGTAAATATGGAAGCATGTATTGTATAGTCAATATAGTGTGATGATGATGCGGCATCAAGTTGAGGTGGTAAATCTGTACTAAATTTACCTTGTAGTCGTAACATTCTCATCATTGTAGTTACTCCCCCAATGGCAGCTGCATGAGATTCGGTTACCGCAGCTTCTTCAATGGGAGAGTAGACTCCATAGTGGACATGAGGATCAATTGGACCAGGTACAGAGACAAGACCAGCACCATTTATCTTACAATCACAAGAAGGAACATCGGTAGTAAACTTTACAACTTTGCCATCATCAATTATTATGTTCTTGTCAATTATTCCATGTGGTAAAACAACGTGTGAATCCACCACAACCGTATCAAACGTCATGATATAATGTGAAACATCTACTACATGTATTGTTTTTGATTAAAAACTGTTTAAAAACAAATATTTCATAGTCAGATGGTTTAAATCAAATACTCGAAAGTGTACATCACGGGCCGGTGGTTTAGGGGTATAACGCCACGTTCGCAACGTGGATGTCGGGGGTTCAAATCCCCCCCGGTCCATTATCAAGTGAGTTCCGCTGCATTAATGTGTGGTGCCAATGATCCACGGAGCCGGTACCCGCGCGTTCCCGCACCGAACTCCGCTGCCCAACTGCCCATCCTGGCGGCCTGGTCATGCTACAAGCCCGCGCAGGGGTCCGGGTTGGCACCACGATCGGAATCGTTGCATGGTACGTGGGCCGCAACGTACCAGTCTCCGACCCGTGCCGCATCAGGCCGCCATACAGTCCGCTCTCCTGTTTTCTACCCATTGCAGCTGCGGCAATGTCGTTTCGGACATTACCGCGTTCTGTATCAGCGTGGTCATCTTGTCGGGGTCGGATATAAGCATCCCCGCCTTCTCGGTTTGCGTGATCTCGCCGAGTCATGTGGGGCAGAGGTAGTTGTAGTACATTCAAGTGACCATTATGCAGGCCTCTGTCAGGCGACCCGCCGACCATGAAACAATCCACGCAGGGTGGAGTTAAGCCGCTCGTGCCAGTTGTGCGTCAGTCTCTTCACGTGTACCATTCTACCCGTTATCTCCTGGCCGCGCCTCAGCCTCGCGAGTGTGGCCAAGTCCCCGACTGCCCGCTCTCATCGGCGGACCACCGTTGAGACATTGCGGTACGAGGGTACATCACAGCCCGAGACATCAGTTCTGTACGCAGCATCCACTTCGGATTGGCCATAGCAAAAAGATCATATACGACCTTAAATAGCCACTTTACAAACTTGAAATGGTGTGAATACCTTCTCATTTTAGCTGACTGAAGAAGCATTGCAACATCAGTATTTAACCAAGAAATCGCGAAACGGCACGACAAACCCCGCAAAGGAGGGGCGATGCAGGCATGGTTGCCGATTACTCTGAGGGCGCAGACACCGCTGGGCTCAAGCCCATGTCACACCAGGCTGGCCACTACGCGTTCATGCAAAAGTACCATCTGCACTATATGTTTTGATTCTCGACAAGAATCTTATGTTCAGGACTCTTCGCCAATGTATCAATTAGAGGTACCTTGAAAAGAAAACTCTTGACAATTGTATTTTAACTATAAGTCGTGTGAGTTTGGCTAAAAATAGAGGTTGCGCAAAATTGGTAGAAATGTGTATAATTAGTGACTAAAATTGGGGCGGACCCTGCTAGAGTAGTACCGCAGGCGTTCGTATACCTTAAGGGCTGTGGAGGGGCAGAACAGGCATGACAAAGACCAAGTTCACTCCCGAGCAAAAGATCCAGATTGTATTGGAATCAATCAAGACCAACATCAGTATGGCAGAGCTATGCCGCAAACACAACGTGCACCCTCCGACGTTCCAGACATGGAGACGGTAATTCTTGGATGCAGGCAAGGCCAGGTTGGCACACCACGGCAATGCGGATCCTACAGAAGCTTCTAAAAAAGAGATCGACAACCTTAAGCGGATTATAGGAGAACTGACAATCGCCAACGATGTTTTAAAAAAACCTTGGAGGAAAGCAGAGATTTAGCGCGGTCAAGTAGATGCAACAGTAGATGAGCCTAGCCAAGTCGCTAAAGTACGCAGGCGTATCAAAATGTGCTTGGTACTACAAGCCTACGACACGCGAGGTCCGACTTGACCAAGGTATAGTAGATGCCGTGTCCAGTATAAGCGCCAAGAGGCCCACATATGGAACGCGCCGGATGGCGGCCCAGATATCTAGGGAGATGGGCGTTCCAGTAAATCGCAAGTAAATACAGAGAATATACCGAAAAAAACTGGCTACATCGACCCGCAAAAGGCGAAGAACGACATCATCCGTACGAAACGTAGGCTCTTCAAACTTGATACTCCGAACCAATTATGGAAGCTTGACATCACGTACATCTGGTGCGGCATGGATGGGTGGGGCTACAGCTTTAACGTGGTCGCTTGTTTCACCCGCAAGTGGATATCGTATGCTTTTGACACCAACACCACCCGACATGTGGCCATAGATTCAATCACAAACGCAGTTGCTGCGGAAAAGCCCGACTGCTCACGGCTGAGGATACGCACGGACAACGGCAATCAGTACGCAAGCCATGACTTCAGAAAGGTGGTACAGATTCTTGGCATCAGCAAGCACGAATTCATCTGGAAGAACACGCCAGAACAGAACGAGCACGTCGAGTCGTTCCACAAGACACTCAAAAAGGAGTACATGTAGTCCCGAGAGTTTGGATCCTATCAAGATGCCGAGATTGCACTTGCAGACACTTTTGCGGATTACAACAACCAACGAATACACTCTGCCATCGGATACATGACACCAACCGAGTTTGCCATGCAATGGGAGCTGAGAAATAAATGAGGCTCACCATATGAAAAATTATGGCAAAAACGGTCCTATTTTCTGGGGTCCACTCCAAAATTAATCATATTTTGATTTACTAGTGTAGAATGTATTAGGC
>VYCS01000027.1:0-283 GCA_009843815.1 Cenarchaeum sp. SB0675_bin_21 | reverse complement strand
TATATAATTACCCACTACACATGATTAGGGTTTTTTGGTAGATGGTTTTGTGGTCTTGTGTTTTTTAATAGGTCGTAACGTGTTTTTTAATTCTTTAACATCTTTTTCAAATTTTATAAGTTGTTTGTAAACATCAGTATTGGGACTTAAAGACAGTGATAGGAGTAATTCTTGAAGGTGTAATATTTTTTGTAAATTAGTAGCGCCAGATTTAATGTCAGAACCGAATGGTGGGATGGACTCTATCTCGGTGAGCTTGTTTTGTAGTGTTTTGATTTGTGCT